>NZ_SSTC01000040.1 GCF_004801855.1 Pseudomonas sp. A-1 | reverse complement strand
CGGGTGCTGGCGCGCGGCGGGGTGGTCTGCGCCACCGGCGGCTTCGGCGCCGCCGCGCAGGCCGCGAGCGAACGGCCGCAGAGCGCCGCGGCGCACTGGAGCATGTCGCCGGAAACCAACACCGGCGACGCCCTGCGCCTGGCCGCGGCGGTGTCCGCCGCCAGTGGGCAGAAGCTGGCCGCCAACTTCTTCTGGGCGCCGGTGTCGGTGCTGCGCCGCCCGGACGGCAGTCTCGAGCGCTTCCCACACCTGGTCACCGACCGGGCCAAACCGGGGATCATCGCCGTCGACAGGAGCGGCCGGCGCTTCGTCAACGAGTCCAACTCCTACCACTGCTTCGTCGAGGCGATGTTCCAGGGCCACGCGCCCTGCTGGCTGATCGCCGACGCCGAAGCCCTGGGCAAGTACGGCATGGGCCTGGCGCGGCCCAAGCCGGTCGACAACTCGGCGTTGATCGCCGCCGGCTACCTGCACCGCGCCGACACGCCCGAGGCGCTGGCGCGCGCCATCGGCGTCGACCCGCAGGGCCTGCGCGCCACCCTCGAGCTGCACAACGCCGACGCCCGCACGGGCGTCGATCGCCAGTTCGGCAAGGGCGGCAACAGCTACAACCGCCACCTCGGCGACCCGCACCAGCAGCCCAACCCGTGCCTGGCGCCGCTGGAGAAGGCGCCGTTCTACGCGATCCGCATCGACACCGGCGACCTGGGCTCGGCGCGCGGCCTGCGTACCGACCGCCATGCCAACGTGGTCGATCTGAGTGGCGCACCCATCCCCGGGCTATACGCCGCCGGCAACGACATGAATTCGATCATGGACGGCACCTACCCCGGCCCAGGCATCACCCTCGGCCCCGGCATCACCTTCGGCTACATCGCCGCCAGCCACATCGCCGAGCGCCTGCTGGCCGGCAACTGACCTTTCGACGGAGATACCCGCATGTACTACGAACTGCGCACCTACACCATCAAGCCGACCCGCCTCGCCGACTGGCTGGCGCTGTACCAGAGCGACGCCCTGGCGGTGCAGACCGAGCATCTGGGCAAGCTGGTCGGCTTCTTCACCACCGAGTTCGGCGAGGCCAACCAGGTGGTGCACATCTGGGCCTACGAGAGCCTCGACGACCGCGCCGTGCGGCGCGCCAGCATGGCCGCCGACCCGCGCTGGACGGCGTTCGCGCGCAAGAACCGCGAGCTGGACGCGGTGGAGCGCCTGGAGTCGCGGCTGATGAAGCCGACCGGTTTTTCGCCCTTGCAGTAAGCCCCAAGGCAATCGCATGAACGCTGTAGGAGCGAATTCATTCGCAACCGAGCCGCCGGGGTCGCGAATGAATTCGCTCCTACAGGGGGTGAGTCCACGCCAGCTGCGTGCGATTGCCCCTCCTACAACAACAAGAGGCAAAACATGCACACGCCCGACAGAATCGAATGCGACGTGCTGGTGATCGGCTCCGGCGCGTCCGGGCTGGCCGCCGCGGTGACCGCCGCGCACCACGGCCTGAAGGTGGTGGTCGCCGAAAAGGAGCCGCTGCTCGGCGGCACCAGCGCCTGGTCCGGCGGCTGGCTGTGGATTCCGCGCAATCCGCTGGCGGTCGCCGACGGCCAGCTCGAGGAGCCCGATGCCCCCGAGCGCTACCTGCGCGAGCAGCTGCAGCGCAGCGAACTGGACCCGCGCCAGCGCGCCTTCCTCGCCCACGGCCCGGCGATGGTCGAGTTCTTCCAGCGCCACACCGCCGTGCAGTTCCAGTCCGGCAGCCGCATGCCGGACATGCACGACGGCCCCGGCGCGGTGCCGGGCGGGCGCTCGCTGTGCGCTGCTCCGTTCGACGGCCGCCAGCTCGGCGAGTGGATCGAGAAATTGCGCCCACCGCTGGACCTGATCAGCCTGGCCGGCATGGGCATCGCCGGCGGCGCCGATCTCGCCCACTTCCTCGACGCCACCCGCGCGCCACGATCGGCGCTGTACGCCGCCGGGCGCCTGCTGCGGCATTTTCGCGACTGCCTGCTGCACGGCCGCAGCCTGCACCTGGTCAACGGCAACGCCTTGGTCGCCCGCCTGCTGCGCAGCGCGCTGGACCTCAAGGTCAGCCTGCTCAGCGAAGCGCCGGTACGCCGCCTGCTCGAGCGCGACGGCCGGGTGATCGGCGCCCTGCTCGATCATCTCGGCATGCCGACCGAGATCCACGCCCGCCGTGGCGTGGTGCTGGCCTGCGGCGGCTTTCCCCACGATCGCGCGCGCATCGCCGAGCTGTTCCCCCACGCGCCGGATGGTCACGGTCACCACTCGGCGGCGCCGCCCTGCAACAGCGGCGACGGCCTGCGCCTGGGCGAGGCGGTCGGCGGACGGGTGGCGGACGATCTGGTCCACGCCGGCGCCTGGGCGCCGGTGTCGCGGGTGCCGCGCCGGGATGGCAACTTCGGCGCCTTCCCGCATCTGATGGAGCGCGCCAAGCCGGGCTTCATCGCCGTGCGTCGCGACGGCCGGCGCTTCGCCAACGAGTCCGACTCCTACCATGCCTTCATGAGTTCGCTGTTCGCCGCCACCCCGACCGGCGAGGCGGCTGAGGCCTGGCTGATCGCCGACCGCCGCGCGCGTAGCCGCTACGGCATCGGCGCGGTGCGGCCGTTCCCCTTCCCCGATGCGCCCTGGCTGGGCAACGGCTACTTGAAACGAGGCGACAGCCTCGCCGAGCTGGCCCGTCAGTGCGATATCGACTCGGAGCAGCTCGCCGCCAGCGTGGCGCTCTTCAACCGGCACGCCGCCCGCGGCGAGGACCCCGACTTCGGCCGCGGCGCCTCGCCCTACAACCGCGCCCAGGGCGAGCCCCGCCATGGCCCCAACCCGTCGCTGGGGGCACTGGAACAGGGGCCGTTCTACGCCGTGAAGCTGGTCCCCGGCAGCCTCGGCACCTTCGCCGGACTGCGCACCGACGCCTGCGCGCGGGTGCTGGATGCCGGCGGCCAGCCCATTGACGGACTGTTCGCCGTGGGCAACGACATGGCCAGCGTGATGGATGGCCACTATCCGAGCGGCGGCATCACCCTCGGCCCGGGGATGACCTTCGGCTATCTGGCCGGCCTGGCACTGGCCGGTTTGCGGCCCGCGACGGACGACAATAGACCTTCGACTAGAGCCAATCCCTTCTCAGGCTAAAATGGACTAACTGGTTAGGTTTTGTTCGATAATCGAACGGATGGGCGTTTATCGGATTGACCCCAGCCAGCGCGAATCCCAACATCTACACCAGACCGGATGCTCCCTTGCCTGCCGCAGATCGCCATCCGGCCGAGTCAGCTGAAGCTGATCCATAACAATTTCAAGAATCGGGTAAACGCTCATGTCCAACTCCACGGCTCGCCCAGTCGTATCGCCGCAGACGTTCGCCTCGGTGCACCCCCACGCCGGTGTCGGCGAGAAGATCCGCGCCGCCCTCGCCGTCGGCAAGATGCGCTGGGGCATGCTGGCCCTGGTGTTCTTCGCCACCACCCTGAACTACATCGACCGCGCCGCCCTCGGTGTGATGCAGCCAATCCTCGCCAAGGAGATGAGCTGGACCACCATGGACTACGCCAACATCAACTTCTGGTTCCAGGTCGGCTACGCGGTCGGCTTCCTGCTGCAGGGTCGCTTCATCGACAGGGTCGGCGTCAAGCGCGCCTTCTTCCTCGCCGTGCTGCTGTGGAGCCTGGCCACCGGCGCCCATGGCCTGGCGACCTCGGCGGTCGGCTTCATGATCTGCCGCTTCATCCTCGGCCTCACCGAGGCGGCCAACTACCCGGCCTGCGTGAAAACCACCCGTCTGTGGTTCCCGGCCGGGGAGCGCGCCCTGGCCACCGGCATCTTCAACGCCGGCACCAACGTCGGCGCCATGGTCACCCCGGCCCTGCTGCCGCTGATCCTGTCCGTCTGGGGCTGGCAGGCCGCCTTCATCGGCATGGGCCTGCTCGGCCTGGTCTGGCTGGTGTTCTGGGCGCTGAACTACTACAACCCGGAAGAACACCCGACCGTCAGCAAAGCCGAGCTGGAATACATCCAGAAGGACGTCGAGCCCGAACCGACCAAGGTGCCCTTCTCGCAGATCCTGCGCCGTCGCGGCACCTGGGCTTTCGCCGTGGCCTACATGATCACCGCGCCGGTGTTCTGGTTCTACCTGTACTGGCTGCCGCCGTTCCTCAACCAGCAGTACGGCCTGGGCATCAGCGTCACCCAGATGGGCATCCCGTTGATCCTGATCTGGCTGACCGCTGACTTCGGCAGCATCGGTGGCGGCATCCTGTCGTCGTTCCTGATTGGCCGCGGGGTCAACCCGATCCGCGCCCGCCTGGTGTCGATGCTGATCTTCGCTGCCTGCATCTGCTCGGTGGTGTTCGCCGCCAAGGCCAGCGGCCTGTGGGTCGCGGTGCTGGCGATCTCCCTGGCCGTGGGCGCCCACCAGGCCTGGACCGCCAACATCTGGAGCCTGGTGATGGACTACACGCCCAAGCACCTGATGAGCACCGTGTTCGGCTTCGGCGGTATGTGCGCGGCGATCGGCGGCATGTTCATGACCCAGATCGTCGGCTACGTGCTGACCGTCACCAACAACAACTACGCCGTGCTGTTCACCATCATCCCGGCCATGTACTTCCTGGCGCTGACCTGGCTGTACTTCATGGCGCCGCGCAAGCTGGAAGGCTGATCCGCCTTCCAGCCAAGGCAAAAGCCGATGCCGCGCACCAGCGCGGCATCGACTTTTCTCGCTTCAGAACAGCTCCAGCTGACCATCCACCAGACGCTGGAAGTCGCTGTGCACGAAGGGCAGGATGGCGTCGGCCACCGGCTGCAGTTGGCGCGTCACGTAATGGTCGTAGTCGATAGGCTTTGCGAAGATGCGCGTCACCAGCTCGCAGTCCTTGAGGTTGTATGCAGCCAATGTCGCAAAGGCCATGGAGCCGCATTCGCCAGCTATGGCAGCGTGTTGCGTAATGAACTGCTTCTGGTTCAGGGCGCGGATGACATCAAGTCATACTCTACCTCGGCATCGGTGCTTCGCCAGTTCTGTGCCCACTGTGGCTCGTCACTGTTCTGGTCGAAAGCCAAGGTGAACACTCCGACTGGATCTCGATAGCGCTCGGCACCCTGGATACTCCGTTCACGTCGGAGAAGCAGAAGCACATCCAGGTGACATCCAAGGCACCCTGGTATGAAATTCGGGATCCTTGGCCACAGTCCGACTGACTGCTCCGGGTCGGCAGCAGCCCCCTCTCCCCACGGCATGCCTCGCATGCCGCGGCCAATGTCTCAAGCCCTCACGTACCGAATCACCGCCTCGCAGATCATCTCCTTGTGCCGCGCACGGGTTTCCGGGTCGGTGAAGTCGACTTGGTGGATGGTGGCGAAGGTGTAGCGGTTGGACACGCGGAAGAAGCAGAACGAGCTGATCAGCAGATGAAGGTCGCGCGGCTCGATGCCTGGGCGGAACACCCCGGCGGCCACGCCGCGGTCGAGAATGCTGGCGATCTCGGCGAGGATCGAGCGGTTCAACGAGCGGATCACCTGCGACTCGGCCAAGTGGGCGCCGTGGTGGATGTTCTCGATGCTGACCAGGCGGATGAAGTCGACGTTGCTGTCGTGGTGCTCGAAGGTGAACTCGACCATGCGGCGGATCGCCGCCTCGGGGTCCAGCTCGTCGAGCTTGAGCGCCGCCTCGGTGGCACGGATGTCGCCGTAGAGCTTCTCCAGCACGGCCAGGTAGAGCTGCTCCTTGCTGGTGAAGTAGTAGTAGATCATTCGCTTGGAGACGTTGGTGCGCTCGGCGATGGCATCCACCCGCGCGCCGCTGAGGCCGTGCTCGGCGAACTCGGCGATGGCCGCCTCGAGGATGTCCTGGCGGGTCTTCTCCGGGTTGTTCTTGCGCGGCTGGCGTGCCTCGAGGGGAGCGGTGACTGGCGACATGGCTGGCGAACTCGTTGGCAAAGGTATTGCGCGATTATCGGTTGCCGCCCGGCGGGAGGGAAGCCACGCCGCCCGCGGCGGCGTGGCCTGGGGGAGTCACAGCTTGGGGCTGCGCCGGCCGGAGCGGGCATGGGCCAGGGCGGCCAGGCGCACGGCGACGTTGGCGGCGCCGTAGGCAGCGTAGTTCTTGCGCTGCAGGATCTCGAAGAAGAAGCGCTCGGCAAACGGCTCGGTGTAGACGTGGAACAGCTCTCCGCCCTGGGCGTCGCGGTCGTAGAGGATGTTGAAGTAGGCCAGCCTGCTGAGGAAGTCATCGTCGAAGTCGAAGCGCGCGGCCAGGTCGTCGTAGTAGTTCATCGGGATGTCCAGCAGCGGCACCCCGGCCTCCTTGGCGCGCTCGACTGCGACGAAGATGTCGTCGCAGTCGAAGGCGATGTGGTGCACGCCCGAGCCGCGGTAGGTGGACAGCGAGCGGGCGATGGCGGTGTTGCGGTTCTCCGAGATGTTCAGCGGCAGGCGCACGCTGCCGCAGCGGCTGCGGATCGCCCGGCTCTTCACCAGCCCGTAGGGATCGGGCAGCACCACCTCGTCGTCGGCCTCGAAGTCGAACAGGCTCTTGTAGAACAGCACCCAGGAGTCCATGCCCTCGGCCGGCAGGGCCATGGCCACGTGGTCGATGCGCTTGAGCATGCCGGCGTCGCTGTTGCCCTTCAGGTCGAAGTCGGTGTCGTAGATGCTGTGGCCCTCGGCGTCGCGGTCGGCCAGGTAGATCAGGCTACCGTCCGGTGCGCGCACCGCGGGGATCTCGCGCTCGTTGGGGCCGATCAGGCTGCGGTACGGCTGGCCGCCGAACTGGCTGGCGCGCTCCAGCGCCTGGTGGCTGTCGCGCACGCGCAGCGCGGTGGCGCACAGCGACGGGCCGTGGGCCTCGAAGAAGCTGTGGGCGAAGGAATACGGCTCGGCGTTGAGCACCAGGTTGATGTCGCCCTGGCGCAGCAGGCTGACGTTCTTCGAACGGTGGCTGCCGGCCTCGACGAAGCCCAAGCGGGTCAACCACTGTGCCAGCTGCGCGCCGTGCTCGCCGTCGACGGCGAATTCGAGGAACTCGATGCCGTCGTAGCGACTGGCCGGCGGCGGGGCGAACAGCACACCCTCCTCGACCGGCTGGTGCTGTTCCTCCAGCAGCAGGCGGGTCTTCTCCTCCAGGTACAGCAGCGAGCGCAGGCCGTCCACCGCGGTGGCGCGCGGCGGCGCGGCGCGGAAGCCGTCGTTGAAGATCTCCAGCGACAGCGGGCCGCGGTAGCCGCTCTTGAGGATGGGTGCGAGGAAGCCGGGTAGATCGAAGTCGCCCTGCCCCGGGAAGCAGCGGAAATGCCGGCTCCACTCCAGCACGTCCAT
This sequence comes from Pseudomonas sp. A-1, assembly GCF_004801855.1. Classification (GTDB taxonomy): domain Bacteria; phylum Pseudomonadota; class Gammaproteobacteria; order Pseudomonadales; family Pseudomonadaceae; genus Geopseudomonas. Next base: position 34,962 of record NZ_SSTC01000040.1, on the reverse strand, counting down.
GTTGAGGAGGGGCGCGTCGGCCATCTGCACGAAGAAGATCTTGTCGCCGGGAATCTCGGCGATAGCGCTGGGGTCGCCCTTGAGCGACAGGGTGTGGAAGCTGTCGAGCAGCACGCCCAGGCTCGGGTGGTCGGCAGCGCGCACGATGTCCCACACCTGCTGGTAAGTGTTGACGTGGCGGCCCCAGGCCAGCGCCTCGTAGCCGATGCGCAGGCCGCGCGCGCCGGCGCGTTCGGCCAGCAGGTGCAGGTCGTCGATGAGGATCTGCCGGTCGCCAAGGGCGTCGGCGGCGACATTGCTGCACACCAGCACCAGGTCGGTGCCCAGCTCCTGCATCAGGTCGAACTTGCGCTCGGCGCGGTCGAGGTTGCGCTGCAGGCGGTCGCGGCGCACGCCCTCGAAGTCGCGGAACGGCTGGAACAGGGTGATCTCCAGGCCCAGATCGGCCGCCAGCCGGCGCACCTCGCGCGGGCTGCCGCCGTAGTAGAGCAGGTCGTTCTCGAAGATTTCCACGCCGTCGAAACCGGCGGCGGCGATGGCCTCGAGCTTCTCCGGCAGGGTGCCGCTGAGCGAGACGGTGGCGATTGAACGGTGCATGCGTCCTCCTGGGATGAAGGCGGTCGGTGCAGCGCAACAGCAAGGCAGGCTCGCGCCGACGGGATGGAATGGCTCGAGTATCGGGCAGCCCTCCGGCAGCGGCAACAAAAATGTACTAACCAGTTAGTTTTGTGTTCGATCAGCGAACGGATCCATTCCCCGGCCGATTGACCCGGGTCCAGCCCGCCACGCACCATGCGGCCATATCTCGGTCGACCCGCCGCCTCCGGCGCCGCGTCGCCGCATGCCACGACAACAACAAGAGCGAAGTCGCCATGCCCCGAATGCCTGCTGCCATGCCCGGCACCAGCCCGCCAGTCGCCGCGGACTGACGCGCCAGCCCCGCCCCCTGCCGGGGGACTCCCAGATCTTGCCCACTGCGCTCCTTCGCGAGCCGCACGGGTCAGCTCGTCCAGAAAAACGGAGAACAACAACAAATGATGTCCCGCACCCCCCTCGCCGTCGCCATCGCCGCCCTCGGCAGTCTGTCCGCCCTGTCCCTGCCGGCCGCAGCAGCAGGTTTCGTCGAGGACAGCAAGGCTTCGCTGAACCTGCGCAACTACTACATCAACCGCGACTTCCGCCATGCCGACAGCACCGCACAGAGCCGCGCCGAGGAATGGACACAGAGCTTCATCCTCAACGTGCAGTCTGGCTACACCCCGGGTCCGGTCGGCTTCGGCGTCGACGCCATGGGCTTGTACTCGGTGAAGCTCGACGGCGGCGAAGGCACCCGCGGCACCCAGCTACTGCCGATCCACGACGACGGCAAGCCGGCCGACGACTACGGCCGCCTGGCGGTGGCTGGCAAGGCCAAGCTGTCCAACACCGAGCTGAAGGTCGGCGAGATGATGCCGGTGCTGCCGATCCTGCGCTCGGACGACGGCCGTTCGCTGCCGCAAACCTTCCAGGGCGGCATGCTGACCTCCAGGGAAATCACCGGCCTGACTCTGCACGGCGGCCAGTTCCGCCAGAACAGCCCGCGCAACGACGCCAGCATGGAGGACATGAACGCCTTCGGCGCCACCTCCGACCGCTTCAACTACGCCGGCGGCGAGTACCGCTTCAACCAGGACCGCACCCTGGTCGGCGTCTGGTACGCCGAGCTGGAGGACATCTACGACCAGCAGTACTTCAACCTGGTGCACAGCCAGCCGCTCGGCGACTGGACCCTGGGCGCCAACCTCGGCTACTTCATCGGCGGCGAGCACGGCGACGAACTGGCCGGCGAGCTGGACAACAAGACCGCCTCGGGCCTGTTCTCCGCCAGGTACAAGGCGCACACCTTCTACGTCGGCCTGCAGAAGGTCAGCGGCGACAACGGCTGGATGCGCGTCAACGGCACCAGCGGCGGCACCCTGGCCAACGACAGCCTCAACGCCAGCTTCGACAACCCCGACGAGCGCTCCTGGCAGGTACGCTACGACTACGACTTCGCCGCCCTCGGCGTGCCCGGCCTGACTAGCATGGTCCGCTACATCAAGGGCGACGACATCGACGTCAACGCCGCCATCGACGACGGCTCGGAGTGGATCCGCGACATCGAGCTGGCCTACACCGTGCAGGCCGGTCCGCTGAAGAGCCTCAACGTCAAGTGGCGCACCTCGAGCATCCGCAAGGACTGGGTGAGCAACGGCACCGACTTCGACGAGCACCGCCTGATCGTCAACTACCCGCTGAACATCTTCTGATCGCGTGCAACACCGGTCGCTGTGGCAGCGGCGGCCGTCTCCCGGGATGATTCGTCCCTCTTCGGCCCGTCCTCGCGACGGGCTCTTTTTTCGACGGAGTCTATGGCCTGGGGACAGGCGTGCCGGCATAGGGCTCGACCCTGTCCTGCTCGGCCGGATCGTTGCGCGCCACGACCGCGCGGGCCGGCTCGCTGGTGCTGAGGTTGATTGCCTCGTGCGGCACGCCGGGCGGGATGAACAGGAACTCGCCGGCTTCGCTGACGATCTCGTTCTCCAGTGCCGCGCCCCAGCGGGTGAGGACGCGGCCTTCGAGCACGTAGATGCCTGTCTCGTAACCGAGGTGCAGGTGCGGTTCGGCCCGCCCGCCGGGCGGGATGACCACCAGGTGCATGGACAGCCCCTGTGCGCCAACCGTCTGCCCCGAGATGCCGACGAAATAGGGCAGCCGCTGGCGGGTCATCACCTCGGTATCGGGGCGTACGGCTTGCACCTTGCGCTCGTCTGCGGCCATGGCTGTTTCCTCCGCGAGTGCGCAACGGCTGACACCAGACAACTATAGCGGGAGTCCTGTGCACTACTGCGCGGAGTCCATGCCAGGGGGCCACTCCTCGTACTGGGGGAGCGCATCGGTGATGTCGTGCCAGCAGGCTTTCGATCCGACGAAGATATGTTCACGCGGCCGCGCGCCGGGATCATCGTCCAGGCTTCCCACCGCGACCTCGCCGACCTTGCCGGCATGCATGCACACCAGCGGCGAGCCGCAGCTCCCGCAGAAGCAGCGCAGGGTGCCGGGCGAGGACTCATGGCCCTGGACGCACTCCTCGCCCGCTACCCAGCGGAACTGCCCGGGATCGATGATGCCCCAGGTGACGAAGGCGGCCCCGTGCGACTTGCGGCAGATTGAGCAATGGCAGTTGCCGACGAACTTGAAGGCGCCGGCAATCTCGTAGCGCACGGCTCCGCACCGACAGCTGCCGCGCATGGTCATGTCAGCGCCTCCGGAGTCTTCGGCATGTGTGGTGCAGCATAGCCGACAGCGCAGGCACGGGCGGGACCGGCTGGACGGCACGGCGGCCTCGGCTGGAGAATCGACCGGGCCAGCAGCCCGGAACGCCGTCCATGCCGCACCGCACCGATCCGCCCTTCACCCCCGACCTGTTCGGCGAGACGCCCGCCGAGCTGCCGCGCGAGGAGCGTCTGGGCGCCCAGGCCCTGCTGCTGCGCGGCTTCGCCCTGCCCTTCGTCGACGCGCTGCTGCCGGCGCTGGCGGCGGTCGAGGCGGCGGCGCCGTTCCGCATCATGCTCACCCCCGGCGGCCAGTCGATGTCGGTGGCGCTGACCAACTGCGGGGAGCTGGGCTGGATCAGCGACCGCGGCGGCTATCGCTACAGCCCGGTCGATCCGCAGAGAGGACTGCCGTGGCCGGCGCTGCCGCAGGCGTTCCTCCGCCTGGCGCGGGAGGCGGCGACGGCCGCGGGCTTCGCCGACTTCACCCCGGACGCCTGTCTGGTCAACCGCTACCTGCCGGGCACGCGCATGAGCCTGCATCAGGACCGCGACGAGCACAGCTTCGAACACCCCATCGTCTCGGTGTCGCTGGGCATCCCGGCGCTGTTCCTGTTCGGCGGCCACGCGCGGCGCGATCCGGCGCAGCGGGTGCCGCTGCTGCACGGCGACGTGGTGGTGTGGGGCGGCGCGGACCGCCTGCGCTTTCACGGCATCCTGCCGATCAAGGAGGCGGTGCATCCGCTGCTCGGCGCGCAGCGGATCAATTTCACCCTGCGCAAGGCCGGGTGAAGCCCGGACTCAGCGCGGGGTAAGGCCCATCGTCCGATCCAGCTTGTCGAGCAGGCGCATGCTCGGCAGGCAGGCGGCGAAGGAAGATTCGGACGTGCGCCTTTCGCGGATGGCGGCGAGGAACTCGGCGTCCTGGCGGGCGAAGCTGCTGCCCTCGGGCACCGGCTGGATGATGCCCTCGTGATCCTTCAGCTCGTCGCGGTAGGCGTGCAGGGTCGCTTCCTCGCCGATGTAGCGGTAGTGGCCGCCGAAAGGGCCGCGGGCGTTGAACGACAGCACCAGCGTGGCCATCGCCCCGCTGCGCGAACGCAGGCCGATGTTCATGTCCATCGGGATACCCAGCTCGGCATGGCGAGGGCCGGCGCTGCCCCACACCTCCAGTTCGAAGTCGTCGAGCAGCCAGGCGAACAGGTCGACGCTGTGGCAGGCGTGGTGCCAGAGTAGGCAGTCGGTCCAGCTGCGCGGCTGGCCGAACATGTTGCGGTTGTCGCGGCGCAGGAAGTACGTCTCGGCCACCAGATGCTGCAAATGGAATTCGCCGGCAGCGATGCGCCGCCTCATCTCAACGTGCGGCGCGCTGAAGCGCCGGGTATGGGCGACCATGCACACCTTTTCGGTCGACGCGGCCTCGGCCGCCAGGCGCTCGGCGTCGGCGAGGTTGAGACTCATGGGAATCTCGGCCAGCACGTGCTTGCCGGCGGCGATGGCCGCGCTGGCCTGCGCGGCATGCAGCGCACTGGGGCTGGCGAGGATCACCGCGTCGATGTCGTCGCGTGCCAGGCAGGCGGCGAAGTCCTGCGAATGCGCGGGGATGCCCCACTGCGCGGCGAAGGCCGCGGTATCGGCGGCCACCCCGCCGGCGACGCAGACCACCTCGGCGCCGGGCAACTCGCGGAGCGCGTTCATGTGGATGCCGGCGATGGCGCCCTCGCCGGCGAGCAGGATGCGGATCGGCTGGTTGTGCATGGGAGTCTCCGGATCAGGCGTGGCGGCGGCTCTGCAGCCAGGCGCTGCCCAGACCGCTGAGGGCGATCACGCCCATGCCCAGCAGGGCGCCGGAGTCCGGTGCGTGGTCGAACAGGACGAAGCCATAGAGCACGGCGAAGAAGATCTGCAGGTAGCTGAACGGCGCCAGCAGCACCGGCGAGCTGTACTGGAAGGCCACGGTGAGCAGCATGTGGCCGGTCACCGCGATCAGCCCGAGGGAGATCATCCCCAAGAGCTGCGGCCAGGCCGGCAGGCCGCTCCAGAACAGCGGCAGCAGCAGGGTCAGGCAGAGGAAGCCGACCAGCCCGGTGACCAGGTTGGTGGCGGCGGCGCTGTCGCGGCTGCCGATGCGCCGGGTGAGCAGCTGGAAGATCGCATAGCTGCAGGCTGAACCCACCGGCAGCAGCATGGCCGGGGTCAGCAGGCCGCCGCCGGGGCGCACGATGATCAGCACCCCGGCGAAGCCGACCGCCACCAGCAGCCACTGGGCCAGGCTGGCGCGCTCGCCGAGCATGGGGATGGCCAGCAGGATCACCAGCAGCGGGGTGAGAAAGTGCACCGCGGTGGCCTCGCCGATCGGCAGGTAGCGCAGGGCGAACAGGAAGAACAGGCTGATCGACAGCAGCGACAGGCCGCGCAGCACCTGCAGGCCCGGGCAGTTGACCTTGAGCACGCGCAGGCCGTGGCGCGGCAGCTGCCAGGCGGCGAGCAGAAAGGTCTGCGCCAGATAACGCACCCAGAGGATCATCAGCACGCTGTTGAAGGCGGTGAGGTACTTCGACAGGCTGTCCAGCGAGGCGAAGGCGAACACCGCGGCGCAGGTCAGCAGGATGCCCTTGAGCGGGCGGGACATGGTCATCCGGAAAGGAGGTTCCTGGTCAGGTAGGCAGGGAGTGCTGCCCCGTCCGGGCGGACGGCGGCGGGCACAGGGGGCAATGTTAACTTATTAACCATACGTTCCACCTCCCGGCCACCGCCCCGCCTCCGTCACTCCAGCGATTCGACGCCCAGCTCGTTCCACACTTCCTCGGCGAGGTGGAAGGTGGCGTTGGCCGCCGGGATGCCGCAGTAGATCGCGCTCTGCAGCAGCACTTCCTTGATCTCGTCGCGGGTCACGCCGTTGTTGCGCGCGGCGCGCAGGTGCAGCTTGAGCTCGCCCTCGCGGTTCATGCCGATCAGCATGGCGATGGTGATCAGGCTGCGGGTGTGACGCGGCAGGCCCGGGCGGGTCCAGATGTCGCCCCAGGCGTGGCGGGTGATCATTTCCTGGAACTCGCCGTTGAACCCGGTGATGTTCTTCAGGCTGCGGTCGACGTGGGCGTCGCCGAGCACCGCGCGGCGCACCTGCATGCCGGCTTCGTAGCGTTGTTTCTCGTCCATTCTTGGCTCCGTGACTTATTTGCTGAGGAACGCCAGCACCGCCTGGCTGAAGGCGTCGCCGGCCTCGACGTTGGACAGGTGCGCGGCGTGGAACTCGACCAGCTCGGCGCCCTGGATGCGCTCCTGCATGAAGCGGCCGTGCTCGGGGGTGGTCACCGCGTCATGGCTGCCGCAGACGATCAGGGTCGGCGCGGTGATCGCGCCGAGCTGCTCGCGGTAGTCGGCGTCGCGCACCGCGGCGCAGTTGGCGGCGTAGCCCTGCGGCGAGGTCTGCGCCAGCATGCCGACGATCGGCTCGGCCTTGGCCGGCTGGGCGCTGGCGAACTCGGCGGTGAACCAGCGGGCAATCGACGCGTCACGCAGGTCGCGCATGGCCTGCTGGCCGCCGGCCAGCACGGTGTCGATGCGGGTGTTCCACACCTCATCAGTGCCGATCTTCGCCGCGGTGTTGCACAGCACCAGCTTGTCCAGGCGCGCGCCGGCGTTGATGCCCAGCCACTGGCCGATCAGGCCGCCCATCGACAGGCCGCAGAAGGAGAACCTCTGGATGTTCAGGGCATCGAGCAGGGCCAGCACATCGCGGCCGAGCTGTTCGATGCTGTACGGGCCTGCGGTCACCAGCGAGGCGCCGTGGCCGCGGGTGTCGAAGCGCAGCACGCGGAACTCTTTGGCGAACGCCGGAATCTGCGCGTCCCACATGTGCAGGTCGGTGCCCAGCGAGTTGGACAGCACCAGCACCGGCGCGCCGGCCGGGCCGTCGAGTTGCGGCTCTGTCAAAACATAGTTCAGGGCGCCATCGGCGAGTTGCACGGTCGGCATGGAAGACTCCTTAGCTGTGGGTGGCGCGATGTTCGGCCACGGCACGGGCGACCCAGCTCTGCGCTAGGCCGAGGTAATGAGACGGATCGAGCAGGCGATCCAGTTCAGCGGCGGACAGCTCGGCGGCGACCTCGGCGTGCTCGCCGAGCACCGCACGCAGGTGGCGACCGTCGTTGACCGCCTGACGGCAGCACTGCTCGACCAGATGGTGGGCGCGCTCGCGGCCGATGCGCTGGGCCAGGGCGATGCTCACCGCCTCGGCCAGCACCAGGCCGCGGGTCAGGTCGAGGTTCTCGCGCATGCGCGCGGCATCCACTTCCAGCCCCGGCAGCAGCAGGCGCGCCTGCTGCAGGGCGCCGGACAGCAGGCAGCACAGCTCGGGCAGGGTTTCCCACTCGGCATGCCAGAGGCCGAGGCTGCGCTCGTGCTCCTGGGGCATGGCCGACAGCATGGTGGCGACCAGCCCCGGCGCGCGGGTGGCGGCGCCGATCAGCACGGCGGCGCCGACCGGGTTGCGCTTGTGCGGCATGGTCGAGGAACCGCCCTTGCCCGGCGCGGACGGCTCGAAGGCCTCGCCGACGTCGGTCTGCATCAGCAGGCTGAGGTCGCGGCCGAGCTTGCCGAGGGTGCCGGCGAGCAGGCCGAGCCAGCCGGCGAACTCGACCAGGCGGTCGCGCTGGGTGTGCCAGGGCTGCTCGGGCAGGGTCAGCTCGAGTTCGCGGGCCAGCGCCTCGGAGACCGGCAGGGCGTGCTCGCCCAGCGCCGCCAGGGTGCCGGCGGCGCCGCCGAACTGCAGCACCAAGAGGCGCGGTTTCAGTTCGGCCAGGCGCTGACGCTGGCGGGTGAGCGCGCCGAGCAGGCCGGCGAGCTTCATGCCGAGGGTCACCGGGGTGGCGTGCTGCAGCCAGGTGCGCCCGGCCAGCGGCGTGGCGGCGTGGCGCTCGGCCTGGGCGGCGAGGTCCTCGGCCAGTTGCGCCAGCTCGCTTTCGAACAGGGCGATGGCGGCGCGCAGTTGCAGCACCAGGCCGCTGTCCATGGCGTCCTGGCTGGTGGCGCCGAGATGCACGTAGCGCTCGGCCTCGGCGTCGACGGCGGCGATCTGCCGGCCGAGGGCCTTGACCAGCGGAATCGCCGAGTTGCCGGCCGTGGCGATGGAGGTGGCCAGCGCCGGCACGTCGTAAAGCTCGGCGCGGCAGGCGCCAGCGATGGGCGCAACGGCGGAGGCCGGAATCAGCCCGACCGCCGCCTCGGCGCGCGCCAGCGCGGCCTCGAAGTCGAGCATGCCCTGCAGCCGGCCCCGGTCGCAGAACACCGCGCGCATCGGCGCGCTGGTGAAGTAGGCATCGAACAGTTGGTTGCTCAAGACGGTGTCATCCTGTGAGCGATGGGATAAGAGCAAGGTTGGCAGCGCGGCGCGGCGGGGTCCAGCGCGGAGTCGGCGGTGCCGCAGGCAACGTAGGGTGGACAACGGCGCAGCCTTGTCCACCGAACCATCCGGCAAGCGGTAGACAATCGCTGCGCGAGTTGTCCACCCTACGGCACGGCTCAATCCGCTGTAGGGGCGAATTCATTCGCCTTGGCAGGTTTTTTGGCGAATAAATTCGCCCCTACAGACGTTTGCTACCCTACTCCGCCTTGGCCGTTACACCCGCTCGATGGCCAGCGCCAGGCCCTGGCCGACGCCGATGCACATGGTGGCCAGGCCCAGCTTGCCGCCGGACTTCTCCAGCTGGTGCACGGCGGTCAGCACCAGGCGCGCGCCGCTCATGCCCAGCGGGTGGCCGAGGGCGATGGCGCCGCCGTTCGGGTTGACCCGCGCGTCGTCGTCGGCGATGCCCAGCTCGCGCAGGCAGGCCAGACCCTGGGCGGCGAAGGCTTCGTTCAGCTCGATCACGTCGAAGTCGGCGACCGCGAGATTCAGGCGCTCGCAGAGCTTCTGCACCGCCGGCACCGGGCCGATGCCCATGATGCGCGGCTCGACGCCCGCGGCGGCCATGCCGAGCACCCTGGCGCGCGGCTTGAGGCCGTACTTGGCCACCGCCTCGGCGGAGGCCAGGATCATCGCCGCGGCGCCGTCGTTGATGCCCGAGGCGTTGCCGGCGGTGACGGTCTTGCCCTCGCCGTTGACCGGCTTGAGCTTGGCCAAGGCTTCCGGCGTGGTGTCCGGGCGCGGATGCTCGTCGGCCTCCACCACGGTGTCGCCCTTCTTGCCCTTGATCACTACCGGAACGATTTCCTCGGCGTAGTAGCCCTCGGCCTGGGCGCGGCCGGCGCGCTGCTGGCTGCGCAGGGCGAAGGCGTCCTGGTCGGCGCGCGAGATGCCGAAGTCCTCGGCCACGTTGTCGGCGGTCTGCGGCATGGCCTCGACGCCGTACTGGGCTTTCAGCAGCGGGTTGACGAAGCGCCAGCCCATGGTGGTGTCTTCGATCTTCTGGCTGCGGCCGAAGGCGCTGTCGGCCTTGCCCATCACATAGGGCGCGCGGCTCATCGACTCGACGCCGCCGGCGATGGCCACTTCGATCTCGCCCAGGGCGATGGCGCGGAAGGCGCTGCCCACCGCGTCGAGGCCCGAGGCGCACAGACGGTTGAGGGTCACGCCCGGCACGCTCGGCGGCAGGCCGGCGAGCAGCAGCGACATGCGCGCGACGTTGCGGTTGTCCTCGCCGGCCTGGTTGGCGCAGCCGTAGAACACGTCGTCGATGGCCGCCGGGTCGAGCTGCGGGTTGCGCTCGAGCAGGGCCTGTAGCGGAATGGCGCCGAGGTCGTCGGCGCGCACCGCGGCCAGCCCGCCGCCGAAGCGGCCGATGGGTGTACGCACGGCGTCGCAGATGAAGACGTCGCGGCTCATGCCTCACCTCCGACCTGACCGCCGTGGGCGGCCGCGGTGCGGGCTTCCAGGGCGCGCAGGGCGTCCAGCTCGACGGCGGTCGGCTCGGCGGTGGTGGCCACATTGTCGGCGAAGCGGATCGCCCAGCCGGTGTTCTCGATCACCTGCTCGCGGGTCACGCCCGGGTGCAGCGAAGTGACGATGAACTCGTTGGTGCTGGCTTCCGGCTCCATGATGCACAGGTCGGTGATGATGCCGACCGGGCCCTTGCCGGGCAGACCGAGCTGCTTACGGTAGTCGCCGCCCTCCCCGAAGCCGACCGAGGTGATGAAGTCGAGCTTGTCGACGAAGCTGCGATGACCCTGCTTGAGGATGATCAGCACTTCCTTGGCGCTGCCGGCGATTTCCGGGGCGCCGCCGGCGCCGGGCAGGCGCACCTTGGGCGCGAAGTAGTCGCCGACCACGGTGGTGTTGATGTTGCCGTACTTGTCGACCTGCGCCGCGCCGAGGAAGCCGACGTCGATGCGCCCGCCCTGCAGCCAGTAGCGGAAGATCTCGCCGGTGGGCACCACGGTGTCGGCGGTTTCGGCCAGTTCGCCGTCACCGATGGACAGCGGCAGCACGGTCGGCTTGGCGCCGATCGGGCCCGATTCGTAGATCAGCACCACATCCGGGGAGGAAGTCAGGCGCGCCAGGTTGGCGGCCTTGGACGGCAGGCCGATGCCGACGAAGCACACGGCGCCATTCTTCAGGCGGCGGGCGGCGGCCACGGTCATCATTTCGTTGGTGGTGTAGCTCATCACTTGGCCTCCTGCTGCGCGGCCAGCTTGGCCTGGAATTCGGTGAAATCGGCGGTGCCGCGGATGTAGGTGTCGATCCAGGCGGTGAAGGTGTCGCGGCTGCGGGCGATCGGGTCCCAGGCCTGGTAGAAGCGGTTGTCGCGCTCGGAGTAGCCGTGGGCGTAGGACGGATGGGCACCGCCCGGTACCACGCAGACGGCGGAGAGTGCCCAGGTCGGCAGCACGCAGGCGTTCATCGGCGCATTCAGGTCGTCGACGATCTCCTCCACGGTGACGATGGCGCGCTTGGCGGCCAGCACGGCTTCCTTCTGCACGCCGAGGATGCCCTGCACCAGCACGTTGCCCTTGCGGTCGGCCTTCTGCGCATGGATCACGGTGACGTCCGGACGCACGCTCGGCACCGCGACCAGCTTCTCGCCGGTGAACGGGCAGGTGATCGGCTTGATCAGCGGGTTGACCTTGGGCAGGTCGGAACCGGCGTAGGCGCGCAGCACGGCGAACGGCAGGCCGGAGGCGCCGGCGACGTAGGCGTTGGCCAGGTCGGCGTGGCTGTGTTCCTCGATCTCCAGGGCGTGCGGCCACTGCTTCTCCACCGCATCGCGCAGGCGGTGCAGCGAACCGACGCCCGGGTTGCCGCCCCAGGAGAAGATCAGCTTCCTGGCGCAACCGGCACCGATCAGCTGGTCGTAGACCAGGTCCGGGGTCATGCGCACCAGGGTCAGCTCCTTCTTGCCCTGACGGATGATCTCGTGACCGGCAGCGGTCGGAATCAGGTGGGTGAAGCCTTCGAGGGCGACGGTGTCGCCATCGTTGACGAAGCGCTGGACGGCTTCGCGCAGGGTGAGGATTTCGGCCATTGGTTGTGCTCTTGCTCGGTTGACGTCGTCCGGCGCATCGCACCGGGCTGTGGGTCAACAGTAGGGAAGCGAGCCCTGCAGAACAATCCGATAATCGATGATCCGTTCGATAATCGGACCATTCTTCGGCCGCCAATGGCCGCGCACCTCAGCGCCACAACTGCGCACCCAGCTCCTTGCTGCTGCTCAGCAGCACCGGCAGGAAGCGCGTCTCCAGCTCCTGGCGGCTGACCCGCCCGGCGTGGGTGCTGACGTTCATCGCCGCCAGCACCTGGCCGCTGGCGTCACGCACCGGCACGGCCACCGAGCGCAGGCTCTGCTCCAGCTCCTGGTCGACGATGCACCAGCCCTGCTCGCGCACCTGCATCAGGCATTCCCACAGCACCTCGGGGGTGTGCAGGGTGCGGCTGGTGCGCGGCTTGAGGTCGGCGCGCGTCAGGTAGGCGCGCAGGCTGTCGTCGTCCAGCGCGGCGAGGAGGATGCGGCCCATCGAGGTGCAGTAGGCCGGCAGGCGGCTGCCGACGCTCAGGTCGACCGAGATCAGCCGCTGCGGGATCGCCGAGCGGGCGATGTAGAGCACCTCGTCGCCCTCCAGGGTGGCCAGGTTGCAGGCCTCGTGCAGCTGCTCGCTGATGCGGTCGAGGAACGGCTGCGCCGACACCGCCAGCGGCGTGGACGACAGGTAGGCGTGGCCGAGGGTCAGCACCTTGGGCAGCAGCGCGTAGGTGCGCCCGTCGGTGGCGACGTAGCCGAGCTGCATCAGGGTGTACAGGCAGCGCTGCACCGCGGCGCGCGGGATGCCGGTGCGGTGACTGATCTGGGCGATGGTCAGGTGGCGCTTGCGCTCCTGGAAGGCGTTGATCACCGCCAGGCCGCGGGCCAGCGAGGACATGAAGTTGGGGTCGCCGGCGTACGCCTTGATCTGCTCGACGGCCAGCTGCTGCGGGGGCGGCGCCAGGCCGGACGGGGTGGGTTGCAGGTCGCTCATGGGGCCTCCGGGGCGGGCGGGAAAGTCAGGCGATTATCGAACCACAGTCCGATAATCGCAAACTCTGCCACTCAGGTCTGCAGGTAGCCCGCCTGGCCGAGCACGCCGATCAGCGTGCTGATGGTGACGAAGGCCAGCACCGTGGCTGCCACCAGCGAGGCGGCGCAGCGTTCCTCGAGGCCGAAGCGCAGGCCGAGGATCGGGTAGATGCTCATCATCGGCGCGCTGGCGAACAGCAGGCCGGCGACCTTGAGCTCTGGATCGATGTCCGGCACCAGGAGGAAGGCGAGCAGCAGCGCCAGCGGGTGGAGGACCAGCTTGCCGAGGGCGGTCTGCCCGACGTCCGCCCACATGCCGCGCGGGCGGATGCCGTAGAGGGTGCCGCCGATGACGAACAGCGCCAGCGGCGCCGAGGCGCTGGCCAGCATGTCCACCACCCGGAACAGCAGCGGCGGCAGGCGCAGCTCCAGCAGCGACAGCAGCAGGCCGAGGGCGATGGCAGAAATCATCGGATTGCGCAGCAGACGCAGAGCGGTTTCCCGCGCCAGCACCCGCCCGCGGACGCCGGACTGCTGGCCGATCTCGGCCAGCGCCAGGGCCAGTGGAATCATCACCAGGTTCTCCACCAGCATGCCGAGGGCCATGGCCAGCGCCGCCGTGGGGCCGAGCACCATGGCCACGATGGGGTAGCCGATGAAGCCGCTGTTGGGCACCGACATGCCCATCGCCAGGATGGCGCTGGCCGACAGGTCCTGGCCGCGCAGCCAGCGCGCCACCGCCAGGCCGCCGGCGAACACCGCCAGGGAAGCCAGGGTGTAGGCCAGCAGGTAGGGGCCGTCGAGCACCTCGCCGATGCTGCGCTCGCTGAGCGCCCGCAGCACCAGCGCCGGCAGGGCGAAGTTGATGACGAAGGCGCCCAGGCCGCGGATCTGCCCGCGGTCGATCAGGCCGCCGCGTACAGAAAGGAAGCCGAGGGCGATGAGGATGAAGATCGGCGCGGTGACGCCGAGCACGGCTAACATGCCTGATACTCCCTGTGGTCGGCCGCCGTCAGCCGGCGCAGCTGCGCCAGGCGGCTGCGGGTGCGGCCGAAATCCATGTGATTGACGCCGGCGCACAGTGCCTCCAGCGGCTGTTCGCCGTGCAGCAGCAGCTCGCGGCCGGCGTCGTAGGCGATGTCGACGAAGTTGACCAGGCGCTGCTGGGCGTCCGCCGAGCAGCGCGCCAGCTCCGGCAGCCCGCTGACCGCCAGGCGCGCAAAGCGCCGACACAGGTCGAGATAGTCGGCGCTGGCCAGCGGGCGCTGGCACAGCTCGGCGAAGGACAGCCACAACACTTCCCTGCCCTGCCCCAGCGGCTGGATCTGCCGCGGACCGAGCGCCAGCGGCGCTGCCGGCATGACCAGCTGCAGGCGCTCGGCCAGCAGCGTTTCGAGCCCGGGCAACGGCGCCTGCAGGTAGTGGCCCCAGTGGCGGTCGCTGAGCGGGCGGTAGTCCACGCCGGCGGCCATCTCGACGACCAGGCAGTGGCGCTCGAGCAGTTCGGCGAAGGGCCTGAAGCGGCTGTGGTAGAGCGGATTGGGGCAGAGCTGCGGCGGTGCGTAGTTGGAGCTGAACAGCAGGATGGTCCCGGCCTTCAGCAGCTGCTGCAGCAGCCGGCCGAGGAGGATGGCGTCGCCGATGTCGTGGACGTGGAATTCGTCGAAGCACAGCAGGCGCGCCTCGCCGGCCAGCGCGCTCGCGACCAGCGCCAGCGGATCGGCCTGGCCGCTGTGGGCCAGCAGGCGCTGCTGCAGCTCCTGCAGCAGCTGGTGGACGTGCACGCGGCGCTTGGCGGTGAGCGGCGCGGCGGCGAACAGGCTGTCCAGCAGCAGGCTCTTGCCGCGCCCGACGCCGCCCCACAGGTAGGCGCCGGCCGGCGCACGACGGCGCCAGGCCGACGGCTGCAGGCGTGCCTGCAGCCAGTCGGCCAGCCGGGTCAGGGCCTGATGCTGCGCCCCGTCCAGGGACAGGCCGCGCGCGGCGAGCTGCGCGGCGGCCTGTCGGTACAGCGGGTTGTTCGAGGACTCAGAAGTCAAAGAACACCGTCTCGCCTTCACCCTGGATGCGGATGTCGAAGCGGTAGGCGGTCTGGCCGTCCACTTCGCAGCGCTTGGCCACCAGGGTCTGCCGACGCTCCACCGCTTCGATCAGGTTGAGCACCGGATCGGCGGCGTTGGCCGCCACTTCGTCCTCGAAGTAGATGCGCGTCTGCAGGTGGATGTTGATCCCGCGGGCGAACAGCGACACGTTGATGTGCGGGGCCTGCCTGCCCACCGCGCCCGGCTTGACGGTCTGCACCGTCCACTCGCCGGCGTCGAAGGTGGTGGCGGTGCGGCCGAAGCCGTTGAACGGCTTCTCCAGGTCGTAGGCGCAGTCGTAGACGCCTTCGTGGTTGGCCTGCCACAGCTCGAGGAAGGAGTCGCGCACCAGGTGGCCGTTGCCGTCGAACACGCGGCCGATCAGCACGATGTGCTCGCCGGCGGCACCCGGCTTGGCCATCTCGTTCCAGACTTCCTGGTCACGGGTCGGGTTGCCGGCGGCGGCCAGCGCCAGGCCGATGTGCACGTAGGGGCCGGCGGTCTGCGAAGGGGTTTCCGGCAGCAGGTCGAAATTCATGGTCGGCTCCTCTCTCACTGGTTCTCGAAGTGGGTCTTGCGCTGGCCGCGCAGCACGATGTCGAAGCGGTAGGCCAGGCTGTCCATGGGCGTGCCCATGCTCATGTCCAGGCGACCGATCAGGGTCTGCACGGCGTCCGGGTTGGCGAGGGTGCGGACGATCGGGCACTTCGGAATCAGCGGATCGCCCTCGAAGTACATCTGGGTGATCAGCTTGGTGGAGATCGACGGGCCGGCGATCGAAACGTGGATGTGCGACGGACGCCACTCGTTCGGGCCGTTGCGCCACGGGTACGGACCCGGCTTGATGGTGCGGAAGTAGTAGTTGCCGTTGGCGTCGGTCAGGGTACGGCCGACACCGCCGAAGTTGGGGTCGAGCGGCGCCAGGTAGCGGTCGTTCTTGTGGCGGTAGCGGCCGCCGGCGTTGGCCTGCCACATCTCCACCAGGGTGTGCGGGATCGGCTGGCCGTACTGGTCGACCACGCGGCCGAACATGATGATGCGCTCGCCCACCGGCAGACCGCCGTTGTTGAAGTTGAGCAGCAGGTCGTTGTCGTACTTGCCGAGCTTGAGGTGCGAGAAGTCCGGACCGGTGGTCTCGGAGATCGACTGCGGGATGCTGACCAGCGCCTGGCGCGGCGAGCGCGGCACGGAGGTCTTGTAGTCGGGGGTGTAGGCCTTCGGCTGCCAGTTGCGGTCACGGGTGACGAACCGGCTGTTTTCCGCGTCGTGCATGCTGCGTTCCTCTTGTTGGAGTTGTCGGAGCGGATCTGAGTGAGTTCAGTCTGCCCGGCTCCCCGCCTTGAGGAAATTGAATTGTACTGCCTGGTTCATAACCTACTGGTTATGTGAAGCCTCCCCACTGCGCCGCCCGGCCACCTCGCGCAGCGCGCTGCAGAACCACTGCGCCGCCAGCGGCAGCGGCCGCGCGCTGCTGGAGCAGATGCCGATGGAGCCGCCCGGCTCGCGGATGCCGAGGGCCAGTTCGGCCAGCACGCCGTCGGCCAGGTCGCGACGCACCGCGTCCTGCGGCGCCACCCAGATCGCCTGGCTGTCCAGCACGTAGCGGCGGCCAAGGGCGATGGACAGGGTTTCCAGGCGCTGCGCGGCCGGCGGGATGCCCCACTGCACGAACAGGGCGTCGGCGTACTTGCGGATGGTGGTGCCGGCCGGCGGCAGCACCAGCGGGTAGTCGGCCAGATGCGCCAGCGCGCCCTCACCCAGCGCCAGCAGCGGATGGCCGGCGCGCACCACCAGGGTCATCGACTCGCTGTACAGGTGCTCGAAGGTCAGGCCCTGGATCTCCGGGCTGTCGGTCATCCGCCCGACCACCAGATCCAGCTCGCCGACCTTGAGCTGGGCCAGTAGCTGGGCGCTGGAGCCGCCGGCGACCTGGATCACCAGCGCGCCGTGGCGGGCATGCAGCAGGGCGATGGCCTCGGGCAGCAGCTGGCTCTCCACCGTGGACAGCGCGCCGACGCGTACCTCGAGCGCCTGCGGCGCATGGCCGCGCATCACACCGACGCCGTCGCGCAGCGCCTGCACGCAGGGACCGGCGTAGCGCAGGAAGGTCTCCCCCGCCGGGGTGAGCAGCACCCCGCCCTTGCCGCGCTCGAACAGCGGGTGGTCGAGGATCTCCTCGAGTTCCTTGAGGGTCTTGGAGATCGCCGGCTGGCTGACCGCCAAGCTGTCGGCGGCGCGGGCGAAGCTGCGCTGGCGGGCGATCTCGAGAAAGCAGGTGAGGTGGCGGAACTTGATGCGGTTGTCGATGTTCAAGACGGCTATTCATCGCTAAGGGAGGATGGCCTAGATACTCCGTGCAACGTCACTATTGAGGCAAGCACTCCACATGACCTGTGGATATGCTACTCCTGACGATTAACAAGGCTTTGAACGTGGCGCTCAGCAGGTACACGCTGGCAACGCCCCGACGTCAGCGCCTCCGTCGCGCAGGCAAATAATCTGGCGCTGGCGATTCACCCTGGCGCATGTCGGCAAGGGCCAGCAGGCTCTGCTGATCTTGGAGCGACGCGGGCACCGGAGGGGCTGAGATGAGCTGGAAAGTGACTTGCCGTGACGCCGGCGACGGCAGCGGCGACGTAATCCTGGAGCTGCCCGACGATCTTCTGCAGGCCGCCGGCCTGGCGATGGGCGACACCCTGGAGGTGGAGCGCGACCCGAACGATGGCGCGGCGCTGCGGTTGACGAAGGTCGTGCGTTGCGAGGTGTGCGATGCCAGCACCGCCGAGACCGGCCATGGCGTCCTGCAGGCCCAGTGGCGCGACGGCGAGGCCGAGGGCATGCGCCTGTGCAAGTCCTGCTTCGGCTACGCGATGTCGACGCTCAAGCGCGAGCGCTGGGTTCTCCACATGTTCGATGACGACGAGCCATGATCCTGTTTCTCGACTTCGACGGTGTGCTCCACCCGCTGTTCACCCGTCCAGATTTGCCGCCGGAGGAGTCCCTGTTCTTCCGGGTACGGATGGTGGCCATGCGGCAGTCCTTCGAGATTGGTGGTAAATCTGATTTTTCAGGTGGTAAATTTTACCACTGACCTTCAAAAAACACCCGGAAACACCCAAAAAACCCCGGAAATGCACACCGCTGTGAACACCTCAAAACCTAGCTCAACCCCAGAAACCACGCGGCCTGAGCCGTCCCGCCGCTTCAGCGTTGCGCCGATGATGGACTGGACCGACCGCCACTGCCGCTTCTTCCTGCGCCTGCTCTCCCGGAACACTCTGCTCTACACCGAGATGGTCACTACCGGCGCGCTGCTGCATGGTGATCGCCAGCGCTTCCTCGGCTACGACCAGAGCGAGCATCCACTGGCGCTGCAGCTCGGCGGCAGCGTGCCGGTCGAGCTGGCGGCCTGTGCGAGGCTGGCCGAGGAATGGGGCTACGACGAGGTGAACCTCAACGTCGGCTGCCCCAGCGACCGGGTGCAGCACAACATGATCGGCGCCTGCCTGATGGGCCATCCGGCGCTGGTCGCCGACTGCGTGAAGGCCATGCTGGATGCGGTGAGCATCCCGGTGACGGTCAAGCACCGCATCGGCATCAACGGCCGCGACAGCTATGCCGAGCTGTGCGATTTCGTCGGCCAGGTGGCCGAGGCCGGCTGCCGCAGCTTCACCGTGCATGCGCGCATCGCCATCCTCGAGGGCCTGTCGCCCAAGGAGAACCGCGAGGTGCCGCCGCTGCGCTACGAAGTGGCGGCGCAGCTCAAGCGCGACTTCCCCGACCTGGAGTTCGTCCTCAACGGCGGGATCAAGACGCTGGAGGAGTGCCAGACCCATCTGCAGACCTTCGACGGCGTGATGCTCGGCCGCGAGGCCTACCACAACCCCTACCTGCTGGCAGAGGTCGACCAGCAGCTGTTCGGCATCGAACGCCCGGTGCCCAGCCGCGGCGAGGTGCTGCGCCAGCTGCGTCCCTACATCGAGCGGCACATGGCCGCGGGCGGCGCCATGCACCACATCACCCGCCACGTGCTCGGCCTGGCCCAGGGCTTCCCGGGGGCGCGGCGTTTCCGCCAGGTGCTGTCGGTGGACGTGCACAAGAGCGACGATCCGCTCGGGGTCTTCGACCACGCCATCGAATTGCTCGGCAGCCACTGACCAACTGCGCACCGGCGAAAATACGCCTGCGCCTTGCCCGGCGTCACCGAAATGGCGTTGAGCACAGGGGCTCAGCTCGGTTAATGTCGGATGATCTGTAACGACAGGGTTTCGTCTGATGTCATCCAAGCTGGAGCAACTCAAGCAGTACACCACCGTGGTCGCCGATACCGGCGACTTCGACGCCATCGCCCGCCTGCAGCCGGTGGACGCCACCACCAACCCGTCGCTGCTGCTCAAGGCCGCCGCCCTGCCCCGCTACGAGGGTCAGCTCAAGGCGGCCATCGCCGGCGCCGGGCAGGACCTGGGCCTGGCCTGCGACCGCTTTGCGGTGGCGGTGGGCAGCGAGATCCTGCAGATCATCCCCGGCCGGGTATCCACCGAGGTGGATTCGCGGCTGTCCTTCGACAGCGCCGCCACCATCGAGCGCGCCAGGCGCCTGATCGGCCTGTACGAGACCGCCGGCATCGGCCGCGAGCGGGTGCTGATCAAGGTCGCCTCGACCTGGGAAGGCATCCGCGCCGCCGAGCAGCTGGAACGCGACGGCATCCAGACCAACCTGACCCTGCTGTTCTCCTTCGCTCAGGCCCAGGCCTGCGCCGATGCCGGGGTGTTCCTCATCTCGCCCTTCGTCGGCCGCATCTACGACTGGTACAAGAAGGCCGAGGGCCGCGATTTCGTCGGTGCCGAGGATCCCGGCGTGCGCTCGGTGACGCGCATCTACAACTACTACAAGGCCAATGGCTACGCGACCGTGGTGATGGGCGCCAGCTTCCGCAACATCGGCCAGATCGAGCAGCTGGCCGGCTGCGACCGCCTGACCATCAGCCCCGAGCTGATGCAGCAGCTGGCCGACGACCAGGGCGAACTGCCCCGCCATCTCTGCGCCGAGGGCGCCGCAGGCGAAGCCCGCGAGAGCCTCGACGAGCGCGCCTTCCGCTGGAAGATGAACGAGGACGCCATGGCCACCGAGAAGCTGGCCGAGGGCATCCGCCTGTTCGCCCGCGACCAGGAGAAGCTGGAGGCGCTGCTGGCCAGCAAGGCCTGAGTCCCCCTGCAACGAAAAAAGCCGACCTGCTCAGGTCGGCTTTTTCATTCACGGCCGGATCAGTGTCGCTCCAGCGCCGTCACCAGGTCGCGGAAGGCCTCGCGGTTGTGCTCGTTGAGCCCCATGAGGATGCGGTGTGCTTCGAGCACCTTGGCCTTGACCAGCTCCTCGGAAACATCCTGCGCCGGCAGGTCGCTCAGGCAGTCCGGGCAGGGCACCGGGGTACCGAGGATGTTGAACACCTGGTCGAAGCCCATGGACTCGAGCAGGCGGGTGATGTCCGGATTGGTGGTCACCAGCGCCGGCAGCAGGCCGACCTTCTGCCGCGAGAGGATCGACAGCTTGGCCAGCAGGCCGAGGGTGGTACTGTCGATGCTCGAGGTTTCCGTCAGGTCGATGACGATCGACGAGAAATTGCGCGCCCCGAAGATCTTCTCGATGGTCGCATCCAGCGCCGAGCACAGGGTCAGACGCACTTCACCGACAAACTTGAGAACGAAGGTGCCATCCTGCTCGGCAAACTGGATCTTACCCGTACTCATGCAAACTTCCTGCTCAGCACCAGCAAGGCGATATCATCCGGCATCTCGCCGAGGTTGGCCAGCCCGAACACCTGGCGCAGCCCTTCCAGACTGCCGCCGGCCTGGCCGACCATCAGCGGCAGGATGGCTTCCTTGGCCTTGAGCGTGTCGCCCGGCAGCAGATCAAGGATGCCATCGGAGAACAGGGTCAGGCTGAAGCGCTCGGGCAGCTGCAGCTCGCGATCCTCGAAGGTGGCCTCCTCGAACAGGCCGACCGGCAGGCCTCGCCCTTCCAGGTAACGCGCCTGACCATCGCAGTAGAGCACCGGCAGCGGCAGGTGGCCACCGACGCTGTAGGTCAGGGTGTTGGTGCTTTCGTCGATCACTCCGCCGAGCATGGTCACGTGCTTGCCCAGCTTGCAGTTGATCAAACCGCGGTTGATGTGGCCGAGCACGTCGGAAGGACGGAACTCGGGCAGCGGACGGTTGCGGTGACGGCGCGACTCGTAGAGCAGGCGCGTGGTCATGAACTTGAGCAGCACGGTGACGAAGGCCGAGGAGGCGCCATGCCCGGAGACGTCGGCCAGATAGAAGCCGATCCGCCGTTCATCGACCCGAAAGTAGTCGACGAAGTCGCCGGACAGGTAGAGCGACGGGATGATCTGGTGGGCGAAGTGGAATTCGCCGGCCTCCCAGGGCGTCACCGGCAGCATGTTCATCTGCACGTGGCGCCCGGCGTTCTGGTCTTCCTGGAGAAGACTCAGGCTGGCCTGCAGCTCGCGGTTGGTAGCCTCCAGACGCTCGCGGTAGCGGCGATTCTCCTGGCGCAGGCGCGCGCGGTCGAGCGCGCGGCGCACCGAATGCTCGAGCATGACCAGATCGTCCAGCGGCTTGACCAGATAGTCGGCCGCGCCGCGGCGCAGGGCCTCGAGAGCGTCGCTCATCACCCCGGCGGCGGAAATGACGATGACCGGCACCTCGCAGTCGCGCTCGGCGATCTGGCGGATCATTTCCAGCCCGTCGAGCTGCGGCGTGGCCAGGTCGCATATCACCAGATCGGGGCGCTCGAGTTCGAGCAACTGCAGACCGGCACTGCCAGTGGCAGCCTGCAGTACACAGAATCCGGCATCCTCGAGGTAGCTGTGCAGGCTGGCACGAACCTCGTCGTCGTCATCAATGACCAGCAGCTTGGCACTGATTGTGTGCATGAATCATCCAGGCAAACGGCGCCGCAGGCGGCTCGAAACTCGGTTTGATCACAGCGGCGGCCGGGGCCGCCGATCTATGGCGCGACACTACTCGCATCGGCTGCGGGGTTCAAGCCGGGGGCCGGCTGCCGACATGGCTGCTTGCAGCGGCCCGATGCCGCACGGCGACAGCTCCCGTCAGGCAGCCAGGTTCAGAAGTCGTCCTCGACCTGGCCATCCTGGACCTTGAACTCGCGGTTCTGCAGGTAGGCGTTGCGAATGAACACGTACTTGTCGCCGGTGACGACCTTCTCGGCCGACAGCAGCTCGGCGCGGGTATCCACCACGTCGACGGCACGGGTGGTGTTGCGCGTCGGCACATGGTCGATGGCCCGATAGAACGAGTGCAGGCTGTCCACCGCCAGCCCGGAAGCATCGCGCGGCGAGCTCGGGCCGAAGAACGGCAGCACCAGATAGGGGCCGGAGGAAACGCCCCAGGCACCCAGGGTCTGGCCGAAGTCCTCGTCGTTGCGCAGCAGGCCGGCGTGGCGGGCCACGTCGAAGAAGCCACCCACGCCGACGGTGGTATTGATCAGGAAACGCGCGGTGTCGACACCAGCAGCGTGGAACTTGCCCTGCAGGCTGTTGTTGGCGAAGTTGCCGACCTCGCCGAGGTTGGCGAACACGTTGCCGATACCGTCCTCGAGAAACTGCGGCGTCACGGCCTGGTAGCCCCGCGCCAGCGGCTTGAGCGCCCAGATGTCGAGGGTATCGTTGAACACGAAGACCGGGCGGTTGAAAGCCTCCCAGGGATCTTCCTCGCTGGCCTGGGTGACGGCAGGCAGCAGCGCCAGGCCGGCCACAGCCAGCAGACCGGCCGAACGACTCAGCCAACGAGCGCAACGATCGCGCATGTACCTTCTCCTCGTGCTTCCACACGACCAGCCCTCTTGGCCGGCCACTTACTATCCGCGCAGTATACGCCTGCCGCGATTTCTTGCAGCCACTGCCGACCCGCGGCGCTTGACGCCGATCACCCGCGAGCTCGCGCGGTGGGTTAGTCTTGAAAACACGGGGCGGCCGCAGTGTCGCCACCCCTCCACCGCAAAAGGAACCACGTCATGCCCGCACGCCAACTCCAGCAGCAACTGCAAGACCTGCGCGACCAGCTGGCCGAAGATCCGCCTCTGAACGATGAGGACAGGGCCGCACTGATCGAGCTGATGAGCGAAATCGAAGTGCAGCTGGCTCGCGAGATCGCCAGCGAGCCGGACGCCAGCCTGGTGGACGGGGTCAACCTGGCGGTGGAGCGCTTCGAGGCCAGCCATCCCACCCTGGCCGGCAGCCTGCGCTCGATCCTGCAGACCCTGGCCAACATGGGCATCTGAGCCGGCGACAGGACGACGAGGCCGACTCGTACCGGTCGGCTTTCGCCTGTCCGGCTACTGGCGCACCAGCCGGCGGTTGTCAGGATTGACCGGATGGGTGCTGCGGTAGGGGTTGATGTCCAGGCCGCCGCGGCGTACGTAGCGGGCATGCACGCAGAGATACTCTGGCGCGAGCAGTGCCTTGAGGTCGAGGTAGATGCGCTCGACGCATTGCTCGTGGAAATCGCCGTGCATGCGCAGCGACACCACGTAGGCCAGCAGCGCGGCGCGGTCCAGTGCCGGACCGCGATAGTCGATCACCACCGTGCCCCAGTCAGGCTGGCCGGTGACCGGGCAGTTGGACTTGAGCAGGTGGCTGTACAGCGTCTCGCTGACCACCTGCGCACGATCGCAGGCCAGCAGTCCGGCATCCGGTGGGCCGTAGCAGTCGATGGCCACGTCCAGCTCGTCGAGGCATTCGCCGGCGGGACGTGCCACGCCCTCCTCCGCCACCTCGTCCAGCGTGCGCACGCGCACCGCCACCGATGCGCCGGCCGCCGCCGACAGGTCGCGCGCCAGCACCTCGGCGAGCGCCTCGCGGCTGGCGAAGCGGGTCTGGTTCAGCGAGTTGAGGTACAGCTTGAACGACTTGGACTCGATGATGCAGGGCGAATGGGCGGGAATCGCGAACTCGCCGATGGCCACCAGCGGCTTGCCCCTGTCGTTCAGCCAGGACAGCTCGTAGCAGCTCCACAGGTCGACACCCTGGAACGGCAGCGCCTGCGGGTCGATGCCCAGCTCGCGCCACTTGGGCTCGCGCGGGATGGGGAACAGCAGCTCGGGGGCGTACTCGGCCACGTACTCGGTGGTCTTGCCCAGCGGGGAATGGTGGACATCTTGCGCCATTGCGAAACTCGACAAACGTAAAAGTGGAAGCCTGACGGCCGCGGGCGGCAAAGGCAAGCCCGCCCGGCGACCATCCGGCCGGAGTCACTGGCGCATGCCCACGCCACGCTTGAGCAGCTGCAGGCTGACCGTGTAGAGGATCGCCGCCGCCAGCAGCATCAGGATGATGGCGGTACCGATGTGGATGTCGGAGACGCCGAGGATGCCATAGCGGAAGGCGTTGACCATGTGCAGGATCGGGTTGGCCAGCGATACCGTCTGCCAGAACTCGGGCAGCATGTGGATCGAGTAGAACACCCCACCCAGGTAGGTCAGCGGCGTCAGCACGAAGGTCGGGATGATCGAGATGTCGTCGAAGTTGCGCGCATAGACCGCGTTGATGAACCCGCACAGCGAGAAGATGGTCGCCGCCAGCAGGATCACCGCGAAGGTCACCAGCGCGTGGTGGATCTGCAGGTGGGTGAAGAACAGCGACAGCGCGGTGACGATGGCTGCCACCGCCAGACCGCGCAGCACGCCGCCGATGACGAAGCCGACCAGGATCACGTGCGGCGAGGCCGGCGAGACCATCAGCTCCTCGACGGAGCGGTGGAACTTGGTGCCGAAGAAACTCGACACCACGTTGCCGTAGGAGTTGGTGATCACCGACATCATGATCAGACCGGGAACGATGTACTCCATGTAGGAGAAGCCGTTCATGTCGCCGATCTGCCGGCCGATCAGGTTGCCGAAGATCACGAAGTACAGAACCATGGTGATCGCCGGCGGCAGCAGGGTCTGCGGCCAGATGCGCATGAAGCGGCGCACTTCCTTGCGCACGATGGTTTGCAGCGCCACCCAGTTGGCTTGCAGTTCAACGGACATTCACTGGCCTCCGGCGAGATTCTTGGCCACCAGGGAGACGAACAGCTCCTCCAGGCGGTTGGTCTTGTTGCGCAGGCTGAGCACCTCGATGCCCTGCGCGGCGAGCTGGGCGAACAGCGCGTTCACCCCCTGGCTCTTCTCCACCTGCACCTCGAGGGTCAGCGGGTCGACCAGGCTCACCGGGTAGCCCTCCAGGCGCGGCGCCGCCGGCTGCGGGCTGCGCAGGTCGAGCAGGAAGGTCTCCACGTGCAGCTTCATCAAGAGCTCGCGCATGCTGGTGTGCTCGACGATGCGGCCGTGGTCGATGATGCCGATGTTGCGGCACAGCTGTTCGGCTTCCTCGAGGTAGTGGGTGGTGAGGATGATGGTGATGCCCTGCTGGTTCAGCTCGGTGAGGAAGCTCCACATCGAGCGGCGCAGCTCGATGTCGACCCCGGCGGTGGGCTCGTCGAGGATCAGCAGGCGCGGCTGGTGGATCAGCGCGCGGGCGATCATCAGGCGGCGCTTCATGCCGCCGGAGAGCATGCGCGAGGGCACGTTGCGCTTGTCCCACAGGCCCAGCTCGGTGAGGTACTTCTCCGCGCGCTCGCCGGCGAGACGCGCCGGGATGCCGTAGTAGCCGGCCTGGGCGACGAGGATGTCGAAGGCCTTCTCGAACTGGTTGAAGTTGAACTCCTGGGGCACCACGCCGAGGCAGCGCTTGAGCCCGGAGGGATCGCGGTCGAGGTCATGGCCGAACACCTCGACCGTGCCGCCGGTCTTGTTGACCAGGGTGGAGAGGATGCCGATGGTGGTCGACTTGCCCGCCCCGTTGGGACCGAGCAGGGCGAAGAAGTCGCCTTCGGCGACCTCCAGGTCGATGCCCTTGAGGGCCTGGAAGCCGTTGCCGTAGGTCTTGGTCAACTGGCGGATGGTCAGTGCGGAAGTCATTGAAAGGAGGCACGCGCGACAATTCGAGCGCACTAGATAAGGGCTGGGGAAGGCAAATGCAACCACGGAGCACCGGCGAGCGGGCATTTGCGGGCGCTAATCGCACGAAGGCCAGCTGCTATACTCGCCCGCCGTTCCACTGCCGGATTCTGCCATGGCCACTTCCTATATCGACCATCACCTCGCCCTGCTCGCCCATCTGCGCACCATCCTGGCCGCCCTGGGCGAGGCCGAGCAGGTGCCGGAAGACAATCACGCGCTGTTCCTCGAGCGCTTCGACGAGCTGCTCGCCGAGCTGCCGCGCCAGACCGAGGACGCCATCTACCTGGGCCAGGAACTGATGGCCCAGGTGTTCCACCGCTATCCGCAGATCGCCCACCTGGTGCCGCGCGACCTGCTGTGGTTCTTCGGCGGCGACTGCCTGCACTACATGCCCGACGAGGAAATCGAGCTGTACCAGCAACTCGACGAGCGCCGCTTCGCCGCCGAGGAGAATGACGAGCCGTTCGACTGGGAGCGCGAGAAGCAGCTGCTGGCGTTGCCCGACGACAGCCCGCGCCACTGAAGCCGTGCCCGCCTCTCCCCACAAGGGAGAGGCTGCGCCGGCAAAAAACGCGCACAAAAAAAGACGCCACCCGAAGGTGGCGTCTTTTTCGATTTGGAGCGGGAAACGAGACTCGAACTCGCGACCCCGACCTTGGCAAGGTCGTGCTCTACCAACTGAGCTATTCCCGCAGTGCCTTGACGGCTCCCGGATCTCTCCGGGGTTACGCTGCGCTTGCGCGCGGCGCCTGGTGCAAACTGGAGCGGGAAACGAGACTCGAACTCGCGACCCCGACCTTGGCAAGGTCGTGCTCTACCAACTGAGCTATTCCCGCATTGCCTTGACGGCTTCCGGATCTCTCCGGAGTTACGCCCCGCTTGCGCGTGGCGCCTGATGCAAACTGGAGCGGGAAACGAGACTCGAACTCGCGACCCCGACCTTGGCAAGGTCGTGCTCTACCAACTGAGCTATTCCCGCAAAAGTGGCGTCCCCTAGGGGACTCGAACCCCTGTTACCGCCGTGAAAGGGCGGTGTCCTAGGCCACTAGACGAAGGGGACGCGGCCTGGAACTTACAACAGCTTTTGACTGCCACACTTTCCAATCCTTCCGGCTTTCCCTCGAATCGGCTTTCGCTTCGTCGTGGGCTTCGCTCCGGAAGTGCGCGCATTCTAGAAAGCGCCTCCCCAGGCGTCAACCCCTGTTTCGAATTTTTTTTCAAATCAATGGCTTGCACACGATTCGCAGCGACTGCGGCGGATCGCGAAGCCGCTTGGCGAACCCGGGCCACATGCTATAAACGATGCCTCCGACCACAACAAGGAATCGCTCCATGAGCCTGATCCTCTACGGTGCCACGCTCTCGCCCTTCGTCCGCAAGGTCCGCCTGCTGCTGGCGGAAAAGGGTCTCGACTACCAGCTGGAAATCGTCGCCCCGTTCAACCAGCCGGACTGGTTCATGGAGATCAGCCCGCTGGGGCGCATCCCGGCCCTGCGCGACGGCGAGCTGACCCTGGCCGACTCCGGCGTGATCGCCCAGTACATCGAGGAGCAGTATCCGGAGGCACCCGCCCTGTACGGCCGCGACGCCGTCGAGCGCGCGCGCATCCGCTGGCTGGAGAAGTACGCCGACTACGAGCTGTCGCCGCTGACCACCTTCTGCGTGTTCCTCAACCGCGCGCTCAACCCGACCATGGGCAAGCCGTGCAACGAGGAGGCGGTGCAGAAGGCTCTCGCCGAGAAGCTGCCCAGGCACTTCGACTATCTGGAGAAGGCCCTCGGCGGCGCCGACTACTTCGTCGGCGACCGACTGAGCGTGGCCGATCTGGCCTTCGCCTGCCAGATCGCCAACCTCCAGCACGGCGGCGAGTCGATCGACGCCGCGCGCTGGCCGGGCCTGGCCGCCCTGTACGTGCGCCTGTGCCAGCGCGCCAGCCTGCAGGGCGTGCTGCCGGACGAGTGCACCCTGCTAGCCAAGCTGCTGGCCCGCGCACAGAACGCCACCCCGGCCTGATCGAGCGCCGGCCCGCTCAGCGCGCCTCGCCCTCGAGCAGGGCGAGCCCCACCCAGTGCCGTGCGAACTGCTGGGCGCAGCGACCGTTGCGGTTGCCGCGTCCACTGGCCCAGCGGATCGCCGCCTTCTCCACCGCCTCGTCCCACTGCCAATCCAGTCCGGCACGCGCCGCCAGCACGCCGATCCAGTGCTGCACCACCTGCAGATACTCCGGCTGGGTGAACGGATAGAAGGACAGCCACAGGCCGAAGCGGTCGGACAGGGCGACCTTGTCCTCCACCGCCTCGGAGGGATGCACCTCGCCGTCCACCTGCTGCCAGTCGAGGTTGTCGCTCAGCCGCTCGGGAACCAGGTGGCGGCGGTTGGAGGTGGCGTAGAGCAGCACGTTTTCCGGCGCCTGCTCCAGCGAGCCGTCCAGCACGCTCTTGAGCACCCGGTAGTCGCCCTCGCCGGCGTCGAACGACAGGTCGTCACAGAACAGCACGAAGCGCTGCGGCAGGCCGGCGAGCTGGGCGACCACCCGCGGCAGGTCGGCCAGGTCATCGCGCTCGATCTCGATCAGGCGCAACCCCTCGGCGGCGTAGGCCGCCAGCAGGGCGCGCACCAGCGACGACTTGCCGGTGCCGCGCGCGCCCCACAGCAACGCATGGTTGGCCGGCAGGCCGGCGACGAACTGCCGGGTGTTGCGCCCCAGCTGCTCGCGCTGACGGTCCACGCCGAGCAGATCGTGCAGCTGCAGATCGAGGCGCACCTCGAGCGGGCGCAGCGCACCATGACTGCCGTTGCGCTGCCAGCGCGCCGCCAGACAGGTCTCCCAGTCGATGGTCTGCACCGGCTCGGGCAACAACGGCCGGACGCGCTCGAGCAGGCCTTCGACCCGCCCCAGGAATTCATTCAGACGACTTTCCACGCAAGACTCCCTGAAAATGACGGCGACGCGCCGGCCGCCGACACCGGCGACCGGGCGGCCACTCCACCCGCAACCACACAGCGTCGCCCTTCGTATATGGATATCCCCTTCAGCCGGCGCCCTTCCTCCAGGCAGGCCAGCTCCGCGGGACGCTGGAAACCATGCCGACCCGCCAGCCGGCCCGCACCGCGACGGGCCGCCTCAGGCGCGGGGCTTGAGGCGCAGGGCCACCGAGTTGATGCAGTAGCGCAGGCCGGTCGGCGCCGGGCCGTCGGGGAACACATGCCCGAGGTGGGCATCGCAGCGCGCACAGAGCACCTCGACGCGGTGCATGCCATGGCTGAAATCCTCCACCTGGCGCAGCGCCTCCGCGGAGGCCGGCTGGAAGTAGCTCGGCCAGCCGCTGCCGGAGTCGTACTTGGCGTCCGAATCGAACAGCGGCGCATCGCAGCAGGCGCAGTGGTAGGTGCCCGGCGTGGTGCAGTGGTAGTACGCGCCGGTGAAAGGCCGCTCGGTGCCCTTGAGCCGGCAGACCTGGAACTGGCTTTCCGACAGCTCCTCGCGCCAGGACTCCAGCGGTTTCTCGACCTTGTCCATGTAATTCACCTCGCCTTGGAAAAAAGCCCGCCCCTTCCCTTTCACCGGGCACGGGGCAGTCGTATGATGCGTGGCTTTCAGTCTGTCACCCGCGTCTGCGCCTGCCAAGCCGCCCCCCGGACGATTTGCGCCAGCGCCGAAGCGGGCGGGTCATATCGGGGTCCCCTCATGCAGGTCAGCAAATCCAACAAGCTCGCCAACGTCTGCTACGACATCCGCGGGCCGGTACTCAAGCACGCCAAGCGCCTCGAAGAGGAAGGCCACCGCATCCTCAAGCTGAACATCGGCAACCCCGCGCCGTTCGGCTTCGAAGCCCCGGAGGAAATCCTCCAGGACGTGATCCGCAACCTGCCGATCTCCCAGGGCTACAGCGACTCCAAGGGCCTGTTCAGCGCGCGCAAGGCGGTGATGCAGTACTGCCAGCAGAAGAACATCGAAGGCGTCACCATCGAGGACATCTACCTCGGCAACGGCGTGTCCGAGCTGATCGTCATGGCCCTGCAGGCCCTGCTCAACAACGGCGACGAGGTGCTGATCCCCGCCCCCGACTACCCGCTGTGGACCGCGGCCACCAGCCTGGCCGGAGGCAAGGCGGTGCACTACCTGTGCGACGAGCAGTCGAACTGGTACCCGGACATCGACGACATCAAGGCAAAGGTCAGCAGCAACACCAAGGCCATCCTGCTGATCAACCCGAACAACCCGACCGGCGCGGTGTATCCGAAGGAAGTGCTGGAGCAGATCGTCGAGGTCGCCCGCCAGCACAACCTGGTGATCTTCTCCGACGAGATCTACGACAAGATCCTCTACGACGGCGCCGAGCACATCTCCACCGCCTCGCTGGCCCCGGACGTGCTGTGCCTGACCTTCAACGGCCTGTCCAAGTCATACCGGGTGGCCGGCTTCCGCTCCGGCTGGGTGATCATCTCCGGTCCCAAGCACAAGGCGCAGAGCTACATCGAGGGCCTCGACATCCTCGCCAACATGCGCCTGTGCGCCAACGTGCCGGCCCAGCATGCGATCCAGACCGCCCTCGGCGGCTACCAGAGCATCAACGACCTGGTCCTGCCGCATGGCCGCCTGTACGAGCAGCGCAACCGCGCCTGGGAACTGCTCAACGACATCCCCGGGGTCAGCTGCGTCAAGCCGATGGGCGCGCTCTACGCCTTCCCGAAGATCGACCCCAAGGTCTGCCCGATCCACAACGACGAGAAGTTCGTCCTCGACCTGCTGCTCTCCGAGAAGCTGCTGATCGTCCAGGGCACCGCCTTCAACTGGCCGTGGCCGGACCACTTCCGCGTGGTCACCCTGCCGCGGGTCGACGACCTCGAGCTGGCCATCGGCCGCATCGGCAACTTCATCAAGGGCTACCGTCAGTAAGCCACTCCCGGCCCGCCGCCCCTTCCGGGCGGCGGGTGCGAGCCTCGCCATGCACCTGCAGATCGACGATTTCTACCAGGACGCCAGCCGCGCCCTGCTCGCCCTCTACCGGGCCTTCCCGCGCAAGACCACCCTCTACATCGACGACCTGATCGGCTACCACGAGCCCGACGAATACGGCCTGCCCGCCGTGCGCCACCAGAGCTGTCTGGGCACCCTGCTGTGGCTCGGCGAGGAAGGCTACCTGCGCCACGAAGGCACCATCCGCCACGAGGCGCTGGAGCAGGCGGTACTCAGCGAGAAGGGCTTCCTGCGCCTGAGCGGCCGCATCGCCGACGCAGCGCTGACCGACAGCCATCTGCCGCCCAGCGTGCTGCGCGTGCACGCCACCCTCGCCTGGCAACTGCAGGAAAGCCTGGCCAGCGGCGACAGCGAACGCCTGATCCGCCATGCCCGCCGGCTGTTCGCCCCGAGCCAGAGCGGCGCAGGCGACACAGTTTGAAATAGCGCTGCGGTTGAATTGCCCCCCGGGGCAGCCTTATATAGCCGCCTAGACTCATCGCGACTCTGCCGCAAGGAGACGGTTCAAATCATGATGCGTATTCTGCTGTTCCTGGCCACCAACCTGGCCGTACTGGTGATCGCCAGCATCACCCTGAAGCTGCTCGGAGTGGATCGCTTCACCGGCCAGAACTACGGCAGCCTGCTGATCTACTGCGCCGTGTTCGGCTTCGCCGGCTCGCTGATCTCGCTGTTCATCTCCAAGTGGATGGCGAAGATGAGCACCGGCACCGAGATCATCAGCCAGCCGCGCACCCGCCACGAGCAGTGGCTGCTGCAGACCGTCGAACAGCTGTCGCGCGACGCCGGCATCCGCATGCCCGAGGTCGGCATCTTCCCGGCCTACGAGGCCAACGCCTTCGCCACCGGCTGGAACAAGAACGACGCGCTGGTCGCCGTCAGCCAGGGCCTGCTCGAGCGCTTCTCGCCCGACGAGGTACGCGCCGTGCTGGCCCACGAGATCGGCCACGTGGCCAACGGCGACATGGTCACCCTCTCGCTGATCCAGGGCGTGGTGAACACCTTCGTGATGTTCTTCGCGCGCATCTTCGGCACCTTCGTCGACAAGGCGATCCTCAAGAACGAGGAAGGCAACGGCATCGGCTACTTCATCGCGACCATCTTCGCCGAGCTGGTGCTGGGCATCCTCGCCAGCATCATCGTCATGTGGTTCTCGCGCCATCGCGAGTTCAAGGCCGACGCGGCCGGCGCCGACCTGGCCGGCACCGGCGCGATGATCAACGCCCTGCAGCGCCTGCGCGCCGAACAGGGCCTGCCGGTGCACATGCCCTCGAGCATGACCGCCTTCGGCATCAACGGCGGCCTCAAGCACGGCCTGGCCGGCCTGCTGATGACCCACCCGCCGCTGGAAGACCGCATCGAGGCACTGATGCAACGCGGCCGCTGACCAGCGACTGCAGCAAGGTTTCACACTGGGGGCGACGCGAGTCGCCCTTTTTTTGTCCGCTCGCTACCATGGCGCCGTCATCCGTCAGCGAGATATCCCGATGCGCCAACCCCTTCCCCTGCTGTTCGCCGCCGCCCTGCTCCTGCTGGCCGGCTGCCAGAGCACCTACTACGCCGCCATGGAAAAGGTCGGCGTGCACAAGCGCGACATCCTCGTCGACCGCGTCGAGGCGGCGCGCGACGCCCAGCAGGAGGCCAAGGAGCAGTTCCGCGACGCCCTGGAGCGCTACCGCAGCGTGGTGCAGGTCGACGGCGGCGAGCTGGAGGAACGCTACCGGGCGCTGGACAGCGAATACCTCGCCAGCGAGGACAGCGCCAAGGCTGTGCGCGCGCGCATCGCGGCGGTGGAGGACGTGGCCGAGGCGCTGTTCGACGAATGGGAAGGCGAGCTGGCGCAGTACAGCAACGCCAGTCTGCGCAGCGCCAGCGCCCGCGAGCTTGCGCGCACCCGCCAGGACTACCGCAGCCTGATCCAGCGCATGAAGACCGCCGAACGGCGCATCGAGCCGGTGCTCAGCGTGCTTCGCGACCAGGTGCTGTTCCTCAAGCACAACCTCAACGCCCGCGCCATCGGCGCACTCAAGGGCGAGTACCGCACCCTGCAGGGCAACGTCGACCAGCTGCTGCGCGACATGCAGCGCGCCATCGACGAATCCGACGCCTTCGTGCGCCGCCTGCAGAGCGCCGGCTGAGGCTGGCGGGGCCGCCGCGCCCCGCCTTCCTCTGGCTCAGCGGCGGGTCAGCCGGTAGACCCGCTCGTGCAGACGACTCAGGCCACGCTCGACGAAGCGCCAGTTCTTGTCCTGCACTTCGTACTCACCCAGCAGCTCGATCTGCCAGCCCTCCCCGTAGAGCGCGTGCACCTCGGTGTCACTCACCGCGAACGGCGGACCATCCATCTGCTCCTGGGGATAGTCGAGGGTCACCAGCAGGCCGCGACAGCCGCTGGGCAGCAGTGTCTGCAAGTGAGCGACATAGCGCCGACGCATCTCCGGCGGCAGGGCGATCAGTGCGGCACGATCGTAGTAGCCGCTGCAGCCGGCGGCCTGCGCCGGCGTCAAAGCGAAGAAGTCCCCCTGCAGGAGCGCAATGCCCTCCGCCTCGTGCCGCTGCAGCCCGCCGTCGCTGCTGACTGTGGCGTGCAGCCCCTGCTCGGCGAAGAAATCGCCGACCGCCTTCGCGGCCAGCTCGACACCGAGTACCCGGCAACCCTGCGCAGCCAGCCAGGGCATGTCCAGGCTCTTGCCACACAAAGGCACCAGCACCTCACTGCCTGCCGGCAGCTGCAAATTGGCCCAGTGGGCCTGCAGATAGGGGTTCACCTCCCGGAGGTGAAAGCCGATCTCGTTGCGCGTCCAGCGCGCCTGCCAGAACTCTTCGTGCATCGGGGCCTTCCTTCGATTGCCGGATTCGATATCAATGGTCGAAAACTTATGCTGGATTTCGATCATTAGCCTGCCGAAGATAGCAACATCGCCATCCGGAGACACCCCATGCTGCCCAGCCTGTTCATTTCCCACGGCTCGCCGATGGTCGCCCTGCAGCCCGGCGACACCGGCCGCGCCCTCGCCCGCCTGGCCCGCGAGCTGGCCAGGCCCAGGGCCATCCTGGTGGTGTCCGCGCACTGGGAAACCACCGACCTGCGCCTGACCTCGGCGCCGCGCCAGCAGGCCTGGCACGACTTCTACGGTTTCCCGCCGGCGCTCTACGCGCTGGACTACGAGCCGCCGGGCGCCCCCGATCTGGCCCTGGAGATCGTCGAACTGCTGGAGGACGCCGACCTGCCGGCGCACCTCGACCCGCAGCGCCCGCTCGACCACGGCGCCTGGGTGCCGCTGATGCTGATGTACCCCGAGGCCGACATCCCGGTACTGCAGCTGTCGCTGCCCAGCCGCCAGGGGCCGGCGCTGCAGACCCGACTCGGCCGCCTGCTCGGCGACCTGCGGGCGCGCGGCGTGCTGCTGATCGGTTCGGGCAGCATCACCCACAACCTGCGCGAACTGGACTGGGACGCCGCCCCCGGCACGGTCGAGCCCTGGGCCCGCGAGTTCCGCGACTGGCTGGTCGCGCATCTGGCTGCCGACGACGAGGCCGCCCTGCACGACTACCGCCAGCAGGCCCCCTGGGCGGTGCGCAGCCACCCCAGCGACGAGCACCTGCTGCCGCTGTTCTTCGCCCGCGGCGCGGGCGGCGCCTTCAGCGTCGAGTACGAGGGGTTCAGCAAGGCCACCATCGCCATGGACATCTACCGCTTCGGCTGAGCACCGGGCATTCGCCGGCACAAACGAAAACGCCCCGAACCAGTCGGGGCGTTTTCGTGTCAGCGCAGGATCAATCCTCGTGGTAGCGACGCAGGCGCAGGGCCTTGCCGGCGACACGGGTTTCCTTCAGGCGACCGAGCAGACGCTCCAGGCCCTCTTCCGGCAGCTCGACCAGGCTGAAGGTCTCGCGCACCTGGATGCGGCCGATGGCTTCGCGCACCAGCTTGCCCTCGTTGATGATGGCGCCCAGCAGGTTCTTGGCGGCGATGCCGTCGCGCTTGCCCAGCGCGGTGCGGCAGCGCACGCGGCCTTCGGCCAGCGGCTCCATCGGGCGGCGGGCGCGCGGCTCGCCGCTGCGCTCACCAGCACGCTCGCCGCGCTCGCCAGCCG
>NZ_SSTC01000039.1 GCF_004801855.1 Pseudomonas sp. A-1 | reverse complement strand
GGCCTGCTCGCGCACCAGCGGGCTGCGCCGCGCCTCGGCGGCCTCCGCCGGCAGGCCGAGGGCGCGCCAGGCGGCTGCAGGAGCGGAGAGGGCGGCACTGGCCGAGCCGAAGGTGCTGATCAGCAGGCGGAAGCGCCGCGGACCGATCGCCGGCAGGCCGTGCAGGCGCAGGCGGGCTTCCAGTTCGGCCGGGGGCAGGGCGGCGGGGTAGGGCATGGCGATCATCCTTGATCGACGGCAGGACATCGGCCGGCGCGCATCCTGCGTCAGGCCAGAAACGCGAAGCCCCCGCAGGCGGGGGCTTCGTTCACGACGCTCAGGGGTTGCGCACCTTGTCGAGCACCGCCAGCGAACGGGTGGCGTTGAGCACCAGGCCATAGCTGAGCTTGTCGTAGGTACGGAACACCATCAGCAGGCCGGAGCGCTCGTCGGGGATCTTCACGCTCTCGCCGGTGATGCGGTCGCGCACCGTCTCGCCGGTCTTGTAGATCGCCAGCACGTTGCCTTCGGCGAGGCCGTCGCGGCGGCCCTTGTTGAGGGTGACCACGTCGAGCTGACCGACCTGGGTCACGCCGCGCGGCACGTCGAGGATCACCCCGTCGATCGGCTCGCTCGGCTCGCTGGGCACGAAGGTGGAGCTGATCGAGCGCTCCTCGGTGGGCAGCAGGCGGTCGCCCAGGCGCACTTCCTGGGTGGTACGGGTGAGGGCCAGGGTAGCGATGTCGCCTTCCTCGGCCACCACGTCGCCGCCGCCGATGTAGTCGGCGTTGATGCCGAGCACTTCCTTGGTCTGCGGGTCGCTGTAGGCCTTGCCCTGACGGTACAGGCCGTAGGCCTGCTCGCCGGTGAAGGCGCCGCGGGCATAGATGCGGTCGCCGGCGCCGCTGACCACGCGCTCGGCGTTGCCGGCCACCACGTAGGGCGCCTGGGACAGCTCGAGGTCGCTGTCGACGATGCGGTTGCTGAGCAGGAAGCTGTTGATCTTTTCCAGCGGGATGGTCGGGATCGCCTCGGCCATCGGCGTGCTGCGCACGTGCGGCGACAGCTTGACGGTGCCGCGCGAGGCGCCGCGGTCGAGGACGATGCGCGGCTGGCCGTCGACCCAGGTCAGGCTCAGCACGTCGCCCGGGTAGATCAGATGCGGATTCTGCACCTGCGGGTTGGCCTGCCAGATCTCCGGCCACTTCCACGGCTGGCGCAGGAACTTGCCGGAGATATCCCACAGGGTATCGCCGCGCGCCACCGTGTAGGTCTGCGGATGGCCGTCCCTGAGCTGGACCTCGGCCTGCGCCAGACCGCCAGCCGCCAGCAGCAGCAGGGCGACTAATGATTTCCTCATGAGGTGAATCCCTTTATCATGTGCCGACACGGGAAACGTGCGCCGGCCGGCGAAATACGCGGCCTCAAGCCGTTTTTCGAGCTGCCGGGCATCTTATCAGCCGGTTTTCGATTTATTCCACAAGTGCATCACAAACGCATATGGCGATCCTGAACATTCTCGAGTTCCCCGATCCGCGCCTGCGCACCCTCGCCAAGCCGGTGGAGGTGGTCGACGACGCCCTGCGCCAGCTGATCGACGACATGTTCGAGACCATGTACGCCGCCCCCGGCATCGGCCTGGCGGCGACCCAGGTCAACGTGCACAAGCGCCTGGTGGTGATGGACCTGTCCGAGGACAAGAGCGCGCCGCGGGTGTTCATCAACCCCGAACTGGAAATGCTCACCGACGACCTCGGCCCCTACCAGGAAGGCTGCCTCTCCGTCCCCGGCTTCTACGAGAACGTCGACCGTCCGCTCAAGGTGCGCATCAGGGCGCTGGACCGCGACGGCCAGCCGTTCGAGGAGATCGCCGAGGGCCTGCTCGCCGTGTGCATCCAGCACGAGTGCGACCACCTCAACGGCAAGCTGTTCGTCGACTACCTGTCCGGCCTCAAGCGCGACCGCATCAAGAAGAAGCTGGAAAAACAGCATCGCCTGCAGCACAACTGATTCACCGGAAGGCTTGCCCGCGGCAAGCCTTTTTTCTTGAGCGAGAGCCCATGAGCCAGCCCCTGCGCATCGTCTTCGCCGGTACCCCGGAATTCGCCGCCGTCCACCTCCAGGCCCTGCTCGACGCGGGCCTGACGCCGGTGGCGGTGTACACCCAGCCCGACCGCCCGGCCGGCCGCGGCCAGAAGCTGATGGCCAGCCCGGTCAAGCAGCTGGCAGCCACGCACGGCATCCCCGTCCTGCAGCCGCAGACCCTGCGCGATGCGGCGGCGCAGGCCGAGCTGGCAGCGCTGCAGCCCGACCTACTGGTGGTGGTGGCCTACGGCCTGATCCTGCCGCAGGCGGTGCTCGACATCCCGCCTCTCGGCTGCATCAACAGCCACGCCTCCCTGCTGCCGCGCTGGCGCGGCGCCGCGCCGATCCAGCGCGCAGTGCAGGCCGGCGATGCCGAGAGCGGCGTCACCGTGATGCGCATGGAGGCCGGCCTCGACACCGGGCCGATGCTGCTCAAGGCCACCACGCCGATCGCCGACGACGACACCGGCGGCAGCCTGCACGACCGCCTGGCCACGCTGGGCGCCGCGGCGGTGGTCGCGGCCATCCCGCAGCTGGCCGCCGGCACCCTGCACGGCGAGGTGCAGGACGACGCCCTGGCCACCTACGCCCACAAGCTCAACAAGGACGAGGCGCGCCTCGACTGGAGCCATCCGGCCGTGGAGCTGGAACGTCTGGTGCGCGCCTTCAATCCCTGGCCGGTCTGCCACACCACCCTCGGCGAGGCCGCGCTCAAGGTCTATGCCGCCGAAGTCGCCGAAGGGCAGGGCGCGCCCGGCACCATCCTCGCCGCCGGCCGCGACGGCCTCGTCGTCGCCTGCGGCCAGGGCGCGCTGCGCCTGACCCGCCTGCAGCTGCCGGGCGGCAAGCCGCTGGGCTTTGCCGACCTGTACAACAGCCGCCGCGAGCAGTTCGCCGCCGGCCAGGTGCTGGCCTGATGGCCGTCAACCCGCGGCTGGCCGCCGCCCGCGCCCTCGGCGCCGTGCTCGCCGGCAAGGCCTCGCTGGGCAGCGCCCTGCCGGCGCAGCTGGACAAGGTCGAGCCGCGCGACCGCGGCCTGACCCAGGAGCTGGCCTTCGGCACCGCGCGCTGGCAGCCGCGTCTGTCCCTGCTCGCCGACAAGCTGCTGCAGAAGCCGTTCAAGGCCGCCGACACGGATCTCGAGGCGCTGCTGCTGGTCGGCCTGTACCAGCTGCTGTACACGCGCATCCCCGCCCACGCGGCGATCGGCGAGACGGTCGGCTGTGTCGACAAGCTGAAGAAGTCCTCGGCCAAGGGTCTGATCAACGCCGTGCTGCGCCGCGCCCAGCGCGAGGGCGAGGCGCTGCTCGCCGAACTGGAGCGCGACCCGGCGGCGCGCACCGCCCATCCGCGCTGGCTGCAGAAGGCGCTCAAGGCGCACTGGCCGGCGGACTGGGAAGCCATCTGCGCCGCCAACAACAGCCATCCGCCGCTGACCCTGCGGGTCAACCGCCGCCACGGCAGCCGTGACGCCTACCTGGCCGAGCTGGCCGCCACCGGCATCGCCGCACGCGCCTGTCCGTTCAGCACGGATGGCGTGCAGCTGGCCACGCCCTGCGACGTCACCACCCTGCCGGGCTTCGCCGAGGGCCGGGTCAGCGTGCAGGACGAGGCCGCCCAGCTGGCCGCCGACCTGCTCGAGCTGGCGCCCAACCTGCGCGTGCTGGATGCCTGTTGCGCGCCCGGCGGCAAGACCTGCCACCTGCTGGAGGCCGAGCCCTCGCTCAGCGTCACTGCCGTCGACCTGGAGGAGAGCCGCCTGGTGCGCGTGCGCGAGAACCTCGCCCGCCTCGGGCTCGACGCCAGGCTGGTCGCCGCCGACGCCCGCGCCGTCGGCCAGTGGTGGGACGGCAAGCCGTTCCAGCGCATCCTGCTCGACGCGCCCTGCTCGGCGACCGGGGTGATCCGCCGCCACCCGGACATCAAGCTGACCCGCCAGCAAGGCGACATCGCCGCGCTGGCCGCCCTGCAGGGCGAGCTGCTCGACGCCCTGTGGCCGACCCTCGAGGTCGGCGGCGTGCTGCTCTACGCCACCTGCTCGAGCCTGCCGACCGAGAACACCGAGGTGATCGGCGCCTTCCTCGCCCGCACCCCCGGCGCGCGCGAGCTGGACATCCCCGGCCCGTTCGGCGTCAGGCAGCCGCACGGCCGCCAGTTGCTGGCCCAGGTCGACGGCCACGACGGTTTCTACTACGCCAAGCTGATCAAGATCGCCGCCGCCCCCGCGCGCGCGCAAGGAGCAGTCACCGGATGAAGATCATCATTCTCGGCGCGGGACAGGTCGGCGGCAGCCTGGCCGAACACCTGGCCAGCGAGGCCAACGACATCACCGTGGTCGACACCGACGGCGACCGCCTGCGCGACCTGGGCGACCGCCTGGACATCCGCACCATCCAGGGCAAGGGCTCCTACCCGACGGTGCTGCGCCAGGCCGGCGCCGACGACGCCGACATGCTGGTGGCGGTGACCAACAGCGACGAGTCGAACATGATCGCCTGCCAGGTCGCCTACACCCTGTTCAACACGCCGACCAAGATCGCCCGGGTGCGCGAGGCGGCCTACCTGACCCGCGCCGGCCTGTTCGCCAACGAGGCGATCCCGGTCGACGTGCTGATCAGCCCCGAGCAGGTGGTGACCAACTACATCCGCCGGCTGATCGAGTACCCCGGCGCCCTGCAGGTGCTCGACTTCGCCGAGGGCAAGGCGCAGCTGGTCGGCGTGCGCGCCTACTACGGCGGCCCGCTGGTCGGCCAGCAGCTCAAGCAGATCCGCGAGCACATGCCGACCATCGACGCCCGGGTGGCGGCCATCTACCGCCGCGACCGCGCCATCCTGCCGCAGGGCGACACGGTGATCGAGGCCGACGACGAGGTGTTCTTCATCGCCGCGCGCAGCCACATCCGCGCGGTGATGAGCGAGCTGCGGCGCATCGACGACGGCTACCGCAAGGTGGTGATCGCCGGCGGCGGGCACATCGGCGAGCGCCTGGCCGAGGCCATCGAGACCCGCTACCAGGTCAAGATCATCGAGATGAACGCAGCGCGCTGCCGCTACCTGTCCGACACCCTGGAAAGCACCATCGTCCTGCAGGGTAGCGCCAGCGACCGCGACCTGCTGGTCGAGGAGAACATCGCCGAGGCCGACCTGTTCCTCGCCCTGACCAACGACGACGAGGCCAACATCATGTCCTCGCTGCTGGCCAAGCGCCTCGGCGCGCGCAAGGTGATGAGCCTGATCAGCAACCCGGCCTACGTCGACCTGATCCAGGGCGGCGAGATCGACATCGCCATCAGCCCGCAGCAGGCCACCATCGGCACCCTGCTGACCCACGTGCGCCGCGGCGACATAGTCGCGGTGCACTCGCTGCGCCGTGGCGCCGCCGAGGCGATCGAGGCCATCGCCCACGGCGACGCGCGCTCGAGCAAGGTGGTCGGCCGCCGGGTCGCCGACGTGCCGCTGCCGCCGGGCACCACCATCGGCGCCATCGTCCGCGACGAGGAAGTGCTGATCGCCCACGGCGAGACGCGCATCGAGTCGGGCGACCACGTGCTGCTGTTCCTCGTCGACAAGAAGCACATCCGCGACGTCGAGCGCCTGTTCCAGGCCGGCCTGACCTTCTTCTGAGCCCGGGTCGGCTGCGCCTGCGGGCGCGGCCGGCTCCGCTGCCGCACGGACCGCCCCATGCACTACGCCGTCATCTCCCGCATCCTCGGCCTGCTGCTGATGATCTTCAGCGTCACCCACCTGCCGCCCATGCTGCTCGGCGTGCACGACGGCGACGACACCTGGCGCAGCTTCGTCTGGTCGTTCGCCATTACCCTGGTCACCGGCACGCTGATCTGGTTCCCCAACCGCGAGGCCCACGGCGAACTGCGCGTGCGCGACGGCTACCTGATCACCGCGCTGTTCTGGTTCGTCCTCGGCGCCTTCGGCGCCATCCCCTTCCTGCTCGGCGAGCGACCGGCGATGGACGCCGCCGACGCGCTGTTCGAGGCCTTCTCCGGCCTCAGCACCACCGGCGCCACCGTGCTCACCGGCCTCGACGCGCTGCCGCGCTCGATCCTCTACTACCGCCAGCAGCTGCAGTGGCTGGGCGGCATGGGCATCGTGGTGCTCGCCGTGGCGGTGATGCCGATGCTCGGCATCGGCGGCATGCAGCTGTACCGCGCCGAGATGCCCGGGCCGCTGAAGGACAACAAGCTGTCACCGCGCATCGCCGACACCGCCAAGACCCTGTGGCTGATCTACTGCGGGCTGACCGCCCTCTGCGCGCTGGCCTACTGGATTGCCGGCATGAGCCCGTTCGACGCCATCGGCCACAGCTTCGCCACCATCGCCATCGGCGGCTTCTCCACCCACGACGCCAGCATCGCCTTCTTCGACAGCGCGCTGATCGAGGCCATCTGCATCTTCTTCATGGCCGCCTCGGGGATGAACTTCGCCCTGCACTTCCTCGCCCTGCGCAGCCGCTCGCTGAAGGCCTACCTGCGCGACCCCGAGTGCATGACCTACCTCAGGCTGCTGGCCGCGGTATTCGTCATCACCACCGCGCTGCTGCTGGTCTACAGCCACCACGACGACCCGCTCGACTCGATCCGCTTCGCCGCCTTCCAGGTGGTCTCGGTGTTCACCACCACCGGCTTCGGCGTCGACGACTTCAGCGTGTGGCCGAGCTTCCTGCCGTTCCTGCTGATCTATACCACCTTCATCGGCGCCTGCGCCGGCTCCACCGGCGGCGGCATGAAGGTGATGCGCGCCATGCTGGTGGTGCGCCAGGGCCAGCGCGAGATCCAGCGCCTGCTGCACCCCAGCGGCGTGTTCGGGGTGAAGATGGGCCGGCGCAAGGTGCCCGACCGGGTGATCGAGTCGGTATGGGGCTTCTGCGCCATGTACATGGTGACCTTCTTCGGCCTGATGCTGCTGCTGCTCGGCACCGGCCTCGACCCGATCACCGCCTTCTCCAGCCTGGCCTCGTGCATGAACAACCTCGGCCCGGCGCTGGGCGACGCCGCCGCCCACTACGCCAATCTGCCGGACAGCGCCAAGCTGCTGCTCAGCGTGGCGATGATCCTCGGCCGTCTCGAGGTGTTCTCGCTGATCGTGTTGCTGTCGCCGGCGTTCTGGCGCTACTGAGGCGCGCTCGGCTAGGCTGGACGACCACAACGCGTCGCCCACCAGCGGCGGCGCAATCTCCACCCACTGCAGGGGAACGCCCATGACCACCGTCGCCGCCCTGGAAAGACTGCTGGCCGCCGGCCACGACAACGCCCTGCTGCGCTTCGGCCTGGGCAACGCCCACCTGGATGCCGGCGACGCCGTCCAGGCGCTGCCCCACCTGCAGCGCTGCGTGGAATTCGATCCCGGCTACTCGGCGGCCTGGAAACTGCTGGGCAAGGCCCATGCGGCGCTCGGCGCCACGGACGCGGCGCGCGCCGCCTGGCAGCAGGGCCTGGAAGCCGCCCGCACCCGCGGCGACAAGCAGGCGGAGAAGGAGATGACGGTGTTCCTGAAGAAGCTGGACAAGCCGCGTGCCGGCTAGAGCCCCGGCGACGGCACGAGGAGGCCGCCGATGAGCTGCACCGGCCGCACGATAGACCGCCTGCGTCGGCAGATCCCCGGCTTCGCCTGCGAGCCCGGCTGCCACGACTGCTGCGGGCCGGTCACCGCCTCCTCCGAGGAGATGTCGCGCCTGCCGGTGAAAAGCGTCGCCGCGCATGACGCGGCGCTGGCCGACTGGAACTGCGTGCACCTCGGCCCGCAGGGCTGCGAGGTGTACGACGAACGCCCGCTGATCTGCCGCCTGTTCGGCACCACGGCGAGCCTGCCCTGCCCGCGCGGCCGCGGACCGGCGACACCCACCCCGGCGCAGGTCGAGCAGCAGGTCCACGAGCTGATCGCCAGCACCCGCCAGGTGCTGGTCTAGCACCGGCGCGTCCTCAAGCGCTTGATGGCGCCCTCGACCACAGCGTCGGCATCCAGCCGTCACGGCCCGCCGGACCGTGGCGGCCGCTCTTCTGCGCACACTCCGCCCTTGCGTGCACAAACCTATGCATGGATATTGTACAGTACGCACAACTTGTACAACTTAGCCTGTCCCAGCGGAGTTCCACAATGCCGGCCTCTACCAGAAGAAGACTCAGCATCGGCCAGCGTCTGGCCCTCGGCTTCGCCGTCATCCTGGCGATGATGGTGCTGCTCACCCTGATCGGCGTGAATCGCGTGGGAGGGATCAGGAACAGCCTGGTCGCCATCAACGAGGAGCACAGCGTCAAGCAGCGCCAGGCGATCAACTTCCGCGGCAGCGTGCACGACCGCGCCATCGCCCTGCGTGACGTGGTGCTGGCCCGCTCGACCGCCGAGCAGCAGGCCGCCCTCGCCGAGATCCAGCGCCTGGCCGACAACTATGCCGAGGCGCAACGCGTGCTCGACGGCCTGCTGCAGAAGAGCAGCGGCGTGCTGCAGCAGGAACGCGAGCTGGCCGCGGCGATCCGCGAGGTCGAGCAGCGCACCCTGCCGCTGGCCAGTGCGGTGATCGCCGCCCAGCAGGGCGGCCGGCCGGACGAGGCCCGCACCCTGCTGCTCGAACGGGCAGCACCGGCCTTCAGCGACTGGCTGGCCAGCATCAACGCCTTCATCGACCTGCAGGAAGGCGAGATCCGCCGCGACTCGCAGCAGGCCACCGCGATCGCCTTGAGCTTCTCCTGGCTGATGATCATCCTCTGCAGCGCGGCCCTGCTCTGCGGCGTGCTGCTGGCCGTCCTGATCACCCGGCGCCTGCTGGCCCAGCTGGGCGCCGAACCGGACGAGGTGCGCGAACTGGCTGCCGCCATCGGTCGCGGCGAACTGGCCGTCGGCGGCCAGCCCCGCGGGCATACCGACAGCATCCTGGCCGCCCTGCTGGCGATGGCCGCCCAGTTGCAGGACACCGTGGCGCGGGTGCGCCGGTCGGCCGATGCGGTGTCGGTCGGCAGCACGCAGATCTCCCGGCATGGCGACGAGCTGAGCGAGCGCTCCGAGCAGCAGGTCAGCGCGCTGACCGCTACCGCCGCCGCCATGGAAGAGCTCGGCGCCACCGTGCGCCTGAACGCCGACAACGCCCGCCAGGCCGACCGGCTGGCCGCCTCGGCCGCCAGCGTGGCCAACCGCGGCGGCGAGCTGATGCAGGCGGTGGTGGCGACCATGGGCGACATCAACAGCCGCTCGCGGCAGGTCGCCGACATCGTGGCGATCATCGACGGCATCGCCTTCCAGACCAACATCCTCGCCCTCAACGCCTCGGTCGAGGCGGCGCGGGCCGGCGAGGAGGGCCGCGGCTTCGCCGTGGTGGCCAACGAGGTACGCCATCTGGCCCAGCGCAGCGCGGAGGCCGCCCGGGACATCAAGGCGCTGATCGGCGAAACCCTGCAGAGCGTCGAGCGCGGCGCCGGGCTGGTCGACGACGCCGGGCACACCACCGCCGAGATCGTCACCGCCATCGCCCGCGTCTCGCAGATCATGAGCGAGATCAGCACCGCCAGCCACGAGCAGAGCACGGCAGTCGAG
Organism: Pseudomonas sp. A-1; assembly: GCF_004801855.1. Classification (GTDB taxonomy): domain Bacteria; phylum Pseudomonadota; class Gammaproteobacteria; order Pseudomonadales; family Pseudomonadaceae; genus Geopseudomonas. The sequence goes on along the minus strand of NZ_SSTC01000039.1, from coordinate 32,807 downwards.
CAGGTCAGCCGCGCGGTGGTCGACATGGACCAGACGACTCAGGTCAACCGCCTGCTGGTCACCGACAGCGCCCAGGCCGCGCACAGCCTGCAGCAGCAGGCCGAGGCGCTGGCCGCGGCGATGGCGGTGTTCCGCCTCGACAGCCAGGCCGACGCCCCGCACGTGCCGGCCCCTGCGGCGCTGCCGGCAGCGCACGCCGCCCGCGCGCCGAGCCCGGCATTCTGAAGCGCCCCGGCTGCCGCACCATGCGCTGCAACAGCGACGCCGCTGCCCCTGGACGGGGCAGTGGCGTCGTTCATTACCGCGTGGCGCCCGGCAGTCCGAGCGCGGCTTCAGTCGCCGACGAAAACCAGCGCCACGCCGCCGCTCTCGCAGCGCAGCACACGCATGTGCACCAGCGGGGCCTCTCCCGGCAGGCCCTGGACCTGACCGCAGACCAGCTCGCCGGGCTGCATGAGGCCCCGGGGCTCGTCGAGCAGCACGAACACCCCGCCATCGGAGATGTCGCGGGTGATGACCTGCAACCTGCCATGCTGCGGATGCTCGATGCACAGCGGAACCTTCATCGGTGTGCGCACATGCACGCGACGGTTTTCCATGTTCGGGATCGTCCTGTCTGCGGGGGAGAGCTCAGACGCTACTGGCTATGCGCCAGCGCGGCAAGCCCGGGCGGTTTCAGTACCAGCGCGGCAAGCCCGGGCGGTTTCAGTACCAGCGCTGCTCGCCCTCCGGGCGCTTCTTGAAGCGCTTCATGCTCCACATGTACTGGCTCGGCCAGCGCCGCACGTAGCCCTCGATCATCCGGCTCATCGCCGCCACGCCGACCTCGGGGTCCTTGCTGTACATGTCCTCCGGCGCCGCCTCGAGGATCACCTTGAAGCCGCTGCCGTCCTCCAGGCGGATCGCATGCAGGAACACGCCGACCGCCTTGTGTCCAGCCAGCATGCCCGGCACGAACTTGCTGGTCAGCGCCTGCACGGCGAAGAACGGCACGAAGATGCCGCTGCCTTCGCTCGGCTCCGGGTCGGCGGGAATGCCCACCGCGCCGCCGCGGCGCACTTCCTTGATCACGCTGAGGATGCCCTCCTTGGTCGACGGCGCCACGCGGTTGCCCATCTGCACGCGCTGGCGCTGCAGCAGCTCGTCCACCGCCTTCTGCTTGGGCGGGCGGTAGAAGATGATCGGCTTGCACTGGTTGCAGTAGAAGTGGTTGAGCACCTCCCAGTTGCCCAGGTGGCTGGTGATGCCGACCACGCCCTTGCCGCTGGCCAGCGCCGCCTCCAGCACCTCGAGGCCCTCGACCTCCTTGACCAGCGCCAGCGACTTCTGCGCCGGCCAGATCCACGCGCAGGCGCTCTCGGTGAAGGTCTTGCCGATGTCCTTCAGGGTGCGTCCGAGCAGCGCCTCGCGCTCGGCGGCGCCCAGTTCGGGAAAGCACCTGGCCTGGTTGATGCGCACCACCTCGCGCGAGCGGTTGGGCAGCTTCCACAGCAGCCAGCCGATCGCCGCGCCGAGGCGCTGCACGGCGGACCAGGGCAGGGCGGCGACCAGCCGCAGCGCGCCCACCACCAGGGCGCCTTTGATCTTCTCCACGGGATTCTCCGGCGGTTGGATTGAGCGGGCATTGTACCCCGCGGCCCGCGGCCTGGTTCCGCCTGCCGGCGAATTGGCGGGCGATGTTCCACGTGGAACATATCAACCGGCGAGCTGCGCACGCCGCACAACACGCGCCCCCTCCACGGCTTTCGCCATCGGTTATACTCGCCGGCTTTACGCAAGCCTCAGAACAGGTGATTTCGTGAGCCAGACTACGCCTGCCGTGCGCACCTTCCAGGACCTGATCCTCGCCCTGCAAAGCTACTGGGCGGAGCAGGGCTGCGTGGTATTGCAGCCCTACGACATGGAAATGGGCGCCGGCACCTTCCACACCGCCACCTTCCTGCGCGCCATCGGTCCCGAGACCTGGAACGCCGCCTACGTACAGCCCTCGCGCCGCCCGGCCGACGGCCGCTACGGCGAGAACCCCAACCGCCTGCAGCACTACTACCAGTTCCAGGTGGTGCTCAAGCCGAACCCGGACAACATCCAGGACCTCTACCTCGGCTCGCTGCGCGCCATCGGCATCGACCCGCTGGTCCACGACATCCGCTTCGTCGAGGACAACTGGGAATCGCCGACCCTCGGCGCCTGGGGCCTGGGCTGGGAAGTCTGGCTCAACGGCATGGAAGTCACCCAGTTCACCTACTTCCAGCAGGTCGGCGGCGTCGAGTGCTACCCGGTGACCGGCGAGATCACCTACGGCCTGGAGCGCCTGGCCATGTACCTGCAGGGCGTCGACTCGGTGTACGACCTGGTGTGGACCGACGGCCCGTTCGGCAAGGTCACCTACGGCGACGTGTTCCACCAGAACGAGGTGGAGCAGTCCACCTACAACTTCGAGCACGCCAACGTCGACAAGCTGTTCGAGCTGTTCGACTTCTACGAAGCCGAGGCCAACCGCCTGATGGCCCTCGAGCTGCCGCTGCCGACCTACGAGATGGTGGTCAAGGCCTCGCACACCTTCAACCTGCTCGACGCCCGCCGCGCCATCTCGGTGACCGCGCGCCAGCAGTACATCCTGCGCGTGCGCACCCTGGCCCGCGCCGTGGCGCAGAGCTACCTGATCGCGCGCGCCAAGCTCGGCTTCCCGATGGCCACCCCTGCTCTTCGTGATGAAGTGCTTATGCGTGACGAAATACAGGCCAAGCTGAAGGAGGCCGCGGAATGAGTGCACAAGATTTTCTGGTCGAACTGGGCACCGAAGAGCTGCCCCCCAAGGCGCTGAAATCCCTGGCCGAGGCGTTCCTCGCCGGCGTCGAGAAGGGCCTCAAGGCCGCCGGCCTCGGCTACGCCAAGGCGCGCTACTACGCCGCGCCGCGCCGCCTGGCGATCCTCGTCGAGCAGCTGGCCACCCAGCAGCCGGACCGCGAAGTGCGTCTGGACGGCCCGCCGGTGCAGGCCGCCTTCGACAAGGACGGCCAGCCGACCCAGGCCGCCCTGGGCTTCGCCAAGAAGTGCGGCGTCGATCTGGAGCAGGTCGACACCAGCGGCCCGAAGCTGAAGTTCGTGCAGAGCATCGCCGGCCAGCCGGCCACCAGCCTGCTGCCGGGCATCGTCGAGGCTTCGCTGAACGAGCTGCCGATTCCCAAGCGCATGCGCTGGGCGGCGCGCCGCGAGGAGTTCGTGCGTCCCACGCAGTGGCTGGTGATGCTGCTGGGTGAGCAGGTGGTCGACTGCACCATCCTCACCCAGCAGGCCGGTCGCGTGTCGCGCGGCCACCGCTTCCACGCCAACCACGAGGTGCGCATCAGCAACCCGGCCAGCTACGCCGAGGACCTGCGCAGCGCCTACGTGATCGCCGACTTCGCCGAGCGCCGCGCGCTGATCGACGCCCGCGTCGCCGAGCTGGCCAGCGAGCAGAACGGCAAGGCCATCGTGCCGCCGGCGCTGCTGGACGAGGTGACCGCGCTGGTCGAGTGGCCGGTGCCGCTGGTCTGCTCGTTCGAGGAACGCTTCCTCGAGGTGCCGCAGGAGGCACTGATCGCCACCATGCAGGACAACCAGAAGTACTTCTGCCTGGTCGACGAAGGCGGCAAGCTGCTGCCGCGCTTCATCACCGTGGCCAACATCGAGTCGAAGGACCCGGCGCAGATCGTCGCCGGCAACGAGAAGGTGGTGCGCCCGCGCCTGACCGACGCCGAGTTCTTCTTCAAGCAGGACAAGAAGCACGCCCTCGAAGACAACAACCAGCGCCTGGCCAACGTGGTGTTCCAGGCCCAGCTGGGCAGCGTGTTCGACAAGGCTAAACGAGTTTCCGAACTCGCCGCCTTTATCGCCGCGCGCATCGGCGGCGACGCCGAGCGCGCCGCGCGCGCCGGCCTGCTGTCCAAGTGCGACCTGGCCAGCGAGATGGTCGGCGAGTTCCCGGAGATGCAGGGCATCGCAGGCTACTACTACGCCCTGCACGACGGCGAGCCGGCCGACGTGGCCCTGGCGCTCAACGAGCAGTACATGCCGCGCGGCGCCGGCGCCGAGCTGCCGTCCACCCTGACCGGTGCCGCCGTGGCGGTGGCCGACAAGCTGGACACCCTGGTCGGCATCTTCGGCATCGGTATGCTGCCCACCGGCTCCAAGGACCCCTACGCCCTGCGCCGCGCGGCGCTGGGCGTGCTGCGCATCCTGATCGAGAAGCAGCTGGATCTGGACCTGGTGCAGGCGGTGGCCTTCGCCGTCGAGCAGTACGGCGACAAGGTCAAGGCCGACGGCCTGGCCGCCCAGGTGCTCGACTTCGTGTTCGACCGCCTGCGCGCCCGCTACGAGGACGAGGGCGTCGAGGTGGCCGTGTACCAGGCGGTGCGCGCCCTGGCGCCGAGTGCGCCGCTGGACTTCGACCAGCGCGTGCAGGCCGTGCAGGCGTTCCGCCAGCTGGCCGAGGCCGCCACCCTGGCCGCTGCCAACAAGCGCGTGTCCAACATCCTCGCCAAGGCCGAAGGCGAAGTGCCGCGCGAGGTCAGCAGCAGCCTGCTGATCGAGCCGGCCGAGCAGACCCTGGCCCTGGCGGTCAGCCAGGCCGCCGAGGCGGTCGCCCCGCTGGCCGCGGCGCGCAACTACAACGCCGTGCTGCAGCGCCTGGCCGCCCTGCGCGCGCCGGTGGATGCGTTCTTCGAGGAAGTGCTGGTCAACGCCGACGACGCCGCGGTGCGCGCCAACCGCTACGCGCTGCTGGCCCAGCTGCGCGGCCTGTTCCTCGGCGTGGCGGACATCTCGCTGCTGGGCTGACCGCCCCTGTGGATAACGGCTCCGGCCGTTATCCACAGATACCGGATTGCCGGCCCTGTGGATCTTGCCTCTGCTTCTGTTCCACAGGGCCCAAGCGTAGGGTGGACAACGGCGCAGCCTTGTCCACCATCCATCCCGGTGGAAAATCGCGGCGCGAGTTTTCCACCCTACGCCCTTGAAACCGCCCTTATGAAACTGCTGATTCTCGACCGCGACGGGGTCATCAACGAGGACTCCGACGCCTACATCAAGTCCGTTGCCGAATGGATCCCGATCCCCGGCTCGATCGCCGCGATCGCCCGGCTGAGCCTGGCCGGCTGGACCGTGGCGGTGGCCACCAACCAGTCGGGCCTGGCGCGCGGCTACTACGACGAGGCCACCCTCGAGGCCATGCACGCGCGCCTGCGCCAGCTGGTGGCCGAGCAGGGTGGCGAACTCGGCCTGATCGTCCACTGCCCGCACGGCCCGGACGAGGGCTGCGAATGCCGCAAGCCGCTGCCCGGCCTGCTGGTGCAGATCGCCGAACACTACGACGTCGCCCTCGACGGCGTCTGGTTCGTCGGCGACAGCCCCGGCGACATCGCCGCCGCCCAGGCGGTGGCCTGCCAGCCGGTGCTGGTGCGCAGCGGCAAGGGCGAGCGCACCCTGGCCAGGGGCGTGCCGGAAGGCGTCAAGGTGTTCGACAACCTGGCGGCCGTGGCCGCCCATCTGCTGGCCGGGGAGGCCGCCCGATGACCCTGCGTACCGCCCTGTTCTATTTCCTGCTCGGCCTGAGCACCGTGATCTGGTGCATCCTCAGCCTGCTGATCGCCACCTGGCTGCCGCAGAAGGCCCGCTACGAGTTCATCGCCCGCACCTGGTGCCGCTTCGCCGTGTGGCTGACCCGGGTGATGCTCGGCATCGACTACCGCCTCGAAGGACTGGAGAACATCCCCCGGCAGCCGTGCGTGATCCTCGCCAAGCACCAGAGCGCCTGGGAAACCTTCTTCCTCACCGCCCACTTCGCACCGCTGACCCAGGTGCTCAAGCAGGAGCTGCTGCGCATCCCGTTCTACGGCTGGGCGTTCAAGCTGCTCAAGCCGATCGGCATCGACCGCAGCAACCCCAAGCAGGCGCTCAAGCAGGTGGCCAGCGTCGGTCTCGAACGCCTGCAGCAGGGCAACTGGCTGCTGATCTTCCCGGAAGGCACGCGCATTCCGGCCGGCGAGATGGGCAAGTTCTCGCGCAGCGGCGCCTCGGTGGCGGTGGCCGCCGGCGTGCCGGTGCTGCCGGTGGCGCACAACGCCGGCGAGTGCTGGCCGCGCGACGGCTGGCAGCGCCATCCGGGCACGGTCAGCGTGGTGTTCGGCCCGGCCCTGTACGCCGAGGGCGAAGGCCCGCGCGCGGTGGCCGACCTCAACCAGCGCGCCGAGACCTGGATCGGCGAGACCATGCAGAAGATCAACGGCACGGCGCGCGCCCGATAGGGCAGACTGGAGGCCTGGCGCCGGCCCGGGCCGGCCCCACATTCCTTCCCGATTCAGGAGGCAAGCGGCATGGATGTGTTTCGTTACCTGCACCTGATGGTCGAGCAGGGCGGTTCCGACCTGTTCTTCAGCGTCGGCGCACCGCCGCAGCTCAAGCGCGAGGGCCAGAGCCTGCCGATCGGCAAGGCGCCGCTGCCGCCCGGCTCCGTGCAGCAACTGGCCTACCAGATCATGAGCCAGAAGCAGATCGCCGAGTTCGAACGCGATCTGGAGATGAACCTGGCCATCGGCCTGGAAGGCGCCGGACGCTTCCGCGCCAACGTCTACTACCAGCGTGGCGAAGTCTCGATGGTGGTGCGCCACATCAAGAGCCAGATTCCCGGCATCGAGGAGCTCGGCCTGCCGAAGAAGCTCGAGGAGCTGATCATGCTCGACCGCGGCCTGATCCTGGTGGTCGGCGCCGCCGGTTCCGGCAAGTCGACCACCCTGGCGTCGATGATCGACCTGCGCAACCGCTCGCGCGGCGGCCACATCGTCTGCATCGAGGATCCCATCGAGTTCCTCCACCAGCACCAGCGCTCGATCGTCGACCAGCGCGAGGTGGGCCTCGACACCCGCAGCTTCGAGCAGGCGCTGCTCAACGTGCTGCGCGAGTCGCCGGACGTGATCATGATCGGCGAGATCCGCGACCGCGACGCCATGCAGCACGCCCTGCACTACAGCGAGACCGGCCACCTGTGCATCGCCACCCTGCACGCCACCAACACCACCCAGGCCATCGAGCGCATCTGCAACTTCTTCCCCAAGGAGGCGCGCCAGCAGGTGCTCGGCGACCTGGCGCTCAACCTGCAGGCGATCGTCGGCCAGCGCCTGGTGCCGGGGCGCGAGGCCAAGCGCGTCGCCGCCGTCGAGCTGCTGCTGAAGACCCCCTACATCGCCGACCTGATCCAGCGTGACCAGCTCGACGACATCAAGGCCGCCATCGGTCGCGGCCAGGAACTCGGCCTGCAGACCTTCGATCAGCATCTCTATGCCCTGGTGCAGGCCGGACGCATCAGCCTCGACGAGGCCCTGCGCCACGCCGACTCGCGCACCGACCTGACCCTGCGCGCCAAGCTCGCCCGCGGCTTCCACGCCGAGGACGCCGAGCTCAAGGTGATGCGCGACTCCGAGCTGCACATCACGCCCTGATCCGCCGACCGCCGGACGCCGTCGCACGGCGCCCGGCGGCATGCGCGGAACTTGAACGAAAGCACGTCCGTCCTCGCCCGCCCTCCGCGCCATTTGGTTAACATGCCCGCTGCTCTCGCGCGCAAACAGGGTATCGCGGATGAAAGAACCAGCAGACCTCGAGTGGAAAGGCCTCCCGACCGAGGCGGCCAGCGACCGTTTCCTTCCCCCCGAAACCGGTGGCAGCTGGGACGACCAGGCGGTGCCGCAGCTGCGCCTGGCCGATCTCGACGCCGACGCACTGGCCGATTTCCAGCGGCGCAGCGGCGCAGCGGAGGAGAGCGGCGCCGTGCTGCTCGAGCAGCTGCAGCTGTTCCACCTCAAGCGCGCCGCCGTGCTGCTGTTCCATGCCGAGCCGGAAAAACTGGTCGGCGGCGCCTACGTCCGCGTCGGCCGCTTCGACCGCGAGCAGGGCCTGGTCGAGCAGCACGCCATCGGCGGCCCGCTGTTCGCCCAGTTCGAGCACGCCCTGGCGCTGCTGGAGGCGCACCTGCGGCATGACCCCGACGGGCAGCCTCGCGCGCCGGCGGCCTGGCCGCTGCCGCTGGCGGCGCTGCGCGAGGCGCTGCTCAACGCCCTGGTGCACAAGGACTACGCCAGCGGCATCCCCATCCAGATCCGCCTGCACGACGACCGCATCAGCCTGTGGAACCCCGCGCGCCTGCCGCATGGCTGGAGCGTCGCCAGTCTGCGCACCCGTCACCTGTCGCGCCCCGGCAACCCGGACATCGCCAGCGCCTTCCAGCGCGCCGGGCTGATCGAGGCCTGGGGTCTGGGCATCGACCGTCTGCTCGGCGCCTGCCGCGTCCACGGCGTGGTCGAACCACTGCTGCGCCATGAGCAGGACGGCCTGTGGCTGGAGTTCGCCTATACCCGTGCGCTGCCGCGCCAGTACCCGCGTTCCGCGGCCTCGCGGACTTTTTCCATGCCGACAGGCGAAGTGAAAAGTGCTGTAGCAGGTGAAGTAGCAGGTCATGTTACAGGTGAAGATGCAGGTGAAGTCGACATACATGCTGCAGACGAAGAAAGAAGTTATGTTGCAGGTCATGTCACCAGTGAAGTCCGCCGCCTGATCGGCGTCTGCGACGGGGTGATGAGCCGCAAGGCCCTGCAGGACGCCCTCGGCCTGAAGAGCGACGCCAACTTCCGCACCCTGTATCTGGTGCCGGCGCTGGAGGCCGGGCTGATCGAGATGACCATTCCCGACAAGCCCAAGAGCAGCCGCCAGCAATACCGGCTGTCCGCCGCCGGCCAGGCCTTGCGCCAGCAGAAATGATCTCCCCCCGGCTGTGGACAACAACTGTCCACAGCCAGAAGTTTGACGCTTCAGCGCAAGCCGTCGAACCACTTTTCCACAGCCCATCTACCAAGAGTTCAGGATGAACACCGATCTCGATTTCCGCCCGGTCCGCGACGCCGACCTGCCCGCCATCTGCAGCTTTGCCCGGAGTGCCGAGGAGCTGTACTACCTCGCCCCGCGCGCCCGCTTCCCGCTCGACGTCGAACAGCTGGCCGCCAGCATCGCCCAGCGCAGCGATTCCAGCGTGGTGTGCCGCGGCGAAAAGGTGCTGGCTTTCGCCAACATCTACAGGCGCGAGGAGGGCGCCTGCTGGGTCGGCAACGTCGCGGTGGCAGCGCAGGCACGGCGCCAGGGCGTGGCGGGCTTCCTGATGCAACGGATGGCCCGGCTGGCCGCCGAGCGCCACGGCGCCCGCGAGCTGCGCGTGTCCTGCTTCAACCCCAACACCGCCGCCCTGCGCCTGTACGCCCGCCTCGGCTACACGCCCTTCGCCCTCGAGGAGCGCCAGGGTCCGCAGCAGCAACCGATCATGCTGATCCACCTGCGTCTGCCGCTGACCTGAGCACACGCCCTGCCAACCGGCGCGCAGAACGCGCCGGCCGGCTCAGCCAGAATGCCGCTCCCGCCTACGACAAACGGACTTGTCCATGCGCAACCTGCTCCTGCTGCTCGCCCTGTGCGGTGGCGGTTACCAGGCCTGGGAGCACTACTCCCAGCCCGCCCGCGAGACCAATGTCCCGCTGCACGCCGAGCCCTACCTGGCGGTCTACGGCCGCACCGCCTGCGGCTACACCCAGGCCACCCTGCGCCAGCTCAACCAGGCCGGCATCCGCTACCGGTTCCACTCGGTCGACGAGCCGGCAGTGGCCGACCTGCTGCACCGGCGCATGCAGAACGCCGGTCTGGAGGTACGCCGCTACCTGCTGCCGGTGGTCGATCTGAACAACGCCCTCACGGTGCATCCGGACAACGGCGAGCTGGTGGCGCAGGCGCGTCAGCAGCTGCGCTAAGCAGGAAACAGCCATGCTGCCGAAGCATCCGCTGGCCCGCCTGTTGTGCAAGCTGAGCCTGCTACCGTTCGCCTGGTTCGCCTTCTTGTTCTGGTTCGAGAACTTCGCCATCTGGGGGACTCGGGCCAGCATCGACTCGCCCGCCGGCGGAACGACCGCCCACCTACTGAGCCTGATCCACGAAAGCAGCAAGCCCGGCCATGCGCCCTACGGCCTGCACCTGTACCTCGCCCCGACGTGGCTGCCGCTGCCGCAGCACTTCGGCGAGCTGGCCTTTGCCGGCTACTGCAAGGGCGAGGCGGCCATCGCCTGGCAGGCGGCAGACCGGCTGGTCCTCCGCTGCGATGCTCGCAAGATCAGGACGCCGCCGACCAGCCGGCGCGGCATCCGCGTCGAGCTCGACAGTCGGCCCCAGCCAGCGCCTGCGCCACCTCCAGCCGTTCGCCAGGTGCAAGAGATGCTGCACCTGTCGAATCCCGACTCGCCCACTTCCAGCCGATAAACCAGCATGCTCAACCTTTTCCGCAACACCCTCTATATCCGCCTGCAGGCCGACCTGCTGCGCGTCCTTCACGTGGAGTCCGGCAAGAGCTTCAGCGAGGCGCCAGTGCTGGCCCTGCGTACCGAAGAGCGCGGCAAGCGCGTGCCGCTGGCCATCGGCAACGAAGCACTGGCCCTGCGCGGCCGCAACGGCGTCGAGCTGGCCAACGGTTTCCGTCATCCGCGCACCCTGCTGGCCGACTTCGCGGTGGCGGAGAAGACCCTGCAGTTGCTGCTGAAAAGGGTCCAGCCGCCCGCCCTGCTGCGCCCAAGGCCAACGGTGGTCCTGCAGCTGCTGGAGCATCTAGAGGGCGGCCTGACTGTGATCGAAACCCGCGGTTTCTACGAGCTGCTGTCGGTCGCAGGAGCGCGCAAGGTGTACATCTGGACCGGCCGGGAACTGCAACGCCACGAACTCGAGCACCTGCAGTTTCCCGAAGCTGGCGGCAACCTGCTCTGGCCATGAGCCCGTGGAGACCACCATGCAGATCGAACTCCACCGCCAGCGCGGTTACTTCGCAAGCTCGATGGCACTGGACGTCCTCGCCGATGGCCGCAAGCTTGCCACGCTGTGCGGCGGCCAGCGCTGTCACCTGGCGCTGCCCGAGCAGGGCGCCGTTCTACAGGTGACAATGGGCATGTTTTCCAGCCCGCCGCTGCAGATAACCCCGGATGATCGCGAACGGCTCTTCGCCTGTGGCGGTGCATGGTGGCTGTGGCTGGACGTCGCCTCTCTCTGCTACTTGCCGCCGCTGGCGCAGCGCACACTGTTCCTGCGCCCGGCCTGAATGGTTCCACGTGGAACATCCACTAGCGGCAGGCTCACCGCAGCACCTGTTCCACGTGGAACACACCGCGCAGAAACGACAAAGCCCGGCGAGCCGGGCTTTGCTGAAAGCAGGGCAGGGGCGCGCTCAGCGGCGCACCTTGCTGGCCGGCTCGCCGCCGATGCCCCAGTGATCCTTGGGCACCTCGGTGATCAGCACCCGCACGCGATCCAGCGGCGAGTCGAGGGTGCGCGCCAGCGCCTCGCTGACCTCGCGGATCATCGCTTCCTTCTGTTCCGCGCTGCGGCCTTCCATGATGTGCACATGGGCAATCGGCATGAGACGGTTCCTCGCGAAAAAGTCCCCGGCCAGCGGCCGGGGCAACAGGGGTGAACTCAGACGAAGCGCGCGGACACGCTGCCCAGGCCCTGATAGCGCACGGTGACGTTGTCGCCCGGCTCCACCGCCACCGCGGCGGTAATGCCGCCGGTCATGATGAAGGTGCCGGCCGGGATGTGCTCGCCGCGCTCGGCCAGCAGGTTGGCCAGCATGGCCACGCTGGACAGCGGATGACCGAGCACCGCGGCGCCGGCGCCGACTTCCACCACCTCGCCGTTCTTCTCCATCACCACGCCGAGGGTGCGCAGGTCGACGTCCTCGAGGTTGGCCATCTGGCCGCCGGTGATGTAGCGGGTCGAGGAGGCGTTATCGGCCACCACGCTGATCAGGTCGAACTTGAAGTTCTCGTAGCGCGAGTCGATCACCTCGACGGTGGGGATCACGTAGTCGATCGCCGCGATCACGTCGCCGATGTGGCAGCCCGGGCCCTGCAGCGGGGCCTTGGTGACCACGGAGATTTCCGCCTCGATCTTCGGGTGGATCAGCTTGGAGCAGTCCACCACGCCGCCGTCCGGCACGCTGAAGTAGTCGGAGAGGAAGCCGTAGATCGGCGTCTCCACGCCCATCTGCGCCATCTTCGCCCAGGAGGTCAGGCCCATCTTCAGGCCGACGGTCTTGTTGCCGCGGGCCTCCTTGCGGCGACGGATCTCCCACTGGATGTCGTAGGCGTCGGCGAAGGTCATCTGCGGGTAGTCGTTGGTGATCTTCGGAATGTCGTGGACATTCAGCTCGGCGCCTTCGACGTGCTCGGCCAGGGCCAGCACCTGTTCGCGGGTCAGGGTACGGTTCATGCGGTCACCTTCTGGGTCTGGCGGGCCTTGGCCATGTCGAGGGCCAGGTCTTCGATCATGTCTTCCTGGCCGCCGACGGTACCGCGGCGGCCGAGTTCTACGAGGATGTCGCGGGCCGGCACGCCGTACTTCTTCTCGGCGCGCTGGGCGAACAGCAGGAACGAGCTGTACACGCCGGCGTAGCCCAGGGTCAGGGCATCGCGGTCGACGCGGATCGGCTGGTCCATCAGCGGCACCACCAGGTCCTCGGCGACGTCCATGATCTTGTACAGGTCGATGCCGGTCTCGGCGCCCATGCGCTTGAGCACCGCGCACAGCACCTCCAGCGGGGTGTTGCCGGCGCCGGCGCCGAGGCCCGCGACCGAGCCGTCGATGCGCACCGCACCGGCCTCGATGGCGGCCAGCGAGTTGGCGATGGCCATGCCCATGTTGTGGTGGCCGTGGAAGCCGATCTGGGTGGCCGGGTTGAGCTCGGCGCGCAGCAGGCCGATCTTCTGGCTGACCTCGTCGGGCAGCATGTAGCCGGCCGAGTCGGTGCAGTAGATGCAGTTGGCGCCGTAGCTTTCCATCAGGCGGGCCTGCTCCAGCACCTTCTCCGGGCTGGCCATGTGCGCCATCATCAGGAAGCCGACGGTGTCGACGCCCATCTTCGCCGCCATGCCGATGTGCTGCTCGGAGACATCGGCCTCGGTGCAGTGGGTGGCGACGCGGATGGTCGACACGCCGCAGTCCACCGCCATCTTCAGGTGGTCGACGGTGCCGATGCCCGGCAGCAGCAGGGCGGAGACCTTGGCCTGCTTGAGCTGGGGGATCACCGCGCTGAGGTACTCCTCGTCGCTGTGCGCCGGGAAGCCGTAGTTGATCGAGCGCCCGCCGAGGCCGTCGCCGTGGGTGATCTCGATCAGCGGCATGCCGGCGGCGTCGAGGCCGGTGGCCACGGCGACCATCTGCTCGAGGCTGATCTGGTGGCGCTTGGCGTGCATGCCGTCGCGCAGGCTCATGTCGTGCAGGGTGACTTGCTTGCCTTGCAGATTCATCGTGCTATTCCCCTCAGGCCAGTGCAGCTTCGCGGCTCGGCAGTTGGATGGTGCCGGCGGCGATTTCCTCGGCGAACATCTCGGCGGTGCGCAGACCGGCGGCGGTCATGATGTCCAGGTTGCCGGCGTACTTGGGCAGGTAGTCGCCCAGGCCCTCGACCTCCATGAAGATCGACACGCGGTTGCCGTCGAACACCGGGCCGTTCTTCAGGCGGTAGCCCGGCACGTACTTCTGCACCTCGGCGAGCATGGCGTGCACGGAGGCGGTGATGGCATCGCGGTCCGGCTCGCTCTCGGTCAGGCAGTGGATGGTGTCGCGCATCATCAGCGGCGGCTCGGCCGGGTTGATGATGATGATCGCCTTGCCTTCCTTCGCGCCGCCGACCTTCTCGATGGCGCCGGCGGTGGTGCGGGTGAACTCGTCGATGTTCTTGCGGGTGCCCGGGCCGACCGAACGCGAGGACACGGTGGCGACGATCTCGCCGTAGGCCACCGGCTGCACGCGGGATACCGCGGCGACCATCGGGATGGTCGCCTGGCCACCGCAGGTGACCATGTTGACGTTCATCTCCAGCTTGCCGACGTGCTCCTTGAGGTTCACCGGCGGCACGCAGAACGGACCGATGGCGGCCGGGGTCAGGTCGATCATCAGCACGCCCAGCTCGTTGAGCTTGCGGCTGTTCTCGGCGTGGGCGTAGGCGCTGGTGGCGTCGAAGGCGACGCGGATGTCGTCTTCGATGACGTGCGGCAGCAGGCCGTCGACGCCCTCGCAGGTGGTCTTCAAGCCGAACTCGCGGGCGCGCTTGAGGCCGTCGGACTCGGGGTCGATGCCGACCATCCATACCGGCTCGATCCACTCCGAGCGCAGCATCTTCATCACCAGGTCGGTGCCGATATTGCCCGGGCCGATGATCGCGGCTTTCAGTTTCTTGCTCATGTTCAGGCTCCTGATCAGACGAAGCGCACGCTGGCGCTGCCGATGCCGCCGATGTCGACGCGCATGAAGTCGCCGGCCTTGACCGGCTCCAGCGGCACCAGCGAGCCGGAGAGGATCACCTCGCCGGCCTTCAGGCCGATGCCGAAGTGGCCGAGGGTGTTGGCCAGCCAGGCAACGCAGTTGACCGGCGAGCCCAGCGCGGCGGCGCCGGCGCCGGTGCTGATCTGCTGGCCGTTCTTCTCCACCACCATGCCGCAGGTGACCAGGTCGACCTGGCGCGGGGAGACGGCGTTGTCGCCGAGGATGAACAGGCCGCAGGAGGCGTTGTCGGCGACGGTGTCCTGGATCTTGATCTTCCAGTCCTGGATGCGCGAATCGACCACCTCGAAGCAGGGGATCACGCACTCGGTGGCGGCCAGCACGTCGGCGTTGGTGATGCCGGGGCCCATCAGGTCCTTCTTGAGGATGAAGGCGATCTCGCCCTCCGCCTTGGGCTGGATCAGGCGGTCGCTGATCGGCATGGTCGCGCCGCTGCTGAACACCATGGCGTCGGTCAGGTAGCCGAAGTCCGGCTGGTTGACGCCGAGCATGGTCTGCACCGCCTTGCTGGTCAGGCCGATCTTCTTGCCGATGATCCGCTCGCCGGCGGCCAGGCGGCGCTCGAGCATGCGCAGGGAGATCTGGTAGGCGTCGTCGATGGTCAGGTCATAGCGGCTGGTCAGCGGGGCGACGGCCTCGCGGCTCTGCATGGCCTGGTAGAGCTCGTCGCCGAGCTGTTGGATCAGTTCTTGGTTCATGCGCATTTTTCCTGAAGGTTGGCGGCGGCATCGGCCTCGGCGAGGAAGTCCTCGACCAGGCGGGCGAAGCGGCCGGCGTGTTCGATCTGGGTCCAGTGGCCGCAGTGGCCGAAGACGTGCAGCTGGCTGTTGGGGATCAGCTCGGCCAGGCGCAGCGAGGCCTCGAGCGGGATGATCCGGTCCTCGCGGCCATGGATGACCAGCGCCTGGTGGGGCAGGGCGCGGATGTCCGCCTCGTCGCTGGCCAGGTCGTCGACGCCGTTCTGCCGCGGCGGCGGGAACATGGCGGCGAACGACTCCTGGAAGCCCGGGCGGATGCTGGCCTGGTAGCGCAGCTCGGCCAGCTCGTCGTTAACCAGATTGCGGTCGTAGGCGAACAGGTCGAGCAGCTGGCGCATGTTGGCCTGCGACGGCGTGTAGCCCCAGGCGGTCTCCAGTCCCTGGGTGATCGGGAAGGACACCCCGACGCTGCCCATCAGCACCAGCCGGCGCACCCGCTCGGGGTGGCGGATGGCCAGGGCCAGCGCCAGGCCGCCGCCGAACGAGTTGCCGACGATGTCGGCCTGCTCGATGCCGAGGGCGTCGAGCACGCCGATGGCATGCTCGACCCAGCGCTGCTGGCTGTACTGCGCATCGGCCGGGCGCTCGCTGTAGCCGAAGCCGAGCATGTCCGGAGCGATCACCCGGCGCTTCTGCGCCAGCTGCGGGATGATCCCGCGCCAGTTGGCCCAGGCGGTGACGCCCGGGCCGGAGCCGTGGATCAGCAGGACCGGGAAGCCTTCGCCCTGCTCATGCAGGTTGGTGCGGTAGCCGGCGGCGACGATCTCGCGGCCGATTTCCGGGCTCTGTACGGGCTGGTTCATGACTGCCTCACAGCTTCACGCAGATGTTCTTCAGCTCGGTGTAGAACTCCAGCGAGTGCACCCCGCCTTCGCGACCGATGCCCGACTGCTTGCTGCCGCCGAAGGCGGTGCGCAGGTCGCGCAGGAACCAGCTGTTGACCCAGACGATGCCGGCCTCGATCTGCCCGGCGACGCGGTGGGCGCGCGAGCTGTTCTCGGTCCAGATCGCCGAGGCCAGGCCGTAGGGCAGGCTGTTGGCCAGCTCGATGGCTTCTTCCTCGGTGTCGAACGGACGGATGTGGCAGCACGGGCCGAAGATTTCCTCGGTGACCACCGCGGAGTCGTCGGGCAGGCCGGTCCAGATGGTCGGCTGCACCCAGGCGCCGCCGGCCAGGTGCGCCGACATCTCCGGCACGCCGCCGCCGGTGACGATGGTGGCGCCCTCGTCCTTGGCCTTCTGGTAGTAGGAGAGGACCTTCTCGCGGTGCTTGTGGCTGACCAGCGAGCCGAAGTTGGCGCTCGGGTCGTTCGGCTCGCCGATCTTCAGCGCCTCGGCGCCGGCCTTCAGGCGGGCGACGAACTCGTCGAAGATCGGCCGCTCGACGTAGACGCGCTCGGTGCCCAGGCACACCTGGCCGCAGTTGGCGAAGGCCGAGCGCAGGGTGCCCTCGATGGCCTTGTCCATGTCGCAGTCGGCGAACACGATGCCGGCGTTCTTGCCGCCCAGCTCCAGCGACACCTGGCGCACGCCCTTGGCGGCGGCGCGCATGATGGTCTCGCCGGTGCCGGTCTCGCCGGTGAAGGTGATGGCGTCGACGTCCGGGTGGGCGGTGAGGAAGGCGCCGGCCGAGTTGCCGCCGAAGCCGTGCACCACGTTGTACACGCCGGCCGGCACGCCGGCGGCGTTCATCACCTCGCCGAGCAGGGCGGTGGTGGTCGGGGTCTCTTCCGAGGGCTTGACCACCACGGTGTTGCCGCAGGCCAGCGCCGGGCCGACCTTCCAGGTCATCAGCAGCAGCGGCAGGTTCCACGGGCTGATCACGCCGATCACGCCCTTCGGGCGGCGCACGCCGTAGTTCAGCGCGCCGGCGCCATCCGGGGTGGCCATCTCGAAGGCCTCGGTGGCGACGTTCTTGATCAGGTCGGCGAACACCTTGAAGTTGGCCGCGCCGCGCGGGATGTCGATGTGCGAGGCGAGGGATTTCGGCTTGCCGGTGTCCAGGCATTCGGCCTCGAGGAACTCGTCGAAGCGCGCGGTGATGCCGTCGGCGACGCGATGGAGGATCTCGGTACGCTCGGCGACGGTCATCTTGCCCCACGGGCCCTTCAGCGCGGCGCGCGCGGCCTTGACCGCGGCGTCGACCTCGGTCTCGCCGGCCTCGTGGATCCTGGCGATCACCTGGCCGTTGGCCGGGTTGACGTTGTCGAACAGCTTGCCGCTGGCCGAGCCGACGTATTCGCCGTTGATGAAGTGCTTGATCTCTTTCATGGATGAGTCTCGTTGGGCAGTGGCAATCAGGTCAGGACGGTGAGGAAGCGCTCGTTGAGCTCGCGGTCGTGGTAGAAGATCGCCTTGCCCAGTTCGGCGGCGGTCCAGGTCACCGGCGGGTGGTCCGGGTAGTGGTAGTCGCCGCCGCAGAACACCTCGTTGCGGTTGCCGGAGGGGTCGAAGAAGTAGATGGTCTTGCCGTGGGTCAGGCCGTGGCGGGTCGGGCCGATGTCGATCGAGGTGTTGGTCATGCTGATCAGGTCGGCGGCGCGCAGCACGTCGTCCCAGGTCTCGAGGAAGAACGAGGCGTGGTGCAGCTTGCCCTGCTCGGTGTGCTGGATGAACGCCACGTCATGGGCCTTCATGCCGACGGTGAGGAACTGGGCGATGCGGTTGCCGTGCGGGTCGACCACCTGCTCGGCCAGATCGAAGCCGAGCACCTCGGTGAACAGGCGCAGGGTTTCCGGCAGGTTGCCGCCGTACAGCAGGGCGTGGTCGAAGCGGGTCGCCTTCATGCCCTTGAGGCCGCGCGGCCAGGCTTCCGGGTTGATCTCGGACAGGCCCCACTTGCCGGTCTGCTCCTTGTCGGCGAACAGCTCGAAGCGGTGGCCGGTCGGCGCGCTGAAGCGCACGCGGCGGCCGCAGCCCTTCAGCTCGCCGGCCGGGATGCTCTCCACCAGGCAGCCGAAGGCCACCAGGTCCTCGGTCAGGCGGCCGAGGGTGGCATCGTCGAGCACCTTGAAGCCCATGAAGTCCATACCGGCCTCGTCGGCCTCGCGCAGCACCACGGAGAACTTGTCGACCTCGGTCCAGCCCTTGAGGTACACGCGGCCGCGCTCGTCGCGGTCGACCTCGATCAGGCCGAGCAGCTCGACGTAGTGTTCCAGGGCCTTGGCCATGTCCAGAACGCGCAGCTGGATGTGTCCCGGACGCATCACACCTTTTTTCATCTCGACACCTCTTGTCTTTGTTGTGGGGTCCAACGGTTTCGCCGGCCGCTAGCGCGCCGGCGTCGTCACGACAGGCTCGGCGGATGCCGGGCGCTGGATGGCCAGGTCGCTGCGCGGGAACAGCCGGCAGGCGAGCACCAGGCCCTGTTCACGGTCGATGGCGTTGACGTGGCGGCGGCTCATCCGTCCGCAGTCGAATTCGCCGCTGACCACCTGCACCTTGCACAGGCCGCAGCCGCCGCCGCGGCAGCCGACCGGGATGCAGCGCCGGGCATGACGCTCCATGGCCGCCAGCACGTTCTGCTCGCCATCGCAGGCGAAGCGCTGGCCGCTGGCAGTTTCGGTGATCTGGAAGGTCTGGCTCATGGCGCACCTCAGCCGCGCAGGCCGAGGGCTGCCCTGGCAGCCAGACGGAAACGGCGCAGCAGGCCGCCACGGGCAGGCGCGGGGGCAGGGCGCTCGGAAGGGAAGAAGATGCGGCGCTCGCGCTGTTCGGCGCGCGCACGGATGGCAGTGTTCATGACGACCGTACCTGTTGTTTTTGTCTGTGCGGCTGGCCTCGGCAACTTGGCTTGCCGGGCGAGAGGACAAGAGCAACGGCTGTGCCAAACCACCCGCAAGGGGCCGCCAACCAATCACAAGCCATTGATTCAAAAGGATTTTTATTTGATGTTCGGCACGCGGCGCAGCTGGAAAGGCTCGTCGCACGGCGGAAGGCAGGCATGGCGTGGCGATGAAATTGATGATTTGGTGAATTCCCGGACCAGCCAGCCGGCGCCAGGCGCCGCCGCACGCCGCCCCGGGCGCCCGGCACGGAGAAGTTCAGCAAATGCTCAATTTCCGCATTCTTTGATCATCTGGTTGATTTTTTCCCGGCAAGCCGTTTCCATGCAGCAATAGGCCGCCCACGCGCGCCACGCCTCCCCGCCACAACAACAAGCAAGGGGCCCGCCCGAATGGCGATCAAGTACAAGCCGCAACTGCAGTACCCGGACATCCAGGACCTCAGCAGCCAGATCCGCTTCGTCAGCCAGGAAGGCAAGATCTGGCTGGGCGAGCAGCGCATGCTGCTGATGCCGCTGTCGGCGCTGGCCAACTTCCGCCGCGAGATGGTCGACCTGCTCGGCATCGAACGCGCCAAGGGCTTCTTCCTGCGCCTGGGCTACCAGTCCGGGCTCAAGGACGCCGAGCTGGCGCGCAAGCTGCGCCCCGACTCCAGCGAGCTGGACATCTTCCTCGCCGGCCCGCAGCTGCACATGCTCAAGGGCATGCTGCGCTCGCGACCGATCGAGGTGGACATCGACGTGGAGAAGGGCCGCTTCTACGCCGAGATCGACTGGCTGGACTCCTTCGAGGTGGAGATCTGCCAGACCGAGCTGGGCCTGATGGACCAGCCGGCCTGCTGGACCCTGCTCGGCTACGCCTGCAGCTACACCTCGGCATTCATGGGCCGCGAGATCATCTTCAAGGAAGTCAGCTGCCGCGGCCGCGGCGACGACAAGTGCCGGGTGATCGGCAAGACCGCCGAGGAGTGGGCCGACTCCGCCGAGTTCAAGGCCTACTTCAAGAACGACCCGGTGATCGAGGAGCTCTACGAGCTGCAGTCGCAGGTCGCCACCCTGCGCAGCCGCCTGCACAGCCACGACGGCCAGTACTACGGCGTCGGCCAGTCGCCGGCCTACCAGCGCATCTGCCAGACCATCGACAAGGCCGCGCGCGGCAAGGTATCGGTGCTGCTGCTCGGCGAGACCGGGGTGGGCAAGGAGGTGATCGCGCGCAGCGTGCACCTGCGCAGCGCGCGCGCCGAGCAGCCGTTCGTCGCGGTGAACTGCGCGGCCATCCCGCCGGACCTGATCGAGGCCGAGCTGTTCGGCGTGGAGAAGGGCGCCTACACCGGCGCCAGCCAGTCGCGCGCCGGGCGCTTCGAGCGCGCCCACGGCGGCACCATCTTCCTCGACGAGGTGATCGAGCTGACCCCGCGCGCCCAGGCCACCCTGCTGCGCGTGCTGCAGGAAGGCGAACTGGAGCGGGTCGGCGGCCAGCAGACGCGCAAGATCGACGTGCGGGTGATCGCCGCCACCAACGAGGATCTGGCCGAGGCGGTGCAGGCCGGACGCTTCCGCGCCGACCTGTACTACCGCCTCAACGTGTTCCCGGTGCAGATCCCGCCGCTGCGCGAGCGCCGCGAGGACCTGCCGCTGCTCGCCGAGCACTTCCTCAAGAAGTTCCACGAGCAGTACGCCAAGAAGACCCTCGGCTTCTCCGACCGGGCCCTGGAGGCCTGCCAGCAGTACGCCTGGCCGGGCAACATCCGCGAGCTGGAGAACGTCATCGAGCGCGGGGTGATCCTCACCGACAGCAACGAGAGCATCAGCGTCGAGGCGCTGTTCCCCGGCCTGGCGCTGGCGGGACAGCGCGGCGGCGTGCGCCTGTCGCGCGCCGGCGAACTGACCGCCGGCGGCGCCGAGACGGCGCGGCACTGGGTCGAGCAGATCCTCGACGCCGGCATCGGCCTCGACGAGGTCGAGGCCATCCTGATGCGCGAGGCGATGCGCCGCGGCCAGCACAAGGTGTCGCGCGCCGCACGCCTGCTCGGCATGACCCGCCCGGCGCTGGCCTACCGGCTGAAGAAGGTCGAGGGCGGCCTGCCCGGCGAGTGACGCCCGTCGCCCTGTTCCACGTGGAACATCAGAGCAGGCGCAGCAGCACCTCCTCGGTCGGCACCAGGGGCAGCTGGTGGCTGGCCGCCACGCCGGGGTTGGTCAGCACGCCGGCGGCGACGTTGAGGCCGCGGCGCAGGTGCTCGTCCTCCTCCAGCGCGCGGCGCGTGCCCTTGTCGGCCAGGGCGACGACGAAGGGCAGGGTGGCGTTGTTCAGCGCCAGGGTCGCGGTGCGCGCCACGCCGCCGGGCATGTTGGTCACGCAGTAGTGCACCACGCCGTCGACCACGTAGGTCGGATGGGCATGGGAGGTCGGCCGCGAGGTCTCGGCGCAGCCGCCCTGGTCGATGGCCACGTCGACCAGCACCGCGCCAGCCTTCATCTGCCGCACCATGCCGGCGCTGATCAGCTTGGGCGCCGCCGCGCCGGGGATCAGCACGCTGCCGATCACCAGGTCGGCCGCCTGCACCAGTTCGGACACCGCCGCGCGGGTCGAGTAGCGGGTGGCGATGCGATTGCCGTACAGGGCGTCGAGGCGGCGCAGGGTGTCCATGTTCTTGTCGAGGATGGTGACGTCGGCGCCCAGGCCGATGGCCATGGCGGCGGCCTGGCTGCCGACTACGCCGCCGCCGAGGATCACCACCTTGCCCGCCGGCACGCCGGGCACTCCGCCGAGCAGCACGCCGCGCCCCCCCTTGGCCTTCTCCAGGCAGCTGGCACCGACCTGGATGGCCATGCGCCCGGCCACCTCGGACATCGGCGCCAGCAGCGGCAGGCGGCCCTGGGCATCGGTGACCGTCTCGTAGGCGATGCAGGTGGCTCCGCTGGCCAGCAGTTCGTCGGTCTGCGGCCGGTCGGCGGCCAGGTGCAGGTAGGTGAACAGGGTGTGCTGGCGGCCCAGGCGGGCGCGTTCGGAAGCCAGCGGCTCCTTGACCTTGACGATCAGCTCGGCCTCGGCGAACACCTGCTCGGCGTCGGCGGCGATGTGCGCGCCGGCCTTCTCGTAGTCGGCGTCGCTGAAGCCGATCGCCGCACCGGCCTGGGTCTCCACCCACAGCTGGTGGCCGAGGGCGCGCAGCTCGGCCACCGATTGCGGGGTCAGGCCGACCCGATACTCGTGGTTCTTGATCTCCCTGGGTACCCCGATGCGCATGGCAGTTCTCCCTGCTGCTCTTGTGGTAGCTCTCAGCGTAGCAGCCGGGACTGTCCGTCGGCGGGCGACGCCGGGGGTTTTGACGAGGCGCTGCGGCTGCGGCCTAATGGCAAGCCAGCCGCCCACCGGGAACCGTCATGTCCGAGCCGTCCACTGCCCAGCGCCCCAGCACCCTGCACCTGCCGCCGGGCGACTGGACCACGGTGCTCGACTGCCTGTGCGCGCGCTTCCCGGCCATCGACCGCGCCAGCTGGCAGTCGCGCATGCAGCGCGGCAAGGTGCTGGACGGCGAGGGGCGCATGCTGGAGCCCGAGCACCCGTACCGCGAAGGCCTGCGCGTGCACTACTTCCGCGAGGTGGAGCGGGAGACGCCGATCCCCTTCGTCGAGGACATCCTCCACCACGACGAGCACCTGCTGGTGGTCGACAAGCCGCACTTCCTGCCGGTGATCCCTTCCGGCGGCTACGTCGAGCAGACCCTGCTGGCGCGCCTGACCCGCCGCCTGGGCAATCCGCAGCTGGTGCCGCTGCACCGCATCGACCGCCACACCGCCGGGCTGCTGCTGTTCTCCACCAATCCGGCCAGCCGCGACCGCTACCACGCGCTGTTCCGCGAGCGGCAGATCGACAAGCGCTACGAGGCCATCGCCCCGGCGCTGCCCGACCTCGAGTTCCCGTACCGCCACGAGAGCCGGCTGGTGCGCGGCGAGCCGTTCTTCCGCATGCGCGAGGCGCCCGGCGTGCCGAACAGCGAGACGCGGATGGAAGTGCTGGAGCGCCATGGCGAGCTGTGGCGCTACGCGCTGTTCCCGGTCACCGGCCGCCAGCACCAGCTGCGCGTGCACCTGGCCGCGCTCGGCGCGCCGATCTGCAACGACCCGTTCTACCCGGTGGCGCAGCCGGCCGACGCGCCCGACGACTACGACCGGCCGCTCAAGCTGCTGGCCCGCAGCCTGCGCTTCCGCGACCCGCTGAGCGGCGCCGAGCGCGAATTCGCCAGCCGCCTGCGCCTCGCCTGGTGAGGAGCGACGCCATGCCCGCCAACCTGTTCCAGCCGCTGCCCGATGCCCGCGCAAACGAGTGCTTCGACGACCTGCTCAGGCGTCCCGGCTGCCGCGTCGAGCGCATCGTCTCCCACGGCCAGGCCAGCCCGCCGGGCTTCTGGTACGACCAGGCCTGGGACGAGTGGGTACTGCTGCTCGCCGGCCACGCCGTGCTGCGCCTGGCCTCGCAGGCCGAGCCGGTCGAACTGCGGCCCGGCGACCACCTGCTGATCCCCGCCGGCGAGCGCCACCGCGTCGAGGCCACCGCCGCCGACCGGCCGACCGTGTGGCTGGCGGTACACTGCGGCGAGGCGCCCGGCGACGGAGCAAGCGCGCCGCCGTGAGGTTAAGATGGCGTCTTTCCGCCTACAGGAGTTGCCCATGACGCCTTGCCAGCCCGGCATCCTCGCCAGCCCCATCCCGGCGCAGGCCTGCCACCTGTTCTTCGCCCTCGAATCCACCGAGGCCCTGCCGGCCGCCCTCGACCGCCTGAGCCAGCTGGCCGACGGCGAGGCCGTCGTGGTCGGCTGCGGCGCCGCGCTGGTGCGCGCTCTCGGTAGTCGCATCGACGGCCTGCACAGCTTCCCGGTGCTCGACGGCGCTGCCGTGGACATCCCCTCGACCCAGCACGCGCTGTGGTGCTGGCTGCGCGGCGACGACCGCGGCGAACTGCTGCACCGCCGGCGCGAACTGGTCGCCACCCTGGAGCCGGCGCTGCGCCTGGTGCAGAGCAGCGATGCCTTCCGCTACCGCGACGGTCACGACCTGACCGGCTACGAGGACGGCACCGAGAACCCGCTGGGCGAGGAGGCCGTCGCCGCCGCCATCGCCGCCGACGGCAGCAGCTTCGCCGCCATCCAGCACTGGGTCCACGACCTCGACCACTTCCAGCGCCTGCCGCAGGCCGAACAGGACGACATCATCGGCCGCCGGCAGAGCGACAACGAGGAACTGGAGGACGCCCCGGCGTCCGCCCACGTCAAGCGCACCGCCCAGGAGAGTTTCGCACCGGAAGCCTTCGTGGTGCGCCGCTCGATGCCGTTCAGCGACGGCGAGCAGGCCGGCCTGGTGTTCCTCGCCTTCGGCCACTCCTTCGCCGCCTTCGAGGCCCAGCTCAGACGCATGGCCGGCCTCGAGGACGGCATCGTCGACGCGCTGTTCCGCTTCAGCCGGCCGACCACCGGCGGCTACTACTGGTGCCCGCCGCTGTGCGACGGGCGCCTGGATCTGCGCGCCGTGCGGGGCTGAGCACGCGCCTCATCCCGCTGCGGCCGGGATGGGGTTGCCGACCGACGACGCTTGCCGGGCAAAACCTGCCGCCGCGGTCGAGACTGATGACTGTCTCCCTTCCGCCAGGTACCGCCCATGCGCCGACCAGCTCGCCGCCCCATCTCATCGCCCTGGCAGAAGCTCGTCAGCACGGGGCTGATCCTCGCCCTGCTCGGGCAGTCCGCCTGCAGCCTGACGCCGACCGTGCCCGATACCCGCTACCAGACCAGCCTCGGGCGGATCGCGGTGGTGGCCGCCCCCCGGCCCCCGGAGGTCCGGCTGGAAGGACTGGTGCGCGGCAAGGCCACGGGCGCGGCCAGCGGCGCCGGCAGCAGCTTCCTCAACTGCCTGGGCGAACTCGGCCACTCCGGCTGCAGTGGCGACATCTGCGGAGCGGTGCTGATCATCGGCCTCGGCCTGTGCGGCGTCGCAGGCGTGGTCGGCGGCGTGGTCGGCGCAGTGCAGGCCCCGCGCGCCAGCAGTGTCCGGCACGCCGAGAGCAGCCTGCTCGCCGCCGTGCAGGCCGGCGAAATCCAGGAGACCCTGCGGCGCAAGGTGGAGGAGCTGGCGGTGAGCGAGGGGCGGGCACTGGCCGGTCCGGCCCCGGAGCAGACCCGCCTGGCGACGCAGCGGGGCGACTACCGCGCCCTGGCCGCCGCCGGAATCGACCAGGTGCTGGAGGTCGGCCTGAGCGAGGTCAGCGCTGCCAGCGGCGGCGGCAAGGGTGCCCTGCAACTGCTGATGCAGGCCCGGGTACGCCTGATCCGCAGCAGCGACAATCGCGAACTGAGCCATGCCGACTATCTGTTCCAGGGCGAGCGACGCCTGCCCGCGGAGTGGACGAGGAACAACGCTGCGCCGCTGATGCAGGCCCTGCAGAGCGGCTATGCCGCCCTCGGCGCGCACATCCACGACAGCGTCTTCCTGCTCTACCCGTTTCCCGATCGCGGCATGCACGGCAGCGGCTGGCTGTCCTCGGTGTTCGGCCTCGCCCCGCTCGAGCCGCGCAACCGTGGCCAGCTGACCGGTGACAGCTTCCTCGACCGCCAGCTGGTCTGGACACCCGTCGCCTCGACGCGCCCGACCCTGCGCTGGCAGGCCTTCCCGCGTCCCAGCGACATCGCGGCCGCTCCGGCGGAGATGGCACGGGTCGACAACGTGCGCTACGACCTGGTGATCGCCGAGGCACGCCAGCTCGCTCCGGGAAGCATCGTCTATCGCGGCGAGAGCCTGCCCCGGGCGAGCCACACCCTGATCAGCCCGCTGGCGAGCAAGCGCCACTATTTCTGGAGCGTGCGCGCCCGCTTCACCCTCGACGGCCGCGAGCGGGTCACCGAATGGGGCTCGACCCACTTCATGGCCACCGGTCGCCTGACCACGCCCTCGGCGTGGTCGTACCGGTTCAGAACCCCATAGGCCTGTGGATGGCTGTCGATGCCGCGCCGGGTGCGGCCCAGATCCCCGGGAGGCTGGCTGCGCCGGCGACGGCAGGACCAGGCACCAGCTGGCTTTTTCCAGGCAACAAAAAACCCGCCGAAGCGGGTTCTTTCCTGACCATCCGACATCCTGTCGGTCGCCTCCTGGCGCTGGTCCATCATCCGTGATTCCGGGCGCATCCTTTCGCTCGGTGGATGTCTGTAGCTTAGAGATCGCTCCTGAGGCGCGACAGCAACAAAAACCGCCAGTGCGTGTAAGCCATTTGCTATATCGATATGCAGACCGCCTGTGGATTGTCTCGCTGCATACACGGCCAGCTTCGATCAGGCCGCCCAGCGATGTCTGACAGAACTTATCCACAGCCACTTTGGTTTCCTCCAGCGACCATCACAGATCCGGAACCGCCAGCGCGGCTCTCGATGAACTCACGCCGTGCTCCCACGCCATTGTCCATCGGTTTGCTGACCGCTGTGGATAACCTCTGCCTCGGCTTCAGCGACGCAACAGCCGATCGGCCGACGCAATGATCCTGCGTACTTGGCCCACCGTCTGCGCCGCCAGCGCCATTGCGATATGCGGGCGCAACTGTCCCTCGAGAATCTGTGAGTTGTAGACCCTGAGCGCAAGCACCACGCTGGCCCGCAGCGAAATATCCACAGCCCGGCTGTCCGGCAGGCTCAGCCCGGCTGCATCGACCAGTACGCTGGCGACACTGCCGCCCGACCGCCAGGCGTCGTTCATGTTGTCCATAGGTAGCTTTTTCTCCAAGGGTTACCCTCTTTTTCGGCACCGTTCGGTCGATACTTGAGGCAATTCGCCGCTCGGCAAAACAAAACCCCGGCAGACGCAAGTCTGCCGGGGTTTTGTCTGTCTCATCTGTGGATAACCGGATTATCCACAGATTTGCCGATCACACATCCAGATTCGACACCGCCAGCGCGTTGCTCTCGATGAAGTCGCGGCGCGGTTCCACGGCGTCGCCCATCAGGGTGTTGAAGATCTGGTCAGCGGCGATGGCGTCCTCGATGGTCACCTTGAGCATGCGGCGCACCGTCGGGTCCATGGTGGTTTCCCACAGCTGCTCGGGGTTCATCTCGCCGAGACCCTTGTAGCGCTGGATGCTGTGGCGCTTGGTGCTTTCGGTCATCAGCCAGTCGAGCGCTTCCTTGAAGGTCGCCACCGGCTTCTTGCGCTCGCCGCGCTGCACATAGGCGCCTTCCTCGAGCAGGCTGTTGAGCTGCGCGCCGAGGTCGGTGACGGTGCGGTAGTCGTTGCTGGCGAAGAAGTCGCGGTTGAAGGTGACGTAGCTGGACAGGCCGTGGGCGACGGTCTGCACCTCGGGCAGCCACAGGTGGCGCTCGCGGTCCTCGCGCAGGCTGACCTGGTAGCTCTGCCCGGACTTTTCCACAGCCTTGAGGCGCTCGCCGAGCTGTTCGATCCAAGCCTGCATGGCGACCTGGTCGGCGAGCTGCTCGACGCCGACCCGTGGCAGGTAGACGAAGTGCTCGGTGATCTCCTGTGGATAAAGTCGCGACAGGCGGGCGAGGGTCTTCATCACCGTGCGGTATTCGCCGACCAGCTTCTCCAGCGCCGCGCCGGACAGGCCCGGGGCGCTGTCGTTGACGTGCAGGCTGGCGTCCTCGAGGGCCGACTGGGTCATGTATTCCTCCATGGCCTCGTCGTCCTTGATGTACTGCTCCTGCTTGCCCTTCTTGACCTTGTACAGCGGCGGCTGGGCGATGTAGACGTAGCCGCGCTCGATCAGCTCGGGCAGCTGGCGGAAGAAGAAGGTCAGCAGCAGGGTGCGGATGTGCGAACCGTCGACATCGGCATCGGTCATGATGATGATGTTGTGGTAGCGCAGCTTGTCGATGTTGTACTCCTCGCGGCCGATCCCGCAGCCCAGTGCGGTGATCAGGGTGCCGACCTCCTGGGAGGAGAGCATCTTGTCGAAGCGCGCCTTCTCGACGTTGAGGATCTTGCCCTTGAGCGGCAGGATCGCCTGGGTCTTGCGGTTGCGACCCTGCTTGGCCGAGCCGCCGGCCGAATCACCCTCGACGATGTACAGTTCGGACAGCGCCGGGTCCTTCTCCTGGCAGTCGGCCAGCTTGCCGGGCAGGCCGGCGATGTCCAGCGCGCCCTTGCGGCGGGTCATCTCGCGGGCCTTGCGCGCCGCCTCGCGGGCGCGCGCGGCGTCGAGCATCTTGCCGACCACCGCCTTGGCCTCGTTGGGATTCTCCAGCAGGTAGTCGCCGAAGTACTTGCCCATCTCCTGCTCGACCGCGGTCTTCACCTCGCTGGAGACCAGCTTGTCCTTGGTCTGCGAGCTGAACTTGGGATCGGGCACCTTGACCGAGATGATCGCGGTGAGGCCCTCGCGGGCGTCGTCGCCGGTGGTGGCCACCTTGAACTTCTTGGCCAGGCCCTCGGCCTCGATGTAGTTGTTCAGATGGCGGGTCAGCGCCGAGCGGAAGCCGGCCAGGTGGGTGCCGCCGTCACGCTGCGGGATGTTGTTGGTGAAGCAGAGGATGTTCTCGTTGAAGCTGTCGTTCCACTGCAGCGCCACCTCGACGCCGACGCCGTCTTCCTCGCGCTGCACGTTGAAGTGGAACACCTGGTTGACCGCGGTCTTGTGGTTGTTCAGATAGTCGACGAAGGCCTTGAGGCCGCCCTCGTACTTGAACAGCTCCTCCTTGCCGCTGCGCTCGTCCTTGAGGACGATGCCCACCCCGGAGTTGAGGAACGACAGTTCGCGCAGGCGCTTGGCGAGGATGTCCCAGCTGAAGTGGATGTTGCGGAAGGTCTCGGCCGACGGCTTGAAGTGGATCTGCGTACCGGAGCCCTCGGTGTCGCCGACCGGCGCCAGCGGCGCCTGCGGCACGCCGTGCACATAGGTCTGCTCCCAGACCTTGCCGCTGCGACGGATGGTCAGCACCAGCTGCTCGGACAGCGCGTTGACCACCGACACGCCGACGCCATGCAGGCCGCCGGAGACCTTGTAGCTGTTGTCGTCGAACTTACCGCCGGCGTGCAGCACGGTCATGATGACCTCGGCGGCGGAGACGCCTTCTTCCTTGTGGATATCCACCGGAATGCCGCGGCCGTTGTCGCGCACGGTGATCGATTCGTCGGTGTGGATGGTGATGCTGATCTCGTCGCAATGACCGGCCAGCGCCTCGTCGATGGAGTTGTCCACCACCTCGAAGACCATGTGGTGCAGCCCGGTGCCATCGTCGGTGTCGCCGATGTACATGCCGGGGCGCTTGCGTACGGCGTCCAGACCTTTCAGCACCTTGATGCTGGAGGAGTCGTACGTGTTGTTCTCGCTCATGCCTTCACTCCCGAGGATTCAATACGGCCATGCTCCACGTGGAACATGGCGACCGGCGTGTCCGTGCGCCAGCCGTCTTTGAGGGTTTCGCCGTCGACGCCGGTGACGAACACCTGGCAGTCGAGGTCTTCCAGCAAGCGGCACAGCGCGTGACGATGCTGTTCGTCGAGTTCCGAGGGCAGGTCGTCCACCAGGTAGACGCACTGCCCGTGTTTGGCCTGGTTGACCAGGTGTCCCTGGGCGATGCGCAGGGCGCAGACCACCAGCTTCTGCTGGCCGCGCGAGAGGATGTCGGCGGCGTTGTGACTGCCGATGCGCAGGCGCAGGTCGGCGCGCTGCGGTCCGGCCTGGGTGTGGCCGAGCTGCTGGTCGCGCAGCAGAGCGGCGGCGAGCACCTCGGCGAGGTCGCGTTCGCGGTCCCAGCCGCGGTAGTAGCTGAGGGTCAGCTCCGGCAGTTCCACCAGCTGCGCCAGGGTGCGCTCGAACACCGGCTTGAGCGCCTGGATGTAGGCGCGCCGGTAGGCGTCGATGGCCTCGCTGGCCAGTGTCAGTTCGCGGTCCCAGGCGGCCTGCGCAGCGGCGTCGATTCTACCATGGCGCAACCACGAGTTCCGCTGCCGCAGGGCCGCCTGCAGGCGCTGCCAGGCGTCGAGGAACCGCGGTTCCACGTGGAACACCCCCCAGTCGAGGAACTGCCGGCGCACCTTGGGCGCGCCCTCGAGCAGGCGGAAGCTGTCCGGGTTGATCAGCTGCAGCGGCAGCAGTTCGGCCAGTTGCGCGGCGCTGCGCGCGTTCTGCCCGTCGATGCGGATCTGGCTGTCGCCGCTGCGCTGGCGGGCGATGCCCAGGCTGGCCGGGCGGCCGTCGGCCAGGCGCACCTCGCCGAACACCAGGGCCTGCTCGGCGCCGTGCTGGATCACCGGGGTCAGCCGGCTGCTGCGGAACGAGCGGGCCAGGCCGAGCAGGTGGATGGCCTCCAGCACGCTGGTCTTGCCGCTGCCGTTGTCGCCGTGCAGCAGGTTGATGCGCGGCGAGGGCGCGAGCTGCACCGCCTGCAGGTTGCGCAGGCCGCTGACGTTCAGGCGGACCAGGGACATGGCTGGTGCCCGCCGATGTGGATAAGGGTACTCAACGGCTTGTACACAATGTTATCCACAGGGTGTTCCACGTACAGTACGCATGAATCGTGGCGGGGCAGACCCTGTGGCAGGTACATGCACATCTTGTCCACAGGATCCGCCCAAGCAGATCACAGGCGCATCGGCATCACGACGTAGGCCGAATCGTCGTTGCCGGCTTCCTGCAGCAGGGCGCTGCTGTTGGCGTCGGCCAGGGTGATGCGCACCTGGTCGGTGGTCATCACGCCGAGCACGTCGAGCAGGTAGCTGACGTTGAAGCCGACTTCCAGGGCGTCGCCGAAGTAGTCGACCTGCACCTCTTCCTCGGCCTCCTCCTGCTCGGGGTTGTTGGCCTGGATCTTCAGCAGGCCGCTGGCCAGCAGCAGGCGGATGCCGCGGTACTTCTCGTTGGAGAGGATCGCGGTGCGGCTGAACGCCTCGCGCAGCGCCTGGCGGTCGCCGACGACCAGCTTGTCGCCATTGCGCGGCAAAACGCGCTGATAATCGGGGAACTTGCCGTCGACCAGCTTGGAGGTGAAGGTGAAATCGCCGGTGGTGGCGCGGATGTGGTGCTGGCCGAGGACGATGCTGACCGGCTCGTCCGGCTCGGTGAGCAGGCGCGCCAGCTCGAGGATGCCCTTGCGCGGCACGATGACCTGGTGCTTGTCCGGCGCCTCGAGGCCGGCGTCCAGCGCGCACAGCGCCAGGCGGTGGCCGTCGGTGGCCACGGCGCTGAGGCGGCCGGCGTTGACCTCCAGCAGCATGCCGTTGAGGTAGTAGCGTACGTCCTGCTGGGCCATGGCGAAGCTGGTGCGCTCGATCAGCCGGCGCAGCTTGCTCTGCGCCACGGCGAAGGTCAGCGAACCCTGGCTTTCCTCCACCGAGGGGAAGTCGTTGGCCGGCAGGGTGGACAGGCTGAAGCGGCTGCGCCCGGCCTTGATCAGCAGCTTCTGCTCGTCGACGCGGATGTCGATCAGCGCATCGGACGGCAGGCTCTTGCAGATGTCCATCAGCTTGCGCGCCGGCACGGTGATCTCGCCGGCCTCGGCCGGTTCTTCCAGGGCCACGCGGCCGACCAGCTCGACCTCGAGGTCGGTGCCGGTCAAAGACAGCTGCTGGCCCTGCACCACCAGCAGCACGTTGGACAGCACCGGCAGGGTCTGCCGGCGTTCGACGACCCCGGCGACCAGTTGCAGCGGCTTGAGCAGGGCTTCGCGTTGAATGGTGAAATGCATCTTCAGTCTCGGCTTGCGGGGGCGCGCCCGTCAGGTGGTCAGGGTGCGCAGCAGGTTCTTGTAGTCTTCGCGGATATCGGCGTCTTCCTCGCGAAGTTCGGCGATCTTGCGGCAGGCGTGCAGCACGGTGGTGTGGTCGCGGCCGCCGAAGGCGTCGCCGATCTCCGGCAGGCTGTGGTTGGTCAGCTCCTTGGACAGCGCCATGGCCACCTGGCGCGGGCGCGCCACCGAGCGCGAGCGGCGCTTGGACAGCAGGTCGGCGATCTTGATCTTGTAGTACTCGGCCACCGTGCGCTGGATGTTGTCGATGCTGACCAGCTTGTCCTGCAGGGCGAGCAGATCCTTCAGCGACTCGCGCACCAGCTCGATGCTGATGTCGCTGCCGGTGAAGTGGGCATGGGCGATCACCCGCTTCAGCGAGCCTTCCAGCTCGCGCACGTTGGAGCGGATGCGCTGGGCGATGAAGAACGCCGCGTCGTGGGGCAGCTCGACCTTGGCCTGTTCGGCCTTCTTCATCAGGATCGCCACCCGGGTCTCCAGCTCCGGCGGCTCGACCGCCACGGTCAGGCCCCAGCCGAAGCGCGACTTCAGCCGCTCCTCCAGGCCCTCGATCTCCTTCGGGTAGCGGTCGCTGGTGAGGATCACCTGCTGGCCGCCCTCGAGCAGGGCGTTGAAGGTGTGGAAGAACTCCTCCTGGGAGCGCTCCTTGCGGGCGAAGAACTGGATGTCGTCGATCAGCAGGGCGTCCACCGAGCGGTAGAAGCGCTTGAAATCGTTGATCGCGTTGAGCTGCAGGGCCTTGACCATGTCGGCGACGAAGCGCTCGGAATGCAGGTAGACCACCTTGGCGTTGGGGTTCTTCTTCAGCAGGTGGTTGCCCACCGCGTGCATCAGGTGGGTCTTGCCCAGGCCGACGCCGCCATAGAGGAACAGCGGGTTGTAGCCGTGCTTGGGGTTGTCGGCCACCTGCCAGGCGGCGGCGCGCGCCAGCTGGTTGGACTTGCCCTCGACGAAGTTCTCGAAGGTGAAGTTGCGGTTCAGGTAGCTGGTGTGCTTGAGGCCGCCCTCGACCTGCACGCTGCGCTCGGTGCGCACCGCCGGCGCGCTGGGCGCCTCGGCCACGGCCTCGACCAGCGCCGGTGCGGCGATCTCCGCCGCGGCCGGCACGAAGGCCGGCGCGGGGGCGGG
>NZ_SSTC01000038.1 GCF_004801855.1 Pseudomonas sp. A-1 | reverse complement strand
TCTTTTCGAATCAACCGCTTGCGCTTCAGCGAAGAACTCGACCACCGAAGCGAGGGAGATGAATCATACAGCAACCATAGCCGCTGTCAACACCTCCGAGCAACGCGCCTTCAACCCGGAGACTGACGACGCCGCAGGAAAGCAACCCTGCACTTCCACCACCCAATCCAAGCACTTGATTTACAAGGCTTTTCG
This sequence comes from Pseudomonas sp. A-1, assembly GCF_004801855.1. Classification (GTDB taxonomy): domain Bacteria; phylum Pseudomonadota; class Gammaproteobacteria; order Pseudomonadales; family Pseudomonadaceae; genus Geopseudomonas. Next base: position 42,291 of record NZ_SSTC01000038.1, on the reverse strand, counting down.
ATCAGCTTGCCGCTGGAAGTGGGGCGCATTATAGAGACATCGGCGACGACGTCAACGACTTTTTTGCAGAACCATTACACAACCCATCAAGAATGGCGCCGACAGGCAGTCAGCACCATCCCTTCCAGCCCTACTCTGCCTGGCGACGGCGACGCACCTGCAGCAGACGCTGCACCGGCCCGGAGGCTGCATAGGCGAGGAAGATCAGCAGCAGGATCCGCGGCGGGTCGCTGAAGATCACTGCGAACACCAGAACCACGACCAGGATGGCCACGAAAGGTACGCGCCCCTTGAGGTCGAAGTCCTTGAAGCTGTGGTACTTGATGTTGCTGACCATCAGCGCTCCGGCCGCCGCCACCAGCAGGGCGAACAGCAGCACTACCAGCACTGGCATGTCGACGCCATCGACGCCGAAGTCCTTCAGTGCCCACACCGTACCGGCCACGACTCCCGCCGCAGCAGGACTGGCCAGACCGATGAAGTAGCGCTTGTCGACCTTGCCGATCTGGGTGTTGAAGCGCGCCAGGCGCAGGGCGGCGCAGGCCGCATAGATGAAGGCGACGGTCAGGCCGACATTGCCCAGGCCGGACAGCGCCCACTTGTAGGCCAGCAGCGCCGGAGCCAGGCCGAAGGCGACCATGTCCGACAGCGAGTCGTACTCGGCGCCGAAGGCGCTCTGGGTATTGGTCAGGCGCGCCACGCGCCCGTCCAGACCGTCCAGCACCATGGCCACGAAGATGGTGATGGCAGCGACCTCGAACTTGCCGTTCATGGCGCTGACGATGGAGAAGAAACCGGCAAACAGGTTGGCGGTGGTGAACAGATTGGGCAGCAGGTAGACACCACGATGCCTGACCTTGCGCCCCTCGGCATCCTGCCCCTCCTCGACGTGCTCGTCGATCGGCAGCAGGCTCTCGCTTTCAGGCGCCTTGTTCGGCTCACCGGGTTGTTCACTCATGGGTACACACCTTAGATCGCAATGACATTTCGACCGGCCGGCAACGGATTCACGCCGCAGGCCGGCCACCCACGGTTTATAGCAGAACGACGGACAGAAAAAACGCGGCCGTAGCCGCGTCTTTTCCTCATCGCAGACCTTAGTTCTTGGTCTTGTCGACGATCTTGTTGGCAGCGATCCACGGCATCATGGCGCGCAGCTTCTCGCCGACCACTTCGATGCCATGGGCAGCGTTGTTGCGGCGGTAGGCGGTCATCGACGGGTAGTTGGCCGCGCCTTCGGTGATGAACATCTTGGCATATTCGCCGTTCTGGATGCGCTTCAGGGCATTGCGCATGGCAGCACGGGATTCGGCGTTGATCACTTCCGGGCCGGTGACGTACTCGCCGTACTCGGCGTTGTTGGAGATCGAGTAGTTCATGTTGGCGATGCCGCCTTCGAACATGAGGTCGACGATCAGCTTCAGCTCGTGCAGGCACTCGAAGTAGGCCATTTCCGGCGCGTAACCGGCTTCGACCAGGGTCTCGAAACCGGCCTTGACCAGCTCGACGCAGCCACCGCACAGCACGGCCTGCTCGCCGAACAGGTCGGTTTCGGTCTCGTCCTTGAAGGTGGTTTCGATGATGCCGGTACGACCGCCGCCGACGCCGCAGGCGTAAGACAGGGCAACGTTCTTGGCGTTGCCGGAAGCGTCCTGGTAGATGGCGACCAGGTCCGGGATGCCGCCGCCACGGACGAACTCGGAGCGCACGGTGTGACCCGGGGCCTTCGGCGCGATCATGATCACGTCGAGGTCGGCGCGCGGTACGACCTGGTTGTAGTGGATGGAGAAGCCGTGGGCGAAGGCCAGGGTGGCGCCCTTCTTCAGGTTCGGTTCGATCTCGTCCTTGTACAGGCGGCCCTGAAACTCGTCCGGGGTCAGGATCATCACCAGGTCGGCGGCAGCCACGGCTTCGGCGACTTCGGAAACCTTCAGGCCGTGAGCCTGGGCCTTGGCGACGCTGGCCGAGCCGGCGCGCAGGCCGACGGTCACGTCGACACCGGAGTCCTTCAGGTTGCAGGCATGGGCATGGCCCTGGGAGCCGTAACCGATGATGGCCACCTTCTTGCCCTGGATGATCGACAGATCGCAGTCTTTGTCGTAGTAAACGTGCATGGAAAACCCTCGGTTCAGTGCGGCCTCACGGGCCTGGTTCAAAATCAGATGCTGAGTGTCTTGTCGCCGCGGGCGATGCCGGTGACGCCGCTGCGGACCACTTCCAGGATCGACGTGGTGCCGATGGCCTGGATGAAGCTGTCGAGCTTGTCGCTGGTGCCGGCCAGCTGCACGGTGTACACGCTGCTGGTGACGTCGACGATCTGGCCGCGGAAGATGTCGGCGGTACGCTTGATCTCGGCGCGCTGGGCGCCGGTGGCCTTGACCTTGACCAGCATCAGCTCGCGCTCGATGTGGGCGCTTTCCGACAGGTTCACCAGCTTGACCACTTCGATCAGCTTGTTGAGGTTCTTGGTGATCTGCTCGATCACCTCATCCTGGCCGACGGTGGTCAGCGTCAGACGCGACAGGGTCGGGTCCTCGGTCGGCGCCACGGTCAGGCTTTCGATGTTGTAGTTGCGCTGGGAGAACAGGCCGACCACACGCGACAGCGCGCCGGGTTCGTTTTCCAGGAGCAGGGAGATGATGTGTCGCATGTTCAGGTGCGCTCCGTCTTGCTCAGCCACATGTCGCGCATGGAGCCGTCACGAATCTGCATCGGGTAAACGTGCTCGCTGGCATCCACCTGGATGTCCAGGAACACCAGGCGATCCTTGAGCGCGAAGGCCTCTTCCATCTTCGGCTTGAGGTCCTCGAGCCGGGTGATCTTCATGCCGACGTGGCCGTAGGCCTCGACCAGCTTGACGAAGTCCGGCAGTGAGTCCATGTAGGAGTGCGAGTGACGGCCGCTGTAGACCATGTCCTGCCACTGCTTGACCATGCCGAGGGCCTGGTTGTTGAGGGTGACGATCTTCACCGGCAGGTCGTACTGCAGGCAGGTCGACAGCTCCTGGATGTTCATCTGGATGCTGCCCTCGCCGGTGACGCAGGCCACGTCGACATCCGGGAAGTTCAGCTTGGCGCCCATGGCCGCCGGCAGGCCGAAGCCCATGGTGCCCAGGCCGCCGGAATTCAGCCAGCGGTTGGGCTTGTCGAACTTGTAGTACTGGGCGGCGAACATCTGGTGCTGGCCGACGTCCGAGGCGACGAAGGCATCGCCGCGGGTGACCTCGTAGAGGGTCTCGATCACGGTCTGCGGCTTGATGATGCTGCCGTCGCCCTTGTCGTAGGGGAACAGGCCGCGGTTGCCGCGCCACTCCTCGATCTGCTTCCACCAGCTGGCCAGGGCCTCCTGGTTCGGCTTCTGGCCGATTTCCTTGAGGATGGCCACCATCTCGGTGAGCACGCTGTCGACCGGACCGACGATCGGCACATCGGCCTTGATGGTCTTGGAGATCGACGCCGGGTCGATGTCGATGTGGATGATCTTGGCGTTCGGGCAGAACTTCGGCGCGCCGTTGATCACCCGGTCATCGAAGCGCGCGCCGACGGCGAGGATCACGTCGGCGTGGTGCATGGTCAGGTTGGCGGTGTAGCTGCCGTGCATGCCGAGCATGCCGAGGAACTGGCGGTCGCTGCCCGGATAGCCGCCGAGGCCCATCAGGGTGTTGGTCACCGGCAGGTTGAGCATGCGCGCCAGCTCGGTCAGCGGCGCCGAAGCATTGCCCATGATCACGCCGCCGCCGGAGTAGAGCACCGGGCGCTTGGCCGCCAGCAGCATCTCGGCCGCCTTGCGGATCTGCCCGGAGTGGCCGCGCACGGCCGGACCGTAGGAGCGCAGCTTGACCTTCTTCGGGTAGACGTACTCGTACTTCTCCGCCGGGTTGGTCATGTCCTTGGGGAAGTCGACGACCACCGGGCCGGGACGACCGGACTCGGCGATGTAGAAGGCCTTCTTCAGCACCTCGGGGATTTCCGACGGGTGCTTGATGATGAAGCTGTGCTTCACGATCGGCCGGGAAATGCCGACCATGTCGGTTTCCTGGAAGGCGTCGGTACCGACCATGTTGCTCGGCACCTGGCCGGACAGCACCACCATGGGGATCGAGTCCATGTAGGCGGTGGCGATGCCGGTGATGGCGTTGGTCGCCCCCGGGCCGGAAGTCACCAGCACCACGCCGGCCTTGCCGGTCGCGCGGGCATAGCCGTCGGCCATGTGGGTGGCGGCCTGCTCGTGACGGACCAGGATGTGTTCGATGGACTTTTCCTTGAAAAGCGCATCGTAGATATGCAGAACGGCACCACCCGGGTACCCGTAGATGTACTTCACGCCCTCGTCGCGCAGGAAGCGGACGATCATTTCAGCGCCTGATAAAAGCTCCACGTTTCACCTCTAGAACGCCTGAGAAACACCCTCGAGAGGGCGACCGAAGTTCGGTTAACTGCCAGGCAGAGCATGGGCGACGGTAGTCGCCGGCGACGTCAGCTGCTGACTTAGCAAGTATCGGGAGCGCTCCTGGTGTTACGGAAAACTCCCACCCCGGCGCGAGGTAACGCGTGACAGGGCCTGGCTTGGGCGGCGCGGGTGTGCACCTCATGGTCTGCCGAGGAGCCACAGGATGGGCTCGCTACAGCGAATCGCAGATTGTTCGGATTCGCCACCGGCAAGTCAAGCCGAAGTTCACGGCGCCGCGCCAGCCCGCCTGTGACCCAGCGCAGAATGGCAGCGCAGGGCTTTTGGGTATAGTTGTCGCCGGTTTCTCCGCGATAACAAGGACCCCTGCATGCGCCGCCACCTTCTCCTAGCCACCCTGCTGCTCGGTTGCGCTGGCGCCGCCAGCGCCGGACAGATCTACAAGTGGGTCGATGCCCAGGGCATCACCCATTTCACCGCCCAGCCACCGCAGGGCGGTGACGCCAGCCTGGTGCCGCCCGCCAAGCAGCCCCCCCATCCCGCCCCGGTCGCCGCCAGCGCGACGGCCAGCGAAGACGCCCCGCCCACGCAGGCGGAGATCGACGAGCGGGTACGCCGCGAGGTCGCGCAGAAGGAAAAGGAGCGCCGAGAATATTGCACCGCCCAGCGCACCAATCTGGCCCAGCTGCGCAACAGCCCGCGCCTGCTCATGAAGATTGACGGGGAAACCCGGCGGCTCACCGAGGAGGAGCGCCAGGCGAAGATCGCCGAGGCCGAGAAGGCCATCGGCGAGCACTGCGAATAGGCCGTCAGGCGCCCGCTGCCAGCAGGCGGTCGAACTCGTCGAGCAGGCGCAGCAGCACGGCCACCTGCTCGCCACGCGCCGCCCATACCACCTCCGCCATCGGCAGGAGCGCGCAGGCACCAGGCAGCGGCGCCTGCTGCTCGATGAGCATCTTCATCCGCGGCAGGAAGATCCACTGCAGCCATTCCTCGAAAGCCAGGGTATCCACGCAGAACGGCTCGATGCTGGCCAGGCGCTCGGCCTCGGGCGCCACCGCCGCCCACCAGCCCAGCCGGCGCAGCTCGCGCTCGATCAGCAGCAGCTGGTCGGCGACGACAGGGATACGCGCATCCATCACAACTGGACCTTGGCGCGCTGACGGGCCTGCGCCGCGCCCGCGGCATCACCCTGCTGCTCGCGCGCCCGCGCGATCACCTCCCACAGGCTGGCCTGCAGCGCCGGCCGGCCGCCCGCATAGGTCAGGCCGCGGCGAGCCAGCTGTTCGGCCTGGGCCGGATTGCCCTGGGCCAGGCGCACCTCGGCCAGGCGATAGAGCACCTGCGGCTCGCGCGGCGCGATGCGCTGGGCGCGCTCCAGGCTGGCCGAAGCGCCAGTGAGGTTGCCGCTGCGCTCCATCTGCTGTGCCGAAGTCAGCAGGGCCAGCACCGGCCCATCGAGACGCTCGTCCGCCGCCAGGGTGACCGAGGATGCCCCGGCCGGAGGCACATTGCTCACCGGCGGCTGAGCAACGAAGCCGCCCCCGGTGCTCAGCGGGGCACTGCCAACTGCCGCCGGATAGGTCTGGATCGGTGCACCGACGGCCTGCGGCACCACTGTCACCCCGGAGTCCTGCGGCTGCGCGCGCGGCGCCGCCTGCGGCATGCTGGCCTGCGGCCGGGCCACGGCCACGCCTCCCGGCCCCACCGGACGCCCTGCCTCCACCACCGGAATCGAGCCGCGCTGCACCGGCGTCGCACAACCCGCCAGAAGCAGCAGCGCCAGCGGCACCAACCAAACCTTGTTCACATCCAGTCCCCTTGCCAAGAAGTTTGCGTCACGGGCAGCCCTGCTGCCGCTCCCCCGGTTGGACACTGCGCAGCGGAACGAAGTGCCCTCACTGCTCCAGCCAGCCACGCACCCAGTCCATGACCTGCTGCGCCGGCTGCTGCAGCTCCTGCGGCAGGCCGCACGGCGGCCCCGCCGGCGGCTCGCTGCCGCGAATATACGGCATCTGCACCGCGCCCGGGCAGCTCGGATCGGAGCCCTGACCGCTGTAGGGGTCGACCCAGGCGCGGGTCACGTTGTCCGGCGGCGTGGTATCCAACGGGGCCGGCACGGCGCGGCGCATGAAACCGGTCCACACCTGCAGCGCGCCGGTGGCACCGGTCAGCGGCGTCTTGCCGTTGTCGTCGCGGCCCATCCACACCACCGCCAGCAGATCCTGGCCGAAACCGGCGAACCAGCTGTCGCGCGAGTCGTTGCTGGTGCCGGTCTTGCCGGCCACGATCAGCGAGGACGGCAGCTGGTTGTACACCGAGCGCCCGGTGCCCTCGCGCATCACCCGGTACATCGCCTCCTGCACCAGGTGGATGGCGCCCGGATCGAAGCGCTGCTGCACCTCGTAGGGGTAGCCCTTGAGCGGCTCGCCGGTGGCGTTCAGCACGCTGCGGATGGCGCGCAGCGGAGTGTTGAAGCCGCCGTTGGCCAGGGTCTGGTACATGGTCGCCACCTGCATCGGGCTGAGCGAGCCGGCGCCCAGCAGCATCGACGGATAGGCCGGCCAGTCCTGCTCGACGCCGAGGCGGTTGACGGTCTTCAGCACGCTGGGCACGCCCAGTTCGAGACCCAGCTTGGCGGTCGACAGGTTGTACGACTGCGCCAGCCCCTGGTAGAGGAAGATGGTGCCGTGGGCCCGGCGGTCGTAGTTCTTCGGCTGCCAGACCTGACCGTCGGCGGTCTTGATCGAGAACGGCTCGTCGGCCAGCAGGCTGGTCAGGGTGTACTGGCTGGGCTTCTCCAGGGCGGTCAGGTACACCGCCGGCTTGATCAGCGAACCGATCGGCCGCTGCGCGTCCAGCGCCCTGTTGAAACCGGCGAAGCGCGGCTGGCGGCTGCCGAGCAGCGCCTGCACCTCGCCGGTCTGCGGATTGGTCACCACCATGGCGGCCTCGACCTCGTCGACGCCCTTGCGGTTGCCCAGGCGCTTGAGGGTGTCGGCCATCGCCGTCTCGGCCTTGAGCTGGAGGATCGGATCGAGGCTGGTGAAGATGCGCAGCCCCTCCTCGGTGAGATCCTGCTCGCGGTAGTCCTGGCGCAGCTGACGCTTGACCATGTCGAGGAAGGCCGGATAGGAGCTGTTGGCCAGACTGCCGCGGCTGCTGACCTCCAGCGGCGCCTGCTTGGCCTTGGCCACCTCTTCGGCGCTGGCCACGCCCTGCTCGGCGAGCAGGTCGAGCACCAGGTTGCGCCGCTCGAGGGCGCGCTCCGGATAGCGCCGCGGATTGTAGTAGGACGGCCCCTTGACCATGCCGACCAGCAGCGCCACCTGGTGCAGGCGCAGCTCGGCCAGCGGTTGGCCGAAGAAGTACTGGCTGGCCAGGCCGAAGCCGTGGATCGCGCGCTGGCCGTCCTGACCGAGGAACACCTCGTTGAGGTAGGCCTCGAGAATCTGCTGCTTGTCGTAGTGCAGCTCCAGCAGCGGCGCCATCAGCGCCTCGGTGGCCTTGCGGGTCAGGCTGCGCTCGTTGCTGAGGAAGAAGTTCTTCACCAGCTGCTGGGTCAGGGTGCTGCCGCCCTGCACCAGCGCGCCGGAGCTGGCGTTGACCCACATGGCGCGGGCGATCGACTTGGGCGACACGCCGAAATGGTTGTAGAACTCGCGATCCTCTACGGCGATCAGGGTCTCCACCAGATACGGCGGCACCTCACCGAGCTGGATGAGGATGCGGTCCTCGTTGTGCGCCGGGTATAGCCCGCCGATCAGCAGCGGCTCGAGGCGCGCCACCGCCAGCTCGCCGCCGGCCTGGCCGAGGCCGGCCACCTGGTTGCCGGAGAAGCGCACGCGCAGCACCTGGGCCGGCTCGGCGCCCTCGTAGAACTGGAAGCCGCGGGTATGCAGCTCGACCTGGTTGCCGCTCACCGCCAGCTCGCCGGGGCCCTGCACCTTGCTGGCGCGCCGGTAGCCGAGCGCCTGCAGTTCGGCGAGGAAGTCCTCGCGACTCAGCTTGAGGCCGGTGAACAGCTCCAGCGGACGGGCATAGACCTTGGCCGGCACCGTCCAGCGCTGACCGGAAAACTTCTCCCGGACCACCCCGTCCAGATAGACCATCAGCACGGCGAACAGCGCCAGGCCGACCAGGCCGAGCCTGACCAGCCAGCGCAGCCACGGCCGGCCGGTGCTGGCCGGTTTCCGGCGGGAACGGGGATTGCGGGAGTTGCGTGGGGTGGGGGTACGGGATCTGCTCATGGCGCGGCATTATACGCACTTGGCGGCGGACGGATGAGACGCCCGGCGGTTTGCACGACCGACTGCAGCCGCCATAATGCGGGCCCAGCCATTTTTCCGACGAAAAGGACGCCCTGTGCCCCAGTCCCTGATCGAGGCCCTGCAGAATCCTGCCCTGTATCCGCACCCGGTGGAGGGCTTCGACGTCATCGAGACGCACATCTCCTGGGTTCTGCTCACCGGCCCCTACGCCTACAAGCTGAAGAAGCCGGTCGACTTCGGCTTCCTCGATTTCAGCAGCGCCGAGGCCCGCGCGCACTTCTGCCGCGAGGAGCTGCGCCTCAACCAGCGCACCGCCCCGGACCTCTACCTCGAGGTGCTGCCGGTCACCGGCAGCCTCGATGCCCCGCAGCTCGGCGGCGACGGCCCGATCCTCGACCACGTGCTGAAGATGCGCCAGTTCCCGCAGAGCGGCCTGCTGTCCAACGTGCTGGCCCGCGGCGAGCTGACACCCGCGCACATCGACACCCTGGCCGAGGGCATCGCCGCCCTGCACGCCGAGGCCGCCCGCGTGCCGCTGGAGCATCCGCTGGGCAGCGCCGAGGCGGTGATGGCGCCGGTGCGGCAGAACTTCGAGCAGATCCGCCCGCTGCTCGAGGAGGCCGCCGATCTCGAGCAGCTGCGCCACCTCGAGGCCTGGGCCGAGGACACCTTCACCCGCCTGCAGCCGCTGCTCGAGCAGCGCAAGGCCGACGGCTTCATCCGCGAGTGCCACGGCGACATCCACCTGGCCAACGTCACCCTGCTGGACGAGCGTCCGGTGCTGTTCGACTGCATCGAGTTCAACGAGCCGTTCCGCCTGATCGACGTGATCAGCGACGCCGCCTTCCTCGCCATGGACCTCGAGGACCGCGGCCTCAAGGCGCTGGCCCGGCGCTTCATCAATGCCTACCTGGAGCACACCGGCGACTACCGGGGCCTGACCCTGCTGCCGTTCTACAAGGCCTACCGCGCCATGGTACGCGCCAAGATCAGCCTGTTCCGCCTGGCCCAGGAGCAGGATCCGGTCGAGCGTGCGGTGATCCTGCGCCAGTACCGCAACTATGCCGCCCTAGCGGAGAGCTACGCCGCCATCCCGGCACGCTTCCTGGCCATCACCCATGGCGTCTCCGCGGTCGGCAAGAGCCACGTGGCGCTGCGCCTGGTCGAAGCCTTCGGCGCGATCCGCCTGCGCTCGGACGTCGAGCGCAAGCGCCTGCACCCCGACGCCGCGCAAGCCGAGCTGTACTCGACCAGCGCCAGCGAGGCCACCTACGCTCGCCTGCACGCGCTGGCCGGCGACATCCTCCAGGCCGGCTTTCCGGTGGCACTGGACGCCACCTACCTCAAGCGCAGCCAGCGCCAGGCCGCCCAGGCCATGGCCGAGCTGACCGGCGTGCCCTTCCTGATCCTCGACTGCCACGCCCCCGAGGCGGTGATCGCCGCCTGGCTGGCCGAACGGCAGAGCGAGGGGCGCGATCCTTCCGACGCGACCCTGGCGGTAATCAAGGACCAGGAAGCAGGGCGCGAACCGCTCGATGCCGACGAGCAGGCCCACAGCGGGCGCATCGACACCCACGAGGCCGCCAGCCTCGACGGCCTGGTCGAGCGCATCCGTCGCCACCTGCCCGGCATCTGAAGCGCGTCACCACTGCCCCTGCAGCCCGCGACTGACGGTAGTCGCGGGCTTTCCGGCGCCGACTAGACTTCCCTGCAAGACGCCGAAAACGCGGAGTTGCAGGGCGTCCTCCGGTAGCGCCGGCGAGCAAGGGGGAAGGAATGAACGACGAGCTGCTGCAGATGAAGAACCTCGGCAAGACTTCGGCACTCTGGCTGCATGCCGTCGGCATCCACAGTGCCAGCGAACTGCGCCGTCGCGGAGCGGTCGCCGCCTACCGCGCGGTGCTGGCCCGCGGCTTCAACGCCTCGCGGGTGCTGCTCTACTCGATCGAGGGCGCCCTGCTCGACCGCCACTGGAGCGAGCTGAGCGACGAGCACAAGGCCCGCCTGCTGGCCCAGCTTGATGTCCAGGAACCACGCAACAAGAGCTAGCTCACAACCTCCACAGCAGCGAATTTACCTGGCGCGGCGAAAGCCCTATTGTCTACAGGCGCCTGGCGCCATCGTTCGAACTGCCCTTCAAGGAATCGCGCCCATGTATCTCACCGGCGAGCAACCGGCCTACGCCGATCAACTGATCAACCACCTGCAGAGCCTGCCCGCCCAGATGCTGGAGGGCCTCGAGCCTGCCGGGCCCGCGCTGGAGATCGCCGATCGGCCGGACGTGCTCGGCGCCCTGCCCGGCGACCAACTGTTCCTTGTCGAGAGCGGCCTGCTGCAGGCCAGCATCGACGAGCGCCCGGTGTTCTACCTCTGCGAGGGCGACCTGCTCGGCCTGCGCCAGGGGCTCGAACTGCCCGCCTGCCGCATCGGCTGCGAAGACCCGGTGCGCCTGCGCCCCTACGCACGCGCCGCCGCCTTCGCCCACATCCATGCCGACCCGCGGCGCCAGGAACTGCTCACCCAGTATCTCAGCGGCCAGATCGCCCTGCTCTCCGATGCCCTCGCCCGTCTGCGCCAGCCCGAGTTGCGGCCGAGCACCGGCTTCCTGCACTTCGCCGCCGGCGAGGAACTGATCCACCAGGGTGACGAAGCCGACAACGTGTTCATCATCGTCGAAGGACATGCGGAGGCATTCGTCGACGGCCACCGGGTCGGCGACGTGCAGAAGGACGAGATCTTCGGCGCCATGGCGGTGTTCACCGGCGAACAGCGCAGCGCCACGGTGATCGCCAGCGAGCCCTGCACGGTGATGGCGATCCCCAAGGAACAGTTCGTCAGCCTGATGCACAGCAATCCGCGCATCGCCCACAGCCTGATCGAGAGCCTGGCCCGCCGCGTGCGCCTGCTCAATCAGGAGGTCACCCAGCTGCGCGACGAGCAGCCTGCCTGAAGCGCAGACGGTTAACGAGCCCAAGGCGAGCGGAGCAATCCGCTCGCCTTTTTTCATGCCAGAAAAAACAGCTCAAATGCGCTTGACTCTTAAATGAAAACAATTATCATCAACTCAGCTGGTCGCGAGACCGGCCGATAAACGAGAGATGGCAGTCGTTTCTCCGGTTTATCTCCTCATCAGGCTAATCACGGTTTCGACCCGGCACGCGCCGGGTCTTTTTTTGCCTGGCGGAATGGCCCCTCCTCAGCGCGCCGGGCGCAGGCCGGCGCAATGATCCTGCGGCGGCGGCGCCGGGGTGTACCAGACGAAGTCGGCCTGGTCGGCACCGACCGGCTGGCCGACTTCCGCCAGCTGCAGCACCAGCACACCCCCGCCCGCGCCCAGATCGGCCAGGTGCAGCGGCACGCCGAGATCGCGACGTACGTGATAGCCACCCGCCAGCAGGACCGCCGGGGTCGGCGCCGCCAGCAGGCGCTCGGCCATGCGCCGGTCGCGCTGCTGCTGCACCGCCAGCATGGCCGGCAGCTGACCCGGCGGCAGCAGATCGCAGTGCGCCTCGCGGATCTGCCCGAGCAGCGCCTCACGCACCGTCGCTGCACCCGCGGACGCTCCCGGCAGCGGCGCACCCTCGCGATAGACCCGCATCACCTCGGCGCGGGTCAGGTTGGCGGCCAGCAGCGGCTCCGGCCGGGCCAGGACATGGCGCACCAGCGCACCGTACTGCTGCCAGTCCCAGCCCTTCTGCCAGGCCAGCGCCGCCGGCAGGTCGGCCGGCCACTGGCTGCGCGCCACCCGGGCGCGCACGGCGTCGACCGACGCCTGCTGGCCGGGCTCGAGCATCTCCAGCAGCAGGCTGCCCGGTGCGCGGCGGCGCTCCAGCGCCCGCAGCAGCCACAGCTGCAGGGCGTGGTGGTCGGCATTGTCGTGCCGCTCGCCGACCAGCAGGCGCCTGGCCGGCGCCAGGCGCTCGATCAGTTGCGCCGGGGTCAGCCGCTCGCCGCTGCGCAGGTCGACGATCGCCCCCAGCTCGCCATGCCCGCGCCCCTCGGGGCCCTGCCATTGCGGCAGCGGCGGCAACGGCGGAGAGGACTGGCAGGCGGCCAGCAGGGTCAGGCAGAGCAGCAGCAGGATGCGCATCGACGTTCTTCCTCAGCGGGCGATGATCAGTGGATGGCCGCGTTCGGGGTGGCGCTGCACCAGCACCTCGAGACCGAACACGGCGCGGATGGGCTCGGGCTGCAGCACCTCGCCCGGGGTGCCCAGGGCCTGCACGCGGCCGCCGGCGAGCAGCAGCAGGCGGTCGCAGTAGCGCGCCGCCAGGTTGAGATCATGGAGGATCACCAGCACCGCCACGCCGCGCGCGGCCAGCGCCTGCACCGCCTGCAGGATGGCGTGCTGGTGCAGCGGGTCGAGCATCGCGGTCGGCTCGTCGAGCAGCAGCACCTGGCCTGCCTCGCCCGGCCACAGCTGGGCGAGCACCCGCGCCAGGTGCACGCGCTGGCGCTCGCCGCCGGACAGCGCCAGGTAGCTGCGTCCGCCCAGATGGGCGATGTCCGCCGCCGCCAGCGCCGCGGCGACGATCTCGCCATCGCGCTGGCGGCCGCTGGCATGGGGCAGGCGGCCCATGGCCACCACCTCGTCGACACGGAAGGCGAAGCTCAGCGTCGAACTCTGCGGCAGCACGGCGAGCCGTTGCGCCCGCTCGCGCCCGGCCCAGGCGGCCAGCGGGCGGCCGTCCAGCAGCACCCGCCCGGCGGAAGGCGCCAGTTCGCCGCACAGCGCGCCGAGCAGGGTGCTCTTGCCGGCGCCGTTGGGGCCGAGCACGCCGAACAGCTCGCCGGGGCGCAGCTGCAGGTCGATCCCGCTCAGCACCGGGCAGCCGCCACGGCACACCTGCAGGCCTTCGGCGCACAGCATCAGAATCGCTCCCGGCGCAGCAGGTAGAGGAAAAAGGGCGCGCCGAGCAGCGCGGTGAGGGTGCCCAGCGGCAGCTCGGCCGGCGCCAGCAGCAGGCGTGCGGCAAGGTCGGCGAGCAGCAGCAGGGCGGCGCCGGCCAGTGCGGCGGCCGGCAGCAGCAGGCGATGGTCGGGGCCGCTGAGCAGGCGCACCAGGTGCGGCACCACCAGACCGACGAAGCCGATCATCCCCGCCGCCGCCACCGCCGCGCCGACGCCCAGCGCGGTGCACAGCACCAGCTCGCGCTTGAGCCGCTCGACCTCGAAGCCGAGGTGGCGGGCCTCCGACTCGCCGAGCAGCAGGGCGTTCAGCGCCGCGGCGCGGCGCGGCAGCCACAGCGCCACCACCACCACCACCGGCAGCAGCGGCCACAGCCGCGCGTAGCTGGCGCCGTTGAGGCTGCCGAGATTCCAGAAGGTCAGGCTGCGCAGGGTGGCGTCGTCGGCCAGGTAGCTGAACAGGCCGATGCCGGCCCCCGCCAGCGCGGTGACGGCGACACCGGCCAGCAGCATGGTCGCCACCCGCGTCTCGCCGTCGTGGCGGCCGAGACGATAGACCAGCGCGGTGACACCGAGGCCGCCGGCGAAGGCGCAGACCGACAGCAGCCAGGGCGCCAGCCAGGCCGGCGCGCCACCGAGCAGCGCAGCGCCGACGATGGCCAGCGCCGCGCCGAGAGCCGCACCGCTGGACACGCCGACCAGGCCGGGGTCGGCCAGCGGGTTGCGGAACAGTCCCTGCATCGCCACCCCGCACAGCGCCAGCACCGCGCCCACGGCGAGGCCGAGCAGGGCGCGCGGCAGGCGGATCTGGCCGACGATCAGCTCGGCCTGCTCCAGATCCGCGCCCGCCAGCGGCAGGCCGGCCAGGCGCAGCAGGGCGCGCAGGCTGTCGCCCAGCGACAGGCTCACCGGGCCGAGCGCCAGCGCCAGCCAGAAGGCCAGCGCCAGCAGCAGCAGCAGGGCGGGGATCAGCACGCGGCCGGGGACGGGGGAATGCATGGCGCAAGGCTCTGCCGGGGAAATCAGCGCTGCAGGATAAGAGCCCGCAGCGGCCACGGCCAGCCCCGGCCTGGCAGGAATGCGCGACGCTGGGGATAATCGGCAGACACGAGGGGGGAATCGGAATGGATCAGCAGCGCCTGTGCGACAGCCAGCAACTACCCGAAGGCGCCAGCCGGGGCGCCAGCATTGCCGGTACCAGCCTGCTGCTGGTGCGCCGCGAGGGCCGGGTGTACGCCTACCGCAACCGCTGCCCGCACCGCGGCATTCCGCTGGAGTGGCAGCCCGACCAGTTCCTCGACGACAGCGGCAGCCTGATCCAGTGCGCCACCCATGGCGCGCTGTTCCTCATCGAGAGCGGCGAGTGCGTGGCCGGGCCCTGCGCCGGGGAAAGCCTCGCGGCGCTGGCCTGCCGCGAGCAGGACGGCGGTATCTGGGTCACCCTGTAGCCGCTGGCTAGAGCAGCACCTCCAGGCGCCGGGCCAGACGGATCTCCTGCGGCGACAGCTCGGCGCCGTAGGCCAGCACCTCCACCCCGGCCGCCAGCGCCTCGCGCAGCGCCGCGGCGTAGTGCGGGTCGATCTCCTGCGCCGGCCGCACCGCCCGGGCGCCCGCCAGGTTGACGCAGTACAGCTGCACCGCCCGCACGCCCTGGCGCGCCAGGGCGGCCAGCTCGCGCAGGTGTTTGCTGCCGCGCTCGGTGCGCGCATCGGGGAAGGCCGCCACCGGCGTGCCGGGAAAGCCCAGGGTGACGCTCTTCACCTCGACGAAGGCGACGCCTTCGGCATAGTCGAGGCGGAAGTCGGCGCGGCTGTTCTCCACGCCGTAGCGCACCTCGCGACGCAGCCCGGCGAACCCGGCCAGTTCGGCGATGACGCCGGCGCGCAGCGCCTCCTCGACCAGCGCATTGGCCCTGGCGGTGTTGACGCAGGCCAGGCGGCCCTGCGGCGTCTCGCTCAGCTCCCAGGTGCTGGGCAGCTTGCGCTTCGGATCATTCGAGCGACTGAACCACACCCGCCCGCCCTCGGCCATGCAGTTGAGCATCGAGCCGGTGTTCGGGCAGTGGATGGTCAGCGTCTCGCCGGCCGCGGTCTCGATGTCGGCGAGGAAGCGCTTGTAGCGACGCAGCAGGCGCCCCTCCTCCAGCGGCGGGTCAAAGCGCATCGGGCCGCCAGGTCCTCAGGCCGCGGGCGATGCGCTCGACCGCCTGCTCCAGGCGCGGCACGCCCTGGGTGTAGGCGAAGCGCACGTGGCGGTCGGCCAGGTGGCGGCCGAAGTCCAGCCCCGGGGTGATGGCCACGTGCTCGGTCTCCAGCAGATGCCGGCACAGCGCGTAGGAGTCGCCGCCGAACGCCGAGACGTCGGCGTACAGGTAGAAGGCGCCCTGCGGCTCGACGGCGATGCGAAAGCCCAGCGCGCGCAGGGCCGGCAGCAGGTAGTCGCGGCGGCGGGCGAACTCGGCGCGGCGCGCCTCGAGGATCGCCAGGGTCTCCGCCTCGAAGCAGGCCAGTGCGGCGTGCTGGGCCACGGTCGGCGCGCTGATGTAGAGGTTCTGCGCCAGCTTCTCCAGCTCCGGCACCGCATCCTGCGGCGCCACCAGCCAGCCGAGGCGCCAGCCGGTCATGCCGAAATACTTGGAGAAGCTGTTGAGCACGAAGGCGCCGTCGTCGACTTCCAGCACGCTGGGGGCATCGAGGCCGTAGGTCAGGCCGTGGTAGATCTCGTCGACCACCAGGTGGCCGCCGCGCGCGCGCAGCGCGGCCGACAGCGCGGCCAGCTCGGCGCGCGACAGCACGGTGCCGGTCGGGTTGGCCGGCGAGGCGACCAGCGCGCCGACGCTGTCGGCCTCCCAGTGGCGCTCGATCAGCGCGGGGCTCAGTTGGTAGTTGTCCTCGGGCCCCACCGGCACCAGCCGGGCATCGCCCTCGACCAGGCGCAGGAAGTGGCGGTTGCACGGATAGCCGGGATCGGCGAGCAGCCAGTGCTTGCCCGGATCGACCAGCAGGGCGCTGGCCAGCAGCAGCGCGCCGCTGCCGCCGGGGGTGATCAGGATGCGCTCGGGACTCACGCTCACCCCGTAGCGGCTGGCGTAGAAGCCGGCCAGCGCCTCGCGCAGCGCCGGCAGGCCGCGCGCCGCGGTGTAGCGGGTCTGCCCGGCGGCCAGCGCGGCCTGGCCGGCGCGCACGATCGGCTCGGCGGTGGCGAAGTCCGGCTCGCCGATCTCCAGGTGGATGACGTCGTGGCCGGCGGCCTGCAGCTCGTTGGCGCGCGCCAGCAGGGCCATGACGTGGAAGGGTTCGATGGCGCGACTGCGCGCACTGTAGGACGGAGCCATGCGGCCCTCCTCGATAGGGCAAAAGCGGATTCTAGCCAACTGTCACACGCCGTGGCAGAGCGTGTGCGCCCCGGACTGGCATCCACCCGGCGATTCTGGTAGGTTCGCCCGCTTGCAACCGCAGGGACGGCTAAAATGCCGCTGATGGACACAACCTGCGCACGGGATCAGCGAACGTGAGAGGCGGACAGATCATGCCGACCAATACCCAAGACAAAAGCACCCAGATCCGCAGCTTCGAGCCCTACCAGGAGACTCCCGGCGAGGAGTACATGGGCGACAAGATGCGCGCCCACTTCGTCGGCATCCTCAACGGCTGGAAGAAGCAGCTGATGGAGGAAGTCGACCGCACCGTGCACCACATGCAGGACGAGGCCGCCAACTTCCCCGATCCGGCCGACCGCGCCAGCCAGGAAGAGGAGTTCAGCCTGGAGCTGCGCACCCGCGACCGCGAGCGCAAGCTGATCAAGAAGATCGACGAGACCCTGCAGCTGATCGAGGACAACGAGTACGGCTGGTGCGACTCCTGCGGCGTCGAGATCGGCATCCGCCGTCTCGAGGCGCGGCCGACCGCCACCCTGTGCATCGACTGCAAGACCCTCGCCGAGATCAAGGAAAAGCAGCTGGGTTCCTGACCCGCGACGGGGCGCCACGGCGCCCCGTGCTGTTTCCGGCCCCTGCCGACCCGCGCGGCACGGGCCGCTGTCGCTCCGCCCTTCCAGCCGAATGCCCGCCGATGAGCCCAGCCACCGCCTACACCGGCCGCTTCGCCCCCACGCCCAGCGGCTACCTGCACTTCGGCTCGCTGGTCGCCGCCCTCGCCTCCTGGCTCGACGCCCGCGCCGCCGGCGGCCGCTGGCTGCTGCGCATGGAGGACCTCGATCCGCCGCGCGAGGTGCCCGGCGCCCAGGACGCCATCCTGCGCACCCTGGAGACCTACGGCTTCGAATGGGACGGTCCGGTGGAACGGCAGAGCGACCGCCACGGCGCCTACGCCGCCGCGGTGGCCGACCTGCTGGACCGCGGCCTGGCCTATCCGTGCAGCTGCTCGCGCAAGCAGCTCGAAGGCCACGCCATCTACCCCGGCACCTGCCGCGATGCCGCTCGGCCGCTGGCGGACGCCGCGATCCGCCTGCGCGTGCCGGATGCCGAGTACCGCTTCGTCGACCGCGTGCAGGGCGCATATGCACAGAACCTGGCCCGCGAGGTCGGCGACTTCATCATCCGCCGCCGCGACGGCCTGTACGCCTACCAGCTGGCGGTGGTGCTCGACGACGCCTGGCAGGGCGTCACCGACATCGTGCGCGGCGCCGACCTGCTCGACTCCACCCCGCGCCAGCTGTACCTGCAGGAACTGCTCGGCCTGCCGCAGCCGCGCTACCTGCACATCCCCCTGCTGCTGCAGCCCGACGGCCACAAGCTCGGCAAGTCCTACCGCTCGCCACCGCTGCCCGCCGACCAGGCGCCCGCCCTGCTCGCCCGCGCCCTGCGCGCCCTCGGCCAGCAGCCGCCGGCAGGACTGGAGCAGGGCAGCGCCGCCGAGGTGCTGGCCTGGGGCGTACGCCACTGGCAGCCGGCCGCCATCCCGCGCCGGACCGGCCTCGCCGAAGCACAGCTGCACTGACGGCGCAACCCGACCGTTACCGGCTTCTGCTTCTCCCGCACCTCCGTTACCATCCGGGCATCCCAAGACGAGGCACCTCATGTATATCTACCGGCTGGTCCTGCTCCTGGTGGTGGGGATCTACCTGTTCTCCCCGGCCATCATGGACTGGTGGATCGACCCCAACGGCGCCTGGTACCGGCCGTACATGCTCTGGCTGATCCTGATCGTCGTCACCTTCATCCTCCAGAGCCAGCGCGATGCCGACGAGCTTTGACGTTTCCCATCTGCTGCTGATCAGCTCGGTCTATCTGGTGGTGCTGTTCGGCCTCGCCTGGCTGACCGAACGCAGCCCCCTGCCGCGCGCGCTGGTGCGCCACCCGCTGGTCTACACCCTGTCGCTGGGCGTGTACGCCAGCGCCTGGGCGTTCTACGGCGCGGTGGGCCTGGCCTACCAGTACGGCTACGGCTTCCTGGCCATCTACCTGGGCCTGTCCGGCGCCTTCCTGCTCGCCCCGGTGCTGCTCTACCCGATCCTGCGCCTGACCCGCACCTACCAGCTGTCCTCGCTGGCCGACCTGTTCGCCTTCCGCTTCCGCAGCACCTGGGCCGGCACCCTGACCACCCTGTTCATGCTGGTGGCCGTGCTGCCGCTGCTCGCCCTGCAGATCCAGGCGGTCGCCGACAGCATCGGCATCATCACCGGCGAACGCGTGCAGACCCGCGTGGCGCTGGGCTTCTGTGCGCTGATCACGCTGTTCACCATCCTCTTCGGCTCGCGGCGCATCGCCACCCGCGAGCGCCACGAGGGCCTGGTGCTGGCGATCGCCTTCGAGTCGCTGGTCAAGCTGTGCGCGATGAGCGCCATCGGCCTGTACGCCCTGTATGGCGTGTTCGACGGTCCGGCCGGCCTCGAGCAGTGGCTGCTGCAGAACCAGCAGGCGCTGACCACCCTGCACACGCCGCTGCAGGAAGGTCCCTGGCGCACCCTGCTGCTGGTGTTCTTCGCCGCCGCCATCGTCATGCCGCACATGTTCCACATGGCCTTCGCCGAGAACCTCAACCCGCGCGCGCTGGTCAGCGCCAGCTGGGCGCTGCCGCTGTTCCTGCTGCTGATGAGCCTGGCGGTGCCGCCGATCCTGTGGGCCGGCCTCAAGCTCGGCGTCGCCACCAGCCCGGAATACTTCACCCTGGGCATCGGCATGGACGTCGGCAACCCCTGGCTGGTGCTGGCCGCCTACATCGGCGGGCTGTCCGCCTCCAGCGGCCTGCTCATCGTGGTCACCCTGGCGCTGTCGGGCATGGTGCTCAACCACGTGGTGCTGCCGCTGTACCAGCCGCCGGCCGAGGGCAACATCTACCGCTGGCTGAAGTGGACCCGCCGCGGCCTGATCGTCGCGATCATCGCCGGCAGCTACGGTTTCTACCTGCTGATCGACTCGGGCCAGGAGCTGTCGCACCTGGGCACCGTATCCTTCGTCGCCACCCTGCAGTTCCTCCCCGGCGCGCTGTCGGTGCTGTACTGGCCGGCGGCCAACCGCCGCGGCTTCATCGCCGGGCTGCTGGCCGGCGCCAGCGTGTGGATCGTCAGCATGCTGCTGCCGCTGATCGGCAACCTGCCCGGCTTCTACCTGCCGCTGCTGGACATGGTCTACGTGCTCGACGACACCAGCTGGCACCTGGCGGCGATCGCCTCGCTGGCGGTCAACGTGCTGGTGTTCACCCTGGTCTCGCTGTTCAGCGAGCCGAGCGCCGAGGAACAGGGCGCCGCCGAGACCTGCGCGGTGGACAACGTGCGCCGCCCGCAGCGCCGCGAGCTGGTCGCCGCCTCGCCGCAGGAATTCGCCGCCGAGCTGGCCAAGCCGCTCGGCGCGCGCACCGCCCAGCGCGAGGTGGAGCAGGCCCTGCGCGACCTCGGCCTGCCCTTCGACGAGCAGCGCCCCTACGCCCTGCGCCGCCTGCGCGACCGCATCGAGGCCAACCTGTCCGGGCTGATGGGGCCGAGCGTGGCCCAGGACATCGTCGAGAGCTTCCTGCCCTACAAGGCCGCCGACGACACCTATGTCACCGAGGACATCCATTTCATCGAGAGCCGCCTGGAGGACTACCAGTCGCGCCTGACCGGCCTGGCCGCCGAACTCGACGCCCTGCGCCGCTACCACCGGCAGACCCTGCAGGAGCTGCCGATGGGGGTCTGCTCGCTGGCCCAGGACCAGGAGATCCTCAAGTGGAACCGCGCCATGGAGGAACTCACCGGCATCGAGGCGCAGCGCGTGGTCGGCTCGCGCCTGGCCACCCTGCCCGAGCCCTGGTGCGGCCTGCTCACCGCCTTCAGCGAAGCGCCCGACGAGCACCTGCACAAGCAGCGCCTGGCCCTCGACGGCCAGACCCGCTGGCTCAACCTGCACAAGGCGGCCATCGACGAGCCGCTGGCCCCCGGCACCAGCGGCCTGGTGCTGCTGGTCGAGGACCTCACCGAGACCCAGTTGCTGGAGGATCGCCTGATCCACTCCGAGCGCCTGGCCTCGATCGGCCGCCTCGCCGCCGGCGTGGCCCACGAGATCGGCAACCCGGTCACCGGCATCGCCTGCCTGGCGCAGAACCTGCGCGAGGAGCGCGAAGGCGACGCCGAGATCAGCGAGACCTGCGCGCAGATCATCGAGCAGACCAAGCGCATCACCCGCATCGTCCAGTCGCTGATGAGCTTCGCCCACGCCGGCGGCCGCCAGCAGGCCAGCGAGCCGGTGTGCCTGGCCGACGTGACGCGCGAGGCGATCGGCCTGCTGTCGCTCAACCGCGACTACGACGTGCACTACTTCAACCTGTGCGACCCGCAGCACTGGGTCGAGGGCGACCCGCAGCGCCTGGCCCAGGTGCTGATCAACCTGCTGTCCAACGCCCGCGACGCCTCGCCGCCCGGCGGCGCCATCCGCGTGCGCAGCGAGGCCGGCGCCGACAGCGTCGAGCTGATGGTCGAGGACGAGGGGCCGGGCATCCCGCAGTCGATCGTCGAGCGCCTGTTCGAACCCTTCTTCACCACCAAGGACCCCGGCAAAGGGACCGGCCTGGGCCTCGCACTGGTCTATTCGATCGTCGAGGAGCATTATGGACAGATAACCATCGACAGCCCGGCAGACCCGGAACGCCAGCGCGGCACGCGCATCCGGATCAGCCTGCCGCGCTATGGCGGCCCGCTGGCTGCCGACACCCCGTGAAGCCGATGGACACTGCACGCGCAACGCCCGGGCGGCCACCCCGCCGGAAGCCCGGCGCGCCCTCGCCAAGCCGTCTGCAGAGACCGGCACCGACAGGATCCAGACGCTTCCGAGCACGTCGCGAGAGCTGAACAGACATGGCACATATTCTCATCGTCGAAGACGAAACCATCATCCGCTCGGCGCTGCGCCGCCTGCTGGAGCGCAACCAGTACCAGGTCAGCGAGGCTGGCTCGGTGCAGGAAGCCCAGGAGCGCTACAGCATCCCCGCCTTCGACCTGGTGGTCAGCGACCTGCGCCTGCCCGGCGCCCCCGGCACCGAGCTGATCGGCCTGGCCGGCGGCACGCCGGTGCTGATCATGACCAGCTATGCCAGCCTGCGCTCGGCCGTCGACTCGATGAAGCTCGGCGCCATCGACTACATCGCCAAGCCGTTCGACCACGACGAGATGCTCCAGGCGGTGGCGCGCATCCTCCGCGAGCGCCAGCAACCGGCTGCCGTACCGGGCGCCAGCGCCCCGGCGCCCGCCGGCGACAGCGCCGAGCCCGCCGGCGAAATCGGCATCATCGGCCGCTGCGCGGCGATGCAGGACCTGTTCGGCAAGATCCGCAAGGTCGCGCCGACCGACTCCACCGTGCTGATCCAGGGCGAGTCCGGCACCGGCAAGGAGCTGGTGGCGCGCGCCCTGCACAACCTGTCGCGGCGCGCCAAGGCGCCGCTGATCTCGGTGAACTGCGCGGCCATCCCCGAGACCCTGATCGAGTCGGAGCTGTTCGGCCACGAGAAGGGCGCCTTCACCGGCGCCACCGCCGGGCGCACCGGTCTGGTCGAGGCCGCCGACGGCGGCACCCTGTTCCTCGACGAGATCGGCGAGCTGCCGCTGGAGGCCCAGGCGCGCCTGCTGCGCGTGCTGCAGGAGGGCGAGATCCGCCGGGTCGGCTCGGTGCAGTCGCAGAAGGTCGACGTGCGCCTGATCGCCGCCACCCACCGCGACCTGAAGAACCTGGCCAAGAACGGCCAGTTCCGCGAGGACCTCTACTACCGCCTGCACGTCATCTCGCTGCGCCTGCCGGCGCTGCGCGAGCGCGAGGACGACGTGCTGGACATCGCCCGCGTGTTCCTGGCACGCCAGTGCGCACGCATGGGCCGCGAGGCCCTGCAGTTCTCGCCCGAGGCGCTGCGGGCGATCCGCCACTACAACTGGCCGGGCAACGTGCGCGAGCTGGAGAACGCCATCGAGCGCGCGGTGATCCTCTGCGAGGGCAACAGCATCCCGCTCGACCTGCTGGGCATCGACGTCGAGCTGGAGCTGGAGGACGACTTCGCCGGCGAGCTGCACAGCCTGCCGACCAGCAGCGGCAGCGAGCCGGCGGAGAACCTGTCGCTGGAGGACTACTTCCAGCACTTCGTCCTCGAGCACCAGGACCACATGACCGAGACCGAGCTGGCGCGCAAGCTCGGCATCAGTCGCAAGTGCCTGTGGGAGCGCCGCCAGCGCCTGGGCATCCCGCGTCGCAAGTCGGGCGCCGCCACCGACGGCTGAGGCGTTGCCCCACCGCCGCCTGCCGGGGTGGCCGCTACCGCCCCCGCGTTCACCATCGCCGCCAGCCAGTGCTAGAATCCGCCACCATCGCGCGGGGCCGTCCCCGCTCCCGCCCTATCCCGGTACCCTGTCGCCCATGCTGAAGAAGCTGTTCCAGTCCATCCGTTCTCCCCTGCGCCGCGCCCGCGCCGTTCGCACCACGCCGGAGGTGCTCGGCAGCAGCCAGCACGCGCTGCAGCGCGAGCAGATCAGCCGCAACGCGGTGAACGTGGTCGAGCGCCTGCAGCAGGCCGGCTACCAGGCCTTCCTGGTCGGCGGCTGCGTGCGCGACCTGCTGCTGGGCATCACGCCCAAGGACTTCGACGTGGCCACCAGCGCCACTCCCGAGCAGGTGCGCGCCGAGTTCCGCAACGCACGGGTGATCGGCCGCCGCTTCAAGCTGGTGCACGTGCACTTCGGCCGCGAGATCATCGAGGTGGCCACCTTCCGCGCCCACCACCCGCAGGGCGAAGACGACGAGGACAGCGCCCAGGCCGCGCGCCACGAGAGCGGGCGCATCCTGCGCGACAACGTCTACGGCAGCCAGGAAGACGACGCCCAGCGCCGCGACTTCACCATCAACGCCCTCTACTACGACCCGGCCAGCGAGCGCATCCTCGACTACGCCCGCGGCGTGCACGACATCCGCAGCCGCCTGGTGCGCCTGATCGGCGATCCCGAGCAGCGCTACCTCGAGGACCCGGTGCGCATGCTGCGCGCGGTGCGCTTCGCCGCCAAGCTCGACTTCGACATCGAGAAGCACAGCGCCGCACCGATCCGCCGCCTGGCGCCGCTGCTCAACGACATTCCCTCGGCGCGCCTGTTCGACGAGGTGCTCAAGCTGCTGCTGTCCGGCCAGGGCGAGCGCACCTTCGAGATGCTCTGCGACTACGGCCTGTTCGCCCCGCTGTTCCCGGCCAGCGCCGCGGCGCTGAAGGCCGAACCGGAGTACGCCGGCGCGCTGATCCGCCAGGCGCTGGCCAACACCGACGAGCGCATCCGCCTGGGCAAGCCAGTGACCCCGGCGTTCCTGTTCGCCGCCCTGCTCTGGCCGGCCCTGCCGGCACGCGCCGCGGCGCTGCAGGCGCGCGGCATGCCGGCGCTGCCGGCCCTGCAGGAAGCCGCCCACGAGGTGATCAGCGAGCAGTGCCGGCGCACCGCCATCCCCAAGCGCTTCACCCTGCCGCTGCGCGAGATCTGGGACATGCAGGAGCGCCTGCCGCGCCGCCACGGCAAGCGCGCCGACCTGCTGCTGGAGAATCCGCGCTTCCGCGCCGGCTACGACTTCCTGCTGCTGCGCGAGGAGGCCGGCGAGGAAACCGGCGGCCTCGGCGACTGGTGGACGCGCTACCAGGACGCCAGCGACAGCGAGCGCCGCGGCATGATCCGCGCCCTCAGCGAGGGCGAGGGCCGCGACAAGGCCGCGCCGCGCAAGCGCCGGCGCAGCCCGCGCAAGCGCCGCAGCGATGCGCCGAGCGGCCACGGGCAGGAGTGAGCCGGCGATGACCCGCGTCTACATCGGCCTGGGCAGCAACCTGGCCGAGCCGGTGCAGCAACTCGAGGCCGCCCTCGAAGCCCTCGGCCGCCTGCCGCAGTGCAGGCTGGCCGCGGTGTCCTCGCTGTACGCCAGCGACCCGCTCGGCCCGGCCGACCAGCCGCGTTACGTCAACGCGGTGGCGGCGCTGGACTGCGACCTCGCCCCGCTCGCGCTGCTCGACGCCCTGCAGGCCATCGAGCGCGAGCAGGGCCGCGAGCGCAAGGCCGAGCGCTGGGGACCGCGCACCCTGGACCTGGACATCCTGCTGTTCGGCGACCTGCAACTGGACGAGGAGCGCCTGAGCGTGCCGCACTACCATATGCACGCCCGCGCCTTCGTCCTCTATCCGCTGGCGGAGATCGCCCCGGATCTGCGCCTGCCCGACGGCCAGCCGCTGCAGGCACTGCTCGCCGACTGTCCGTTCGTCGGGCTGGAGCGCCTCGAACGGGCCAACGGGCCGAGAGCGGCAGAAAATGGCGCCGATTGACTTCACCGCCCCCCATCGGGACTATAGGCACCGTTTGCCCGCGCCCTTTTGCGGTGCACCACGAGGATTTCTTGATGGCTGATGTCACCCTCACCACTCTGCGTACGCTCAAGCAGAACGGCGAGAAGATCGTCATGCTGACCAGCTACGACGCCACCTTCGCCACCGCCGCCTGCGCCGCCGGGGTCGAGGTGCTGCTGGTCGGCGACTCGCTCGGCAACGTCCTGCAGGGTCACGACAGTACCCTGCCGGTCAGCGTCGCCGACATGGCCTACCACACTGCCTGCGTCAAGCGCGGCAACCGGGGGGCGCTGATCCTCAGCGACCTGCCGTTCATGAGCTACGCCACCCTCGAGCAGGCGCTGGAGAGCAGCGCGGCGCTGATGCGCGCCGGCGCGCACATGGTCAAGCTGGAAGGCGGCGCCTGGCTGTGCGAGACCGTGCAGCGCCTGGCCGAGAACGGTATTCCGGCCTGCGTGCACCTGGGCCTCACCCCGCAGTCGGTCAACGTGTTCGGCGGCTACAAGGTGCAGGGCCGCGACGAGGCTCGCGCCCGCGAGATGCGCGAGGCCGCCCGGGCCCTCGAGCAGGCCGGCGCCGCCATGCTGCTGCTCGAATGCGTGCCCAGCGCGCTGGCCGCCGAGATCAGCCGCGCGGCGAACATCCCGGTGATCGGCATCGGCGCCGGCGTCGACACCGACGGCCAGGTACTGGTCATCCACGACATGCTCGGCCTCAATCCGCGCCCGGCCAAGTTCGTGCGCAACTTCATGGCCGGCCAGGCCAGCATCCAGGACGCCCTGACCGCCTACACCCAGGCCGTCAAGAGCGGCCAGTTCCCCGCCCCCGAACACGGTTTCTCCGCATGATCACCGTCAAGACCGTCCGCGAACTGCGCGCCGCCGTCGCGCGCGCGCGCAGCGAAGGCAAGCGCATCGGCCTGGTGCCGACCATGGGCAACCTGCACGCCGGCCACGCCGCGCTGGTGACCAAGGCCGCCCAGCGCGCCGACTTCGTGGTCGCCAGCATCTTCGTCAACCCGCTGCAGTTCGGCGCCGGCGAGGACCTCGACAAATACCCGCGCACCCTCGCCGCCGACCAGGAGAAGCTGCTCGAGGCCGGCTGCAACCTGCTGTTCGCGCCGACCGCCGAGGAGATGTACCCCGACGGCATGAGCGGGCAGACCATCGTCAGCGTGCCGGGCGTCAGCGAGGGCCTGTGCGGCGCCAGCCGGCCCGGCCACTTCGACGGCGTGGCCACGGTGGTGACCAAGCTGTTCCACATGGTCCAGCCCGACCTGGCGATCTTCGGCGAGAAGGACTTCCAGCAGCTGGCGGTGATCCGCAAGCTGGTGCGCGACCTCAACCTGCCGATCCAGATCTTCGGCGAGCCGACCGTGCGCGGCGCCGACGGCCTGGCGCTGTCATCGCGCAACGGTTATCTCGACGACGAGCAGCGCGCCGTGGCGCCGCAGCTGTACCGTACCCTCAGCGAGCTGGCCGCGGCCCTGCGTGGCGGGCAGACCGACCACGCCGCCCTGCTGGCCGAGGCCGGCGCCCAGCTGCAGAATGCCGGCTTCGTTCCGGACTACCTGGAAATCCGCAATCCGCTCACCCTGCGCCCGGCCACCTCCGCCGACCGCCAGCTGGTGATTCTGGCCGCCGCCCGCCTGGGCACCACCCGGCTGATCGACAACCTGCTCGTGGATCTCGACGCCACGGCCTGACGAGGAACCCGCCATGCACTCCATCATGCTCAAAGCCAAGCTGCACCGTGTCCAGGTGACCCACGCCGTCCTGGACTACGAAGGCTCCTGCGCCATCGACGGCGAATGGCTGGACCTGGCCGGCATCCGCGAATACGAGCAGATCCAGATCTACAACGTCGACAACGGCGAGCGCTTCACCACCTACGCGATCCGCGCCGAGGACGGCTCCAAGGTGATCTCGGTCAACGGCGCCGCCGCCCACAAGGCCGGCGTCGGCCACCGCCTGATCATCTGCACCTACGCCCAGTACAGCGAGGCCGAGCTGAGCCAGCACAAGCCGTACATGCTGTACTTCAACCCGGGCAACGAGCTCAGCCACACCAGCCACGCGATCCCCGTGCAGGTGGCCTGACCGCCTGCCGTGCAGTCCCGACAAGCCCGGACCCGCTCCGGGCTTGTTGCATTCGCCCCTAGCCGAACGAAACCCGAGTCAGTCGATGGAACACTACCTCAAGCCGCTGGATGCCACCCAACAGCCCGCCTGGCAGGCCCTGCGCGCGCAGCGCGAGCGCATGCACGACTTCAGCCTGCGCCAGGCCTTCGCCGCCGATCCGCAGCGCTTCCAGCGCTACTCGCTGAGCCAGGCCGGCCTGTTCCTCGACTACTCGAAGAACCTGATCGACGCCGACAGCCTGGCCGCCCTGCTGGCGCTGGCCGAACAGATGAAGCTGCGCCCGGCCATCGCGGCGCTGTTCGACGGCGCCGCGGTGAACGCCTCGGAGAACCGCCCGGCGCTGCACACCGCCCTGCGCCGCCCGGTGGGCGACAAGGTGCTGGTCGATGGCGTCGACGTGATGCCGGGGGTGCATCAGGTGCTCGGGCAGATGACCGAGCTGGTGCAGCGCATCCACAACGGCCTGTGGCGCGGCTGGACCGAGAAGCCGATCACCGACGTGGTCAACATCGGCATTGGCGGCTCCTTCCTCGGCCCGCAGCTGGTCTCCGAGGCCCTGCTGCCGTTCGCCCAGCGCGGCGTGCGCTGCCACTACCTGGCCAACGTCGACGGCAGCGAGTTCCACGAGGTGACCGCCAGGCTGCGCGCGGAAACCACCCTGTTCATCGTCTCCTCGAAGTCCTTCGGCACCCTGGAGACGCTGAAGAACGCCCAGGCCGCGCGGCGCTGGGTGCTCGCCCAGGGCGCCGGCGAGGCCGACCTGCACCGCCACTTCATCGCCGTGTCCAGCAACCGCAAGGCGGCGGTCGAGTTCGGCATCGCCGAAGAGAACATCTTCCCGATGTGGGACTGGGTGGGCGGGCGCTACTCGCTGTGGTCGGCGATCGGCCTGCCGATCGCCCTGGCCATCGGCATGGGCAACTTCAAGGAACTGCTGGCCGGCGCCTACAAGATGGACCGCCACTTCCTCACCGCGCCCTTCGAAGCCAACATGCCGGTGCTGCTGGCCCTGCTCGGCGTCTGGTACGGCGACTTCTGGGGCGCGCAGAGCCACGCGATCCTGCCCTACGACCACAACCTGCGCAATTTCAACCAGCACCTGCAGCAGCTGGACATGGAATCCAACGGCAAGCGCGTGCGCCAGGACGGCAGCCCGGTGAGCTGCGGCACCGGCCCGGTGATCTGGGGCGGGGTCGGCTGCAACGGCCAGCACGCCTACCACCAGCTGCTGCACCAGGGCACCCTGATGATCCCGGCCGACTTTATCGTGCCGGTGACCAGCTACCACCCGCTGGCCGACCACCACCAGTGGCTGTTCGCCAACTGCCTGTCGCAGAGCCAGGCGCTGATGTGCGGCAAGACCCTCGCCGAGGCCGAGGCCGAGCTGCGCGCCGCCGGCCTGGCCGAGAGCGAGGTGCAGCGCCTGGCGCCGCACAAGGTGATCCCCGGCAACCGGCCGAGCAACACCATCGTCCTCGAGCGGGTCAGCCCGCAGCGTCTCGGCGCGCTGATCGCCCTCTACGAGCACAAGGTGTTCGCCCAGAGCGTGATCTGGGGCATCAACGCCTTCGACCAGTGGGGCGTCGAGCTGGGCAAGGAGCTGGGCAAGACCCTCTACGCCCGCCTGACCGGCGAGGACTCCAGCCCCGCCGAGGATGGCTCGACCCAGGGCCTGATCGACCACTTCCGCTCCCGCCACCGCGGCTGAGCCCGGGGCGGCCCGCCCGTGCGGCGGGCCGTCCTTGCGACGCTCCCCATCCGGGTCCACGCTGAAGGACATCGCGGACAGCCTTCCAGGAGCTGCGCCATGTTCGACATCCGCACCCACCCGGTCGATGCCGCCGCCTACCGCCATGCCTGGCTGCACGCCGAGGACTACCGGCGCCTGTACCGGCAGTCCATCGACCACCCCGAGCAGTTCTGGAGCGAGCAGGCCCGCCAGTTCCTCGACTGGTTCAGGCCCTGGCGCAGCGTGCACCACGGCGACTTCGCCCGCGGCCAGGCCAGCTGGTTCCGCGGCGGCCAGCTCAACGCCGCCTACAACTGCCTGGACCGCCACCTGGCCAGCCGCGGCGAGCAGACCGCGATCATCTGGGAAGGCGACGAACCGGGACAGTCCCGTCACCTCAGCTACCGCGAGCTGCACGAGCAGGTCTGCCGGCTGGCCAATGCGCTGAAGCTGCTGGGGGTGAGGAAGGGCGACCGGGTGTGCATCTACCTGCCGATGATCCCGGCGGCGGCCTGCGCCATGCTCGCCTGCGCGCGCATCGGCGCGGTGCACTCGGTGGTGTTCGGCGGCTTCGCCCCCGACGCCCTGCGCGACCGCATCCAGGACGCCGACTGCCGGCTGGTGATCACCGCCGACGAGGGCGTGCGCGGCGGCAAGCGCATCCCGCTGAAGGCCAACGTCGACCACGCCCTGCGGGACTGCCCGAACGTGACCGGCGTGATCGTGGTCGCCCACCGCCACGCCGGCATCGACTGGCTGGCCGGGCGCGACCACTGGTACCACGAGCTGCTCGGCCAGGTCGACGGCGACTGCCCGGCCGAGCCGATGGACGCCGAGGACCCGCTGTTCATCCTCTACACCTCGGGCTCGACCGGCAAGCCCAAGGGCGTGCTGCACTGCACCGGCGGCTACCTGCTGGCCGCGGCCATGACCCACAGGTACGTGTTCGACTACCGCGACGGCGAGGTGTTCTGGTGCACCGCCGACGTCGGCTGGGTCACCGGGCACAGCTACGGGGTGTACGGGCCGCTGGCCAATGGCGCGATCACCCTGCTGTACGAGGGCGTGCCCGCCTACCCGGATGCCGCGCGGCCCTGGCAGATCGTCGACAGGCACAAGGTCAACATCTTCTACACCGCGCCCACCGCCCTGCGCGCGCTGATGCGCGAGGGCGAGGCACCGGTGCGCCGGACCTCGCGCGCGAGTCTGCGCCTGCTCGGCTCGGTGGGCGAGCCGATCAATCCGGAGGCCTGGGAGTGGTACTACCACGTGGTCGGCGACAGCCGCTGCCCGATCGTCGACACCTGGTGGCAGACCGAAACCGGCGCCATCATGATCAGCCCCCTGCCCGGCGCCACCACCCTCAAGCCCGGCTCGGCGACCCGGCCGTTCTTCGGCGTGCAGCCGGTGCTGCTCGACGAGCAGGGCCGCGAGATCGACGGGCCCGGAGCGGGCCTGCTGGCGCTCAAGGCCAGCTGGCCGAGCCAGATCCGCACGGTCTTCGGCGACCACCAGCGCCTGCTCGACACCTACTTCAGGCCCTACCCCGGCTACTACTTCACCGGCGACGGCGCGCGCCGCGACGAGGACGGCGACTGGTGGATCACCGGGCGGGTCGATGACGTGCTCAACGTCTCCGGCCACCGCCTGGGCAGCGCTGAGGTGGAGAGCGCGCTGGTGCTGCACGATGCGGTGGCCGAGGCCGCGGTGGTCGGCTACCCGCACGACCTCAAGGGCCAGGGCATCTACGCCTTCGTCACCCTGATGACGGACAGCCAGCCCAGCGAGGGCCTGCGCCAGGAGCTCGCCGAGCTGGTCGCCCGCGAGGTCGGCCACTTCGCCCGCCCGGATCTGATCCAGTGGGCGCCGGGTCTGCCGAAGACCCGCTCGGGCAAGATCCTGCGGCGCATCCTGCGCAAGATCGCCGGCAACGAGCTGGACAACCTCGGCGACCTGTCGACCCTGGCCGACCCGACCGTGGTGGACAACCTGATCGAGCAGCGCATCCACCGCTGAGCGTCGCGCCGGCGCGTGGAAAAGCGGCGGCAGCCCGCGCGGGCGCTGGTAAACTGCCGCTCCCCATCCCCGAGGAGACGCGCCATGTCCGCCTTGAACCAGGCGCTGCGCGCCGCCTTCGAGCGCCGTCAGGCCCTGATCGCCGAACTGCACGGCCAGGGCACCGACTGCTACCGCCTGTTCCACGGCAGCCAGGAGGGCGCGCCGGGCCTGACCGTCGACCGCTACGGCCCGCAGCTGCTGGTGCAGAGCTTCCACCAGCCGCTCGAGCGCGATGCCCTGCTCGAGCTGTTCGCCGCCTGCCAGGCCTTTCTCGGCAGCGAGCTGCTGGCGGTGTACAACGACCGCTCGCAGCCCAACTCGCGCATCGACCGCACGGATCCGGTCTGCCAGCCTACCCCCGAGGCGCTGGCCGAGCTGGTCGGCCACGAGTGGGGGCTGAACTACCGGGTGCGCGCCCGCCACCCGGGACAGGACCCGCTGCTGTTCCTCGACCTGCGCAACGCCCGCGGCTGGGTCAGGCGCCACAGCGCCGGCAGGTCGGTGCTCAACCTGTTCGCCTACACCTGCGGCGTCGGCCTGTGCGCCGCGGCCGGCGGCGCACGCCGCGTGGTCAACCTCGACTTCGCCGAGGGCAACCTGGCGGTCGGCCGCGAGAATGGCGCGCTCAATCCGGCCCTGCCGGAAATGCACTTCATCCAGTCCGACTACTTCCCGGCGATCCGCCAGCTGGCCGGCCTGCCGGTGGCGCACCGCCGCGGCCAGCGCCTGCCGAGCTACCCGCGCCTGGCCGCCGAGCAGTTCGACCTGGTGTTCCTCGATCCGCCGGCCTGGGCGCGCAGCGCCTTCGGCACCGTCGACCTGCTGCGCGACTACCAGAGCCTGCTCAAGCCGGCGCTGCTGGCCACCGCCGCGGGCGGCACCCTGGTGTGCTGCAACAACCTCGCCAGGGTCGAGCTGGACGACTGGCGCGAGCAGGTGCTGCGCTGCGCGGCGAAGAACGGCCGCCCGGTGCGCGAGGTCGAGGTGCTGGCGCCGGCCGCCGACTTCCCCTCCTTCGACGGCCGCCCGCCGCTGAAGACCCTGATCCTCCATCTCTGAACCGTGCCGGGCGCCGGCCTGCCGCGGCAAACTGCCGGCGCCGGCAAGGATCGGAACCGGCCGGGCATGCCATACTCCAAGGCAGCTCACGCCCGATAGAAGCGCCCGGCCATGTCCAAAGGATTGAAACGCGGTCTCGCCGCGCTGGTTCTCGCCCCCCTGCTGTACGCCCTGCTCGGCTTCCTCGTGCTGCCCTGGGCCGGCCTCAAGCTGGCCAACCAGAAGCTGGCCGAGTACGCCACCGTGCCGGCCCGCCTCGAGCGCATCGAGCTCAACCCGTTCAGCCTCGAGCTGACCCTGCACGGCCTGCGTGTGGGCGAGGCCGGGGCGGAACAGCTGGCCTTCGCCCGCCTGTACGCCGACCTGCAGGTCGACAGCCTGTGGCAGGGCGCCCTGCACCTGCGCGAACTGCTGCTGGAGCGGCCGCACGTCGAGCTGCTGTTCGCCGCCGACCGGCCGTTCAACCTGCTGCGCCTGTTCAGGTTGCCGGCGAAGGGCGCCGCGGAAGAAAAGCCGGCCGGCGAGCCCTTCCCGCTGCTGGTCGACCGCCTGGCCCTGAGCGGCGGCAGCCTGCATCTGCTCGACGAGCGCCCGCAGCCGCCGGTCGAACTGCGCTACGAGGCCCTCGACCTCGAACTGCGCCACATCGGCACCCGCGCGGAGGACAACGGCGAGTTCAGCCTCAAGGCCAGCGGCTCGAGCGGCGCCAACCTCGACCTGCAGGGCCGCCTGGGCCTGCAGCCCGTGCGCGCCGAAGGGCGGCTGCAGGTGGCCGAGATCGGCCTGACCACCTGGTGGCCCTACGTGCGCCGCGCGCTGCCGCTGGAGCTGACCCAAGGGCAGGCCAGCGTGGCCAGCGACTTCCGCCTCGAGCTGCGCGAGGGCCTGCATCTGCAGCTGGACAACAGCCAGCTGCAGCTCAGCGGCCTGCGCCTGCAGCAGGCCGATGGCCAGCCCCTGCTCGATGCCGAACGCCTCGACCTCGCCAGCGCCCAGCTGCGTCTGAGCCCGGGACCGCAGCTGATCCTGAGCGACGGCCAGGCGCACCTGGCGGCGCTGCAGCTGCACCGTCCGGGCGAGCAGCCGCTGCTCAGGCTGGCCAGCCTGGAAGCCGGCAATGCCAGCCTGGACCTGGGCGCCCGCCAGCTGGTGATCGGCCAGCTGCGCAGCCAGGGCCTGGAGGCCTGGGCCGCGCGCGAAGCGGATGGCCGCCTCGACTGGCAGACGCTGGTCGAGCAGCAGCTGGCGCAGCTCCAGCGCCACGCCGCGGCCGCCGGCAGCAGCGAGCGCCCCGTCGGCACGGCGGAGCAGCCGGTCGCGGCCGGCGAAGCGGCCAACGCCAGTGCAACGCCTGCCGCGCCGGCCACGGCCACGGAACAGACTGCCGGCACGGACGCCTCGGCGCCATCGGCCGGCCCCTGGCAGGTGCAGCTCAGGGACATCCAGCTGCGCGACTGGCGCGCCCACCTCGCGGACCGCGTGCCCAGCCCCGCCGTGGCGCTGGACATCGGCCCGCTGGATCTCGACCTGCAGGATGCCACCAGCACTGGCGAGCAGCCCTTCACCCTCAGGCTGGCCAGCGGCATCGGCGCCCATGGCCAGCTGGCGGCCAGCGGCCAGGTGCGCCTCAGGCCGCTCGCCAGCCAGCTCAAGGTGCAGGCGAGCGACCTCGACCTGCGCCTGGCGCAGGCCTACCTCAGCCCGTTCATCCACCTGGAGCTGCGCAGCGGCCTGCTCGGCGCCGAACTGGCGGTCGACCTGCAGAACGCCGCGCCGCTGGCGTTGCGCCTCGCCGGCAAGGCCAGGGTCAGCCAGCTGCACACCCTGGACACCCTCAAGGGGCGCGACTTCGTCAGGTGGCAGACCCTCGACCTCGACGGCCTCGACTACCGCCACGGCGAGCAGCTGCGCATCGACCGCGTGCGCCTGCAGCAGCCCTACGCGCGCTTCATCATCAACGAGGATCTCAGCACCAACGTCAAGGAGCTGCTGATCCCGCAGCCGCCCAAGGCGGCACCGACCCGCCCGGAGCCGCCGCTGCACCTGGTGGTGGGCGGCATCGACATCGCCGACGGCTCGGCCAACTTCGCCGACTTCTCGCTCACCCCCAACTTCGCCACCGCCATCCAGCAACTCAACGGGCGCATCGGCACCCTGGACAACCAGTCGCGCAAGCCGGCCAGCGTGGACATCCGCGGCAAGGTCGACCGCTACGCGCCGGTGAGCATCAAGGGTCAGCTGACGCCCTTCGCACCGCTGGAGCAGCTGGACATCGCCACCCGCTTCCAGCGCGTCGAGCTGACCACCCTGACGCCCTACGCCGGCAAGTTCGCCGGCTACAAGATCCGCAAGGGCCGTCTCAATCTCGACCTGCACTACCGGATCACCAAGGGCCAGTTGAACGCCGACAACAAGGTACTGCTGGAGGACCTGCAGCTCGGCGAGCGGGTCGACAGCCCCAGCGCCACCGACCTGCCGGTGCGCCTGGCGGTGGCGCTGCTCAAGGACACCGACGGCAACATCGCCATCGCCCTGCCGGTGCAGGGCGACCTCAACAATCCCGAGTTCAGCGTGGTGCCGATCGTCTGGCAGACCCTGCGCAACCTGATGCTGCGTGCGGTGCAGGCACCGTTCAAGCTGATCGCCGGCCTGCTCGACGGCGGCGAGGAGCCGCTCGACAGCGTGCCCTTCGCCGCCGGCTCCAGCGAACTGGACGAGCAGGCCCGCGCCAGCCTCGGCAAGCTGGCCAAGGCGCTGGGACAGCGCCCGGCCCTGCGCCTGGAGGTCGAGGGCATGAGCGTGGCCGCGCTCGACGGCCCGCCGCTGGCCGAACAGCGCCTGGCCCGCGAATACCAGGAGACCTGGTACCGCATGCTGCAGCGGCGCGGCGACAAGGTGCCGGCCGAGGCCAGCCAGCTCCAGGTGCCGGAAGACATGCAGGCGATCCTGCTCGAGGGCATCTACCGCGCCCGCCTCGGCCAGCAGCCACCGGCCGAATGGCGCGAGCTGAAGAAGCCCGAGCGCGCCGTCCGCCTGCGCCAGGCCGTGCTCGACTCCTGGGCGCAGAGCGCGCTGCTGCAGCGCCAGCTGGCCCAGGACCGCGCCCGCACGATCAAGGCCTGGCTGGTCGAGCAGGGCGGCCTGGCCGACGAGCGCATCTACCTGCTGGATGTCGGTAGCGTCGAGGGCGCCGGCACCGGCGGCCGCATCGTCGTGCCTCTGCATCTGGACAGCGAATGAGCATGCGACTGCGCGGTCCAATCGACAGCGGCCGCCTCGGCCCGCAGAATGCCCCCCAGCCACCATCGGGATGATTCCAGTGAAAGCCTTCCTGCCCCTGACCCTGCTGCTGCTCGCCGTTCCGGCCGGAGCCGCCACCCTGCGCTGTGGCAGCGCCCTGATCAGCACCGGCGATCACGCCCTCGAGGTCCAGGAGAAGTGCGGCGAGCCGGCCAGCCGCAGCATCATCGGCTACCGCCAGCGCGGCGACGACTGGGGCAACTACGAGGAGGTCCGCATCGACGAGTGGATCTACGGACCGCGCAGCGGCATGTACTACTTCCTGCGCTTCGAGGGCAACCGCCTCACCGAGATCCGCAGCCAGCGCCGCTACTGAGCCTCGCCCTCGCCGATCCCGGAAAACAGAAAAGGCCCCGAAGGGCCTTTTCTGTCATGCGCTCAGCTCGATCAGACGCCGGAGGCTTCGGCAGCCGCCACGTCCTTGATCGACAGCTTGATGCGACCGCGGTTGTCCACGTCCAGCACCAGCACCTTCACTTCCTCGCCTTCCTTGAGCACGTCGGTGACCTTCTCGATGCGCTTGTCGCTGATCTGCGAGATGTGCACCAGACCGTCCTTGCCCGGCAGGATGTTGACGAAGGCGCCGAAGTCGACGATGCGCTCGACCTTGCCGACGTAGATCTTGCCGATCTCGGCCT
Source organism: Pseudomonas sp. A-1 (assembly GCF_004801855.1). Taxonomy (GTDB): domain Bacteria; phylum Pseudomonadota; class Gammaproteobacteria; order Pseudomonadales; family Pseudomonadaceae; genus Geopseudomonas. The sequence continues at coordinate 6,000 of NZ_SSTC01000038.1, read as the reverse complement.
CGGCGGTGATGCCCAGCACGCGCTGACGGGCAGCCTCGGCGGCTTCCTTGGTCTCGCCGTAGATCTTCACGCTGCCGTCGTCCTCGATGTCGATCGAGGCCTTGGTCTCTTCGCAGATGCTGCGGATGGTGGCGCCGCCCTTGCCGATGACGTCGCGGATCTTGTCGGTGTCGATGCGCATCTGCAGCATGGTCGGGGCGTTTTCCGACAGCTCGGCGCGCGGCTTGGCGATCACCTGGTTCATCTGGCCGAGGATGTTCAGACGCGCTTCCAGAGCCTGGTTCAGCGCGATCTCCATGATCTCTTCGGTGATGCCCTGGATCTTGATGTCCATCTGCAGGGCGGTGACGCCCTTGTCGGTACCGGCCACCTTGAAGTCCATGTCGCCGAGGTGGTCCTCGTCGCCGAGGATGTCGGTCAGCACGGCGAACTTGTCGCCTTCCTTGACCAGACCCATGGCGATGCCGGCCACCGGCGCCTTGACCGGCACACCGGCGTCCATCAGCGCCAGGGAAGCGCCGCACACCGAGGCCATCGAGCTGGAGCCGTTGGACTCGGTGATTTCCGACACCACGCGGATGGTGTAGGGGAAGTCGGCCTGGCTCGGCAGCATGGCGGCGACGCCACGACGGGCCAGACGGCCGTGGCCGATCTCGCGACGGCCCGGGCTGCCCATGCGGCCGCACTCGCCGACCGAGAACGGCGGGAAGTTGTAGTGCAGCATGAAGGCGTCCTTGCGCTCGCCTTCCAGGGTGTCCAGCAGCTGGGCGTCGCGGGCGGTGCCGAGGGTGGCGACCACCAGGGCCTGGGTCTCGCCACGGGTGAACAGCGCGGAGCCGTGGGTCTTGCCCAGCACGCCGACCTCGATGGCCAGCGGGCGCACGGTGCGGGTATCGCGGCCGTCGATGCGCGGCTTGCCGTTGACGATGTTCTCGCGCACGGTGCGGTATTCGAGCAGGCCGAACACTTCCTTGACTTCGCCGGCCGGGAACTGGCCTTCGCCGTCACCGGCGAACTTGGCGATCACCTGCTCGCGCAGGGCGTCGAGGGCGGCGTAGCGCTGCTGCTTGACGGTGATGGTGTAGGCGTTGGAGATCGCCTCGCCGAACTCGGCCTTGATGGCGTCGATCAGCACGGTGTTGGCCTGCGGAGCCTGCCAGTCCCAGCGCGGCTTGCCGGCTTCGGCGGCGAATTCCTTGATGGCGCGGATGGCGTTCTGGAATTCCTCGTGGGCGAACAGCACGGCGCCCAGCATCTGGTCTTCGGTCAGCTCTTCGGCTTCCGACTCGACCATCAGCACGGCGTCTTCGGTACCGGCCACCACCATGTCCAGGCGCGAGCTCTGCAGCTGCTCGTAGCTCGGGTTGAGGATGTAGCCCAGTTCGTCATGGTAGCCGACGCGGGCGGCGCCGATCGGACCGTCGAACGGGATGCCGGAGACGGCCAGGGCGGCGGAGGTGCCGATCATCGCGGCGATGTCCGGATCGGACTTCTTGTTGGTCGACACGACGGTGCAGACGACCTGCACTTCGTTCATGAAGCCTTCGGGGAACAGCGGGCGGATCGGGCGGTCGATCAGGCGCGAGGTCAGGGTTTCCTTCTCGCTCGGACGGCCTTCACGCTTGAAGAAGCCACCCGGGATGCGGCCGGCGGCGTAGGTCTTTTCCTGGTAGTGCACGGACAGCGGGAAGAAGCCCTTGCCCGGATCGGCCTGCTTGGCGCCGACCACGGTGACCAGCACGCTGACATCGTCGGTGCTGACCAGCACCGCGCCGCTGGCCTGCCGGGCGATGCGCCCGGTCTCGAGGGTGAAGGTCGTCTGACCGAACTGGAACTGCTTGATAACCGGATTCACGGTGTTTTCCTTCTCTGTGTTGCCTTGGGGAAATCGCTGGAGCTCTGGAGTCGCGCCCGCTGGCGCGCTCGGCAAGTCATCTACGAAAGGCGACTGCCACGGCCTTTCGTGGATGCCCTGGGAAAACCGGGAGCTGGCGCCCCGGGGCGGAGGCGGGCCAAGGCCCACCTGTCGCTCCGAACCGCCAGCTCCCGGCTTCGGCGAGCCACGTCTTAGCGACGCAGGCCCAGGCGCGCGATCAGGGCGCTGTAACGAGTGGTGTCCTTACCCTTCAGGTAGTCCAGCAGCTTGCGGCGCTGGTTGACCATGCGGATCAGACCACGACGGCTGTGGTGGTCCTTGGCGTTGGCCTTGAAGTGATCCTGCAGCTTGTTGATGTTGGCGGTCAGCAGGGCAACCTGCACTTCCGGGGAACCGGTATCGCCAGCAGCTTGCTGATACTCGTTAACGATCTGGGCTTTCTCTTGGACGCTCAGTGCCATGATGGACTTTCCTCTGAGGTAACAGGCCGGGGAAGTACCCCGTTTTCATGAATGGAGGAGTGACCGTGCCTGCTGACAGCCACCCTCGTCCGGTCCTCAGGACCGAATCAGTCGACGCGGCGCAATGCGCCCGTCGTCGGTCGCCTCACCGATACCGATGAAGCGACCTTGGTGATCGCGTACCCGCAGCATGCCGAACTTCGGCGCTTCGGGAGCCCGCACCGGCTGCCCGTGCAGCCAGTAGTAGGCGCTGTGCTCCGACAGCTGCACTGCCGGCCAGTGCTCCAGACCGCAGTCCACCGGGAGGAGGAAGCGATCCAGTGCCTCGGCGCCACCCTGCTCGTGGGCGGCGATCAGCTCGTCGAGGCTGATCGCCTGCGCCAGGCTGAACGGACCGGCCTGGGTGCGGCGCAGCTCGGCGACATGTGCCCCGCAGCCCAGCGCCTGGCCGAGATCCTCGACCAGGGTGCGGATGTAGGTGCCCTTGCTGCAGCTGACTTCCAGATCGGCGAACGGCGGCGCGAAGCGGGTCAGCTCGAGCCGGTCAATAGTAACAGAACGCGCCTCGCGCTCCACCACCTCGCCGGCGCGCGCCAGCTTGTACAGCGGCTGGCCATCCTTCTTCAGCGCCGAGTACATCGGCGGCACCTGCTGGATGGCACCGCGGAAACGCGGCAGCAGGGCCTCCAGCTGTTCGCGGTCGAAGTTCACCTCGCGGCGCTCGAGCACCTCGCCCTCGGCATCGCCGGTGGTGGTGGTGACGCCGAGGTGCATGACCGTGGCGTAGCCCTTCTCGGCGTCCAGCAGGTACTGGGAGAACTTGGTCGCCTCGCCGAAGCACAGCGGCAGCACCCCGGTGGCCAGCGGGTCGAGGCTACCGGTGTGGCCGGCCTTCTCGGCGTTGAGCAGCCAGCGCACCTTCTGCAGGGCGGCGTTGGAGCTGAAGCCGCGCGGCTTGTCGAGGATCAGGATACCGCTGACCGCGCGGCGGATGCGTTTGACCTGGGCCACGCCTTACTCCTTGTCCGTGTCCTGGTGACGACGGTCCTCGGCCACCGCGCGCTCGATCAGCGCCGACAGCTGGGCGCCGCGGCGCACGCTCTCGTCGTAGAGGAAATGCAGCTGCGGGATGGTACGCAGCTTGATCGCGCGACCGAGCAGCATGCGCAGGTAACCGGCGGCATCCTTGAGGATCTCCTGGTTGAGGGCGATCTTCTCGGCGTTGTCGTCCTGCCCCATCACGGTGAAAAACACCTTGGCGTGGGCCAGGTCGCGGCTGACGTCGATGCCGGTCAGGGTCACCAGGCCCAGACGCGGATCCTTGATCTCGCGCTGGATCAGCTGCGCGAGTTCGCGCTGCATCTGGTCACCGATCCGCTGGGTGCGGCTGTATTCTTTGGCCATGACTGTAATCCGTAAAAAACCCTGAAGCCGAAACGCACAAGCCGGAAGCATCCTACAGGAGCTTCCGGCTTGGCGCTTGCAGCACTCGCTGGCGCTTAGAGGCTGCGCGCTACCTGGACCTTCTCGAAGACTTCGATCTTGTCGCCGACGCGGACGTCGTTGTAGCTCTTCACGCCGATACCGCACTCCATGCCGTTACGCACTTCGGCGACGTCGTCCTTGAAGCGGCGCAGCGATTCCAGCTCGCCCTCGAAGACCACCACGTCGTCGCGCAGCACGCGGATCGGACGGTTGCGATGGACGGTACCTTCCAGCACCATGCAGCCGGCGATGGCGCCGAACTTCGGCGAACGGAACACGTCACGCACTTCGGCGATGCCGAGGATGTTCTCGCGCACGTCGCTGCCGAGCATACCGGTGAGCGCCTTCTTGACGTCCTCGATGATGTCGTAGATGACGTTGTAGTAGCGCAGGTCCAGACCTTCCTGCTCGACGATCTTGCGCGCGCCGGCGTCGGCACGCACGTTGAAGCCGAAGATCACCGCGCTGGAAGCCAGCGCCAGGTTGGCGTCGCTCTCGGTGATGCCACCGACGCCGCCGCCGACCACGCGCACCTGGACTTCCTCGTTGCCGAGGCCTTCCAGCGAGCCCTGCAGGGCCTCCAAGGAGCCGCGCACGTCGGTCTTGAGGACCACGTTGAGGGTCTTCTTCTCTTCCTGACCCATGGTCTCGAAGATGTTTTCCAGCTTGCCGGCGTGGGCGCGGGCCAGCTTGACCTCGCGGAACTTGCCCTGACGGAACAGCGCGACTTCGCGGGCCTTCTTCTCGTCGGCGACCACGGTCAGCTCGTCGCCGGCATCCGGGGTGCCGTCGAGGCCGAGGATCTCGACCGGGATGGACGGACCGGCTTCCTTGATCGGCTTGCCGTTCTCGTCGAGCATGGCACGCACGCGACCGTAGTTGACGCCGACCAGCACCATGTCGCCCTGACGCAGGGTACCGTCCTGCACCAGCACGGTGGCCACCGGACCGCGGCCCTTGTCCAGGCGCGACTCGACCACCACGCCACGGCCCGGGGCCGACGGCGTGGCCTTCAGCTCGAGGACTTCGGCCTGCAGCAGCACGGCTTCGAGCAGCTCGTCGATGCCGGTACCGACCTTGGCCGACACGTGCACGAACGGCGCATCGCCGCCCCACTCTTCCGGGATCACATCCAGCGCGGCCAGGCCGTTCTTGATGTTGTCCGGATTGGCGTCCGGCTTGTCGATCTTGTTCACCGCGACCACGATCGGCACGCCAGCCGCTTTCGCGTGCTGCACGGCTTCCTGGGTCTGCGGCATCACGCCGTCGTCGGCCGCCACCACCAGGATGACCACGTCGGTCGCCTGGGCACCACGGGCACGCATCTGGGTGAACGCGGCGTGGCCGGGGGTGTCGAGGAAGGTGATCATGCCGCGATCGGTTTCCACGTGGTAGGCGCCGATGTGCTGGGTGATGCCACCCGCCTCGCCGGTCGCCACCTTGGTGCGGCGGATGTAGTCGAGCAGCGAGGTCTTGCCATGGTCGACGTGACCCATGACGGTGACCACCGGTGCGCGCGACGCGGCCTCGCCCTCGAACTTGAGGGATTCGGCCAGTTGCTCTTCCAGGGCGTTCTCGCTGACCAGCTTGACCTTGTGGCCCATCTCTTCGGCCACCAGCTGCGCGGTTTCCTGGTCGAGCACCTGGTTGATGGTCACCGGAGAGCCCATCTTGAACATGAACTTGACCACTTCGGCGCCCTTGACCGACATCTGCGCGGCCAGTTCGGCCACGGTGATGGTCTCGCCGATGCTCACTTCACGTACGATCGGGCCGGTCGGGCTCTGGAAGCCATGCTGGTTGCGCTTCTTCAGCTTGCCCTTGCCGCCACGGCCGCCACGACGGGCAAAACCGTCCTCGTCATCGCTGCGCGGAGCGACGCGCGGAGTCGGCGCCTTTTCCTTCAGCGACGGGCGATGCTGGGCCTGCTTGCGATCGCGACGCTCGTCGTCCTCGTTGCGCTTGGGTGCCGCGCGGCGAGCCTCTTCCTTGGCGCGCTCGGTAGTGGCCGGCTTGGCGGCCTCGACCTGGGCTGCCGCCACAGCGGCAGCTTCGGCGGCAGCCTGGCGGGCGGCCACTGCACGCAGGCGGGCTTCCTCGGCGTCGTCGACACGCCGGCGCGACTCCGGCCGGGCCGGCGCGGGGGCCGGGGCCTCGGCCTTCTGGCGCGCGGCCTCG
>NZ_SSTC01000037.1 GCF_004801855.1 Pseudomonas sp. A-1 | reverse complement strand
CTGCTCGGCGCGCCGCGCCTGGCCGCGCTGAGCGCCGGTCTGCGCCGGCTGTCCGGCGAGCGCCTGCCGCAGTGGACGGCCGCCATGCCGCAGCCGGTGCGCCTGCAGTTGCCGGCCGCGCCGCAACAGACGGAAAAGCCGCGGGTGGTGTATCTGGCCGCCTGCGTGTCGCGCGCCATGGGCCCGGCGGCCGGCGACGCCGAGCAGACGCCGCTGCTCGACAAGACCCGCGCCCTGCTGGAGAAGGCCGGCTTCGCCGTGGTGTTCCCGGACAACCTGGACAACCTGTGCTGCGGCCAGCCGTTCGCCTCCAAGGGCTATCCCGAGCAGGCCGAGGCCAAGCGCCGCGAGCTGCTCGACGCGCTGCTCGAGGCCAGTCGCGGCGGCCTCGACCCGATCTACTGCGACACCAGCCCGTGCACCCTGCGCCTGGTGCAGGATCTTGCCGACGAGCGCCTGCAGATCTTCGATCCGGTGAAGTTCATCCGCGAGCAGCTGCTCGACCGCCTGGAGTTCGTCCCGCAGGCCGAGCCGGTGGCGGTGCACGTCACCTGCAGCACCCAGCATCTGGGCGAGGCGCAGGGGCTGATCGACATCGTCGGCCGCTGCACCCGCCAGGTGGTGGTGCCGGAAGGCATCCACTGCTGCGGCTTCGCCGGCGACAAGGGCTTCAACCGGCCGGAGCTCAATGCCCACGCACTGCGCTCGCTGAAGGACGCCGTGCAGCAGTGCGGCGAAGGGGTGTCCACCAGCCGCACCTGCGAGATCGGCCTGTCGCAGCATTCCGGCATCGACTACCACGGCCTGGTCTATCTGGTGGACCGGGTCACCCGGGCCAGAGTCCCCGGACAGGCGGTCTGAGCCCGACACGCTTCAAGCTCGTACCATGGCACGTTCGACCCCGCTTCGGCGGGGTCTTTTTTTACCCTGCCTGCGACACCGGGTCGCATTATTGCCAGCCCCGCAAGAGACCCTTCCAAGGGATGAATTTACTTGTCCGGATAACCGGCATAGAATTGCAAAAATTTATTGCAAGCTGCGACACAGTGCCGCATTCTTCGCGCGCTTGTGGCGCGCCAGAGCGTCCCGCAGCCCGCCCAAAGCCCTCGAAGAGTCTCCGGCATGACCGAATCGACCGCTCTGCTCGCCCACAACTGGAGTTTCGCCGTCTTCCTGCTCGGCGTCTTCGGCCTGATCGCCTTCATGCTCGGCGTCTCCAGCCTGCTCGGCAGCCGCGCCTGGGGGCGCAGCAAGAACGAACCGTTCGAAGCCGGCGTGGTGCCCACCGGCAGCGCGCGCCTGCGCCTCTCCGCCAAATTCTATCTGGTCGCGATGCTGTTCGTGATCTTCGACGTCGAAGCCCTCTTCCTCTTTGCCTGGGCCGTCTCGGTGCGCGAAAGCGGCTGGGCGGGCCTCATCGAAGCTACCGTTTTCATAGCAATTCTGTTGGCGGGTCTTGTCTACCTTTGGCGTATCGGCGCGCTCGACTGGGCGCCCGAAGCACGCCGCAAGCGGCAGGCGAAGCTGAAACAATGAGGCTTTGGCAATGCGATATGAACTTACCCGGATCGATCCGGATGCGGTCAATGACCAGTATCCGATCGGCCAGCGGGAAACCGTTTCCGACTCCCAGCTAGAAGACCAGGTGCACAAGAGCGTCTTCATGGGCAAGCTGGAAGACGTCCTGCACAAGGCGGTCAACTGGGGGCGCAAGAACTCCCTGTGGCCGTACAACTTCGGCCTGTCCTGCTGCTACGTGGAGATGACCACGGCGTTCACCGCACCGCACGACATCGCCCGCTTCGGCGCCGAAGTGATCCGCGCCTCACCGCGCCAGGCCGACTTCATGGTCGTCGCCGGCACCTGCTTCGTGAAGATGGCGCCGGTCATCCAGCGCCTGTACGAACAGATGCTGGAGCCCAAGTGGGTCATCTCCATGGGTGCATGCGCCAACTCCGGCGGCATGTACGACATCTACTCGGTCGTCCAGGGGGTGGACAAGTTCCTCCCCGTCGACGTCTACGTTCCCGGCTGTCCGCCCCGCCCCGAGGCGTTCCTGCAGGCGCTGATGCTGCTGCAGGACTCCATCGGCGAGGAGCGCCGTCCGCTGTCCTGGGTGGTTGGCGACCAGGGCATCTACCGCGCCGAAATGCCGGCGCAGCGCGACGTGCGCCGTGAACAACGCATCCAGGTAACCAACCTGCGCAGCCCCGACGAAGTATGAGCCCCCGCCCGCCAGGTGCGGGCGTGCCCATCCGTTGACCGAGCGATCGAGAACCATGACAGCAGACACCCTGCTGGCCGTCCCGCCGTACAAGGCCGACGACCAGGATATCGTAATCGAACTGCAGGCGCGTTTCGGCGCCGACACCTTCACCCTCCAGCCCACCCGCACCGGCATGCCGGTACTCTGGGTGCCGCGCGCGCGCCTGATCGAGGTGCTGCGCTTCCTGCGTGACGTGAGCAAGCCCTACGTCATGCTCTACGACCTGCACGGCGTCGACGAGCGCCTGCGCACCCAGCGCCGCGGCCTGCCCGCCGCCGACTTCAGCGTGTTCTACCACCTGATCTCGATGGAGCGGAACAGCGACGTGATGATCAAGGTCGCCCTGAGCGAGGGCGACCTCAACGTGCCGACCGCCACCGGCATCTGGCCCAACGCCAACTGGTACGAGCGCGAGGTCTGGGACCTCTACGGCATCACCTTCAGCGGCCACCCGCACCTGACCCGCCTGCTGATGCCGCCGACCTGGGAAGGTCACCCGCTGCGCAAGGACTACCCGGCGCGCGCCACCGAGTTCGACCCGTTCAGCCTGTCCGCCGCCAAGCAGGACCTGGAGCAGGAAGCCCTGCGCTTCAGGCCCGAGGACTGGGGCATGAAGCGCGGCGGCGAGCACACCGACTTCATGTTCCTCAACCTGGGCCCCAACCACCCCTCGGCCCACGGCGCCTTCCGCATCATCCTGCAGCTGGACGGCGAGGAGATCGTCGACTGCGTGCCGGAGATCGGCTATCACCACCGCGGCGCCGAGAAGATGGCCGAGCGGCAGAGCTGGCACAGCTTCATCCCCTACACCGACCGCATCGACTACCTCGGCGGGGTGATGAACAACCTGCCCTACGTGCTGGCGGTGGAGAAGCTCGCCGGCATCAAGGTGCCGCAGCGCGTCGACGTGATCCGCATCATGATGGCGGAGTTCTTCCGCATCCTGAACCACCTGCTGTACCTGGGCACCTACATCCAGGACGTCGGTGCGATGACGCCGGTGTTCTTCACCTTCACCGACCGCCAGCGCGCCTACAAGGTGGTCGAGGCCATCACCGGCTTCCGCCTGCACCCGGCCTGGTACCGCATCGGCGGTGTCGCCCACGACCTGCCGCGCGGCTGGGATCGCCTGGTGCGCGAATTCCTCGACTGGATGCCCAAGCGCCTGGTCGAGTACGAGAAGGCCGCGCTGAAGAACAGCATCCTGATCGGCCGCACCAGGGGCGTCGCCCAGTACAACACCAAGGAAGCGCTGGAGTGGGGCGTCACCGGCGCCGGTCTGCGCGCCACCGGCTTCGACTTCGACCTGCGCAAGGCGCGCCCGTACTCCGGCTACGAGAACTTCGAATTCGAGGTGCCGCTGGCCCACGAAGGCGACGCCTATGCCCGTTGCATGGTCAAGATGGGCGAGATGCGCGAGAGCCTGCGGATCATCGAGCAGTGCCTGAACAACATGCCGGAAGGCCCGTACAAGGCGGACCACCCGCTGACCACGCCGCCGCCGAAGGAACGCACGCTGCAGCACATCGAGACCCTGATCACCCACTTCCTGCAGGTTTCCTGGGGTCCGGTGATGCCCGCCAACGAGGCCTTCCAGATGATCGAGGCGACCAAGGGCATCAACAGCTACTACCTGACCAGCGACGGCAGCACCATGAGCTACCGCACGCGGATCCGCACTCCCAGCTTCGCCCACCTGCAGCAGATCCCCGCGGTGATCCGCGGCAGCATGGTGCCGGACCTGATCGCCTATCTGGGCAGTATCGACTTCGTGATGGCTGACGTGGACCGCTGACAATGAGCCAGACCCCTGTTTCTTCGCAGAACCTGATCCAGACCGACCGTTTCGCCCTCAGCGAGACCGAGCGCTCGGCCATCGAGCACGAGATGCACCACTACGAGGACCCGCGCGCGGCGTCCATCGAGGCGCTGAAGATCGTCCAGAAGCAGCGCGGCTGGGTGCCGGACGGCGCCATCCACGCCATCGCCGCGGTGCTGGGCATCCCGGCCAGCGACGTCGAGGGCGTGGCCACCTTCTACAGCCAGATCTTCCGCCAGCCGGTCGGCCGCCACATCATCCGCGTGTGCGACAGCATGACCTGCTTCATCGGCGGGCATGAATCGGTGCTCGGCGCGATCCAGCAGCAGCTGGGCATCGCCCCCGGCCAGACCAGCGGCGACGGCCGCTTCACCCTGCTGCCGGTGTGCTGCCTGGGCAACTGCGACAAGGCCCCGGCGCTGATGATCGACGACGACACCTTCGGCAACGTGACTGCCGACAACGTCGCCAAGCTGCTGGAGGACTACGCATGAAGACCCTGACGTCCATCGGTCCGCTCAACACCGTCGCGCGCAGCCCGGAAACCCACCCGCTGACCTGGCGCCTGCGCGACGACGCCCAGCCGGTGTGGCTCGACGAGTACCAGCGCAAGGACGGCTACACGGCCGCGCGCAAGGCGCTCAGGGACATGGCCGAGGCGGACATCGTCAACGAGGTCAAGGAATCCGGCCTCAAGGGCCGCGGCGGCGCCGGCTTCCCCACCGGGGTGAAGTGGAGCCTGATGCCAGCCGACGAGTCCATCAAGACCCGCTACCTGCTGTGCAACGCGGACGAGATGGAGCCCAACACCTGGAAGGACCGTCTGCTGATGGAGCAACTGCCCCATCTGCTGATCGAGGGCATGCTGATCAGCGCGCGCGCGCTCAAGGCCTACCGTGGCTACATCTTCCTGCGCGGCGAATACGTCGACGCCGCCGCCAACCTCAACCGCGCCATCGAGGAAGCCAAGGCCGCCGGCCTGCTCGGCAGCAACATCCTCGGCTCAGGCTTCGACTTCGAGCTGTTCGTGCACACCGGCGCCGGCCGCTACATCTGCGGCGAGGAAACCGCGCTGATCAACTCGCTGGAAGGCCGCCGCGCCAACCCGCGCGCCAAGCCGCCGTTCCCCGCCGCGGTCGGCGTGTGGGGCAAGCCGACCTGCGTCAACAACGTCGAGTCGCTGTGCAACGTGCCGGCGATCATCGGCAACGGCGTCAAGTGGTACCACTCGCTGGCCAGGGCGGGCAGCACCGACCACGGCACCAAGCTGATGGGCTTCTCCGGCAAGGTGAAGAACCCCGGCATCTGGGAGCTGCCGTTCGGCATCACCGCCCAGGAGCTGTTCGAGGACTACGCCGGCGGCATGCGCGACGGCTACCGCCTGAAATGCTGGCAGCCCGGCGGCGCCGGTACCGGCTTCCTGCTGCCCGAGCACCTGTCCGCGCAGATGCACAGCGCCGGCATCGGCCAGGTCGGTACCCGCATGGGTACCGGCCTCGCCCTGGCCGTCGACCACACCGTCAGCATGGTGTCGCTGCTGCGCAACATGGAGGAGTTCTTCGCCCGCGAGTCGTGCGGCTGGTGCACTCCGTGCCGCGACGGCCTGCCGTGGAGCGTGAAGACCCTGCGCGCCCTGGAGCGCGGCCAGGGCAGCGCCGAGGACATCGAGATCCTCCTCGGCCTGGTCAACTTCCTCGGCCCGGGCAAGACCTTCTGCGCCCACGCACCCGGTGCGGTGGAGCCGCTGGGCAGCGCGATCAAGTACTTCCGCGAGGAGTTCGAGGCCGGCGTGGCCAAGGGCAGCGCGGCACGCGGCGAAGCGGTACAGATCGCCGGCGCCTGAAGCGTCGGCACAAGAGGATGCAAGCCGGGTGGCGGGACGTTGCGCATGGCGCATTTCCCCGCCCCCGGCGCTGCGTGCCCAGAGGGCGTGCGGCACCACGGAATTCCATTAGCCAGTCCGCGCGAGCGGGCAAAGAAGAAACCTGAACCATGGCCACCATCCACGTAGACGGCAATTCGTACGACGTCGACGGCGCAGACAACCTGTTGCAGGCCTGTCTGTCCCTCGGTCTCGACATTCCCTACTTCTGCTGGCACCCGGCGCTGGGCAGCGTCGGCGCCTGCCGCCAGTGCGCGGTGAAGCAGTACAACGACGAGAACGACAAGCGCGGGCGCATCGTCATGTCCTGCATGACCCCCGCCAGCGACAAGACCTGGATCTCCATCGACGACGAGGAAGCCAAGCGCTTCCGCGAAAGCGTCGTCGAATGGCTGATGACCAACCACCCGCACGACTGCCCGGTGTGCGAGGAAGGCGGTCACTGTCACCTGCAGGACATGACGGTGATGACCGGCCACAACAAGCGCCGCTACCGCTTCACCAAGCGCACCCACCAGAACCAGGACCTCGGCCCGTTCATCGCCCACGAGATGAACCGCTGCATCGCCTGCTACCGCTGCGTGCGCTACTACAAGGACTACGCCGGCGGCGAGGACCTGGGCGTCTACGGCGCCCACGACAACGTCTACTTCGGCCGCGTCGAGGACGGCGTGCTGGAGAGCGAGTTCTCCGGCAACCTGGTCGAGGTCTGCCCGACCGGGGTGTTCACCGACAAGACCCACTCCGAGCGCTACAACCGCAAGTGGGACATGCAGTTCGCGCCGAGCATCTGCCAGCAGTGCAGCGTCGGCTGCAACACCAGCCCCGGCGAGCGCTACGGCGAGATCCGTCGCATCGAGAACCGCTTCAACGGCTCGGTGAACCACTACTTCCTCTGCGACCGCGGCCGCTTCGGCTACGGCTACGTCAACCGCGAGGACCGTCCGCGCCAGCCCCTGTTGCAGAATGAAAAGCTGGGCAGCCAGAAGCTCGGCATCGACGCCGCGCTGGATAAGGCCGCCGAACTGCTCAAGGGCCGCAAGGTGATCGGCATCGGTTCGCCGCGCGCCAGCCTGGAAAGCAACTTCGCCCTGCGCGAGCTGGTCGGCGCCGGCAACTTCTACAGCGGCATCGCCGCCGCCGAGCTGGCCAACCTGCGCCTGATCCGCGAGCTGCTGGACAACGGCCCGCTGCCGACGCCGTCGCTGCGCGAGCTGGAAGAGTTCGACGCCGTGTTCGTGCTCGGCGAGGACCTCACCCAGACCGCGCCGCGCATCGCCCTGGCCCTGCGCCAGGCCGCCCGCGGCAAGGCCACCGAGATCGCCGCCGCGGCGAAGATCCCCGAGTGGCACCAGCTGGCGGTGCAGAACGTCGCCCAGCACGCGCTGAACCCGCTGTTTATCGCCAGCGTGACGAGCACGCGTCTGGACGACGTCGCCGAGGAGTGCGTGCACGCCGCGCCGGACGACCTGGCCCGCCTCGGCTTCGCCGTGGCCCACGCCATCGACCCGAGCGCCCCGGCCGTGACCGGCCTGGATGCCGAGGCCGCCGCCCTGGCCGCGCGCATCGCTGCCGCCCTGCTGGCCGGCCAGCGCCCGCTGATCGTCGCCGGCGCCTCGCTGGGCTCGACGGCGCTGCTCGAGGCCGCCGGCAACATCGCCCGGGCACTGAAGAACCGCGAGAAGCACGCCGGCATCAGCCTGGTCGCCGCCGAAGCCAACAGCCTGGGCGTCACCCTGCTGGGTGGCGAGTCGGTGGACGCCGCGCTGGACGCCCTGACCTGCGGCCAGGCCGACGCTGTGGTGGTGCTGGAGAACGACCTGTACCGCCGCGCCGCCGCCGACAAGGTGGACGCCGCGCTGGCCAAGGCCCGCGTGCTGATCGTCGCCGACCACCAGCACACCGCCACCGCCGCCCGCGCCGACCTGGTGCTGCCGGTAGCCAGCTTCGCCGAGGGCGACGGCACCCTGGTCAGCCAGGAAGGCCGCGCCCAGCGCTTCTTCCAGGTGTTCGAGCCGAGCTACTACGACAGCGCGATCCTGGTGCGCGAGGGCTGGCGCTGGCTGCACGCGCTGCACAGCACCGTGCAGGGCAAGGCCGTCGACTGGACCCAGCTGGACCAGGTCACCGCTGCCTGCGCCGCCGTGCAGCCGCAGCTGGCCGGCATCGTCGCTGCCGCGCCCAAGGCCGCGTTCCGCATCAAGGGCCTCAAGCTGGCCCGCGAGCCGCACCGCTACAGCGGCCGCACCTCGATGCGCGCCAATATCAGCGTGCACGAGCCGCGCCAGCCGCAGGATGCCGATTCGCCGTTCGCCTTCTCCATGGAAGGCTACGCCGGCAGCGCCGAGGCCCGCCAGCAGATCCCCTTCGCCTGGTCGCCGGGCTGGAACTCGCCGCAGGCCTGGAACAAGTTCCAGGACGAGGTCGGCGGCCACCTGCGCGCCGGTGATCCGGGCGTGCGCCTGTTCGACGCCCCGGCCAACCGTGTCGAGTGGTTCAGCGCGCCGGCCGCGCCGCTCAGCGCCGCCGGCCGCTGGCAGGTGGTCGCCCTGCACCACCTGTTCGGCAGCGACGAGACCTCCTCGCGCGCCGCGCCGGTGCAGGAACGCATCCAGGCCGCCTACGCCGCCCTCGGCAGCGACGCCGCCGCGCGTCTCGGCCTCAAGGACGGCGCCCTGCTCAGCCTGAAGGTCTCCGGCCGCGAGCTGCGCCTGCCGCTCAGGGTGATCGACGAGCTGGCCGACGGCCTGCTCGGCCTGCCCGCCGGCTTCGACGGCATCCCGCCGCTGGCCGGCACGCTGTTCGCCGAAGCCCTGCAGGAGGTGGCGCAATGAGCTGGCTCACTCCGGAAGTGCTCGCCGTGATCGTCGGCGTGCTCAAGGCCATCGTCATCCTGCTCGCCGTGGTGGTCTGCGGCGCCTTCCTCAGCTTCGTCGAGCGCCGCCTGCTCGGCCTCTGGCAGGACCGCCACGGTCCCAACCGGGTCGGCCCGTTCGGCCTGTTCCAGCTGGCCGCCGACATGCTGAAGATGTTCTTCAAGGAAGACTGGACGCCGCCGTTCGCCGACAAGCTGATCTTCACCCTGGCGCCGATCGTCGCCATGAGTGCGCTGCTGATCGCCTTCGCGGTGATCCCGGTGACCGCGACCTGGGGCGTGGCCGATCTGAACATCGGCCTGCTGTTCTTCTTCGCCATGGCCGGCCTGACCGTCTACGCGGTGCTGTTCGCCGGTTGGTCGAGCAACAACAAGTTCGCCCTGCTCGGCGCCCTGCGCGCCTCGGCGCAGACGCTGTCCTACGAGGTGTTCCTCGGCCTGTCGCTGATGGGCATCGTCGCCCAGGTCGGCTCGTTCAACATGCGCGACATCGTCGACTACCAGGCGCAGAACCTGTGGTTCGTCATCCCGCAGTTCCTCGGCTTCTGCACCTTCTTCATCGCCGGCGTGGCGGTGACCCACCGTCACCCGTTCGACCAGCCGGAGGCCGAGCAGGAACTGGCCGACGGCTACCACATCGAGTACGCGGGGATGAAGTGGGGCATGTTCTTCGTCGGCGAGTACATCGGCATCGTGCTGGTGTCGGCGCTCCTGGTGACCCTGTTCTTCGGCGGCTGGCACGGCCCGTTCGGCATCCTGCCGCAGCTGTCGTTCCTCTGGTTCGCCCTGAAGACCTGCTTCTTCATCATGCTGTTCATCCTGCTGCGCGCCTCCATCCCGCGCCCGCGCTATGACCAGATGATGGCCTTCGGCTGGAAGTTCTGCCTGCCGCTGACCCTGCTCAACCTGCTGGTGACCGGCGCCCTGGTGCTGGCTGCCCAGTAAGGAGAAACACGCATGTTCAAATACATCGGCGAGGTGCTGCACGGCACCTGGACCCAACTGCGCAGCCTGGTGATGGTGTTCTCCCACGCCTTCCGCAAGCGCGACACCCTGCAGTACCCCGAGGAGCCGGTGTACCTGCCGCCGCGCTACCGCGGGCGCATCGTGCTGACCCGCGACCCCGACGGCGACGAGCGCTGCGTGGCCTGCAACCTGTGCGCGGTGGCCTGCCCGGTGGGCTGCATCAGCCTGCAGAAGGCCGAGCGCGAGGACGGCCGCTGGTACCCCGAGTTCTTCCGCATCAACTTCTCACGCTGCATCTTCTGCGGCCTGTGCGAGGAGGCCTGCCCGACCACCGCGATCCAGCTCACCCCGGATTTCGAGATGGCCGAGTACAAGCGCCAGGACCTCGTCTACGAGAAGGAAGACCTGCTGATCTCGGGTCCGGGCAAGAACCCGGACTACAACTTCTACCGCGTCTCCGGCATGGCCACCGCGGGCAAGCCGAAAGGCTCGCACCAGAACGAGGCCGAGCCGATCAACGTGAAAGGCCTGCTGCCTTAAAGGACGGAAGAACGATGGAATTCGCCTTCTACTTCGCCGCCGGGGTGGCCGTGGCGGCCACCCTGCGGGTGATCACCCACACCAACCCGGTGCACGCGCTGCTCTACCTGGTGGTTTCGCTGCTCGCCGTGTCGATGACCTTCTTCGCCCTCGGCGCGCCCTTCGCCGGCGTGCTGGAGATCATCGTCTACGCCGGCGCCATCATGGTGCTGTTCGTCTTCGTGGTGATGATGCTCAACCTCGGCCCGGCCACCGCCGAGCAGGAGCGCGCGTGGCTGACGCCCGGCGCCTGGGTCGGCCCCGGCCTGCTCTCCGGCGCCCTGCTCGCCCTGCTGCTGTACGTGCTGCTGGGCGATGCCGGCGGCGCCGCCATCGGCACCGCGACCGTCGACGCCAAGGCGGTCGGCGTCCACCTGTACGGCCCCTACCTGCTGGCGGTAGAGCTGGCCTCCATGCTGCTGCTGGCAGCGCTGGTCGCCGCCTACCACCTCGGCCGCCCCGAAGCCAAGGAGCCCACCGCATGAATGCGATTCCCATGGAGCACGGCCTGGCCCTGGCCGCCGTGCTGTTCAGCCTGGGCCTGGTCGGCCTGATGGTGCGGCGCAACATCCTGTTCGTGCTGATGAGCCTGGAAGTGATGATGAACGCCTGCGCGCTGGCCTTCGTGGTCGCCGGCAGCCGCTGGATCCAGCCCGACGGGCAGATCCTGTTCATTCTGGTGATCACCCTGGCAGCCGCCGAGGCCAGCATCGGCCTGGCGATCCTGCTGCAGCTGCATCGCCGCTTCCATACCCTCGATATCGACGCTGCCAGCGAGATGCGCGGATGAACCTACTATTCCTCACCTGTCTGTTCCCGCTGCTCGGCTGGCTGCTGCTGGCCTTCTCCCGCGGCCGTCTGTCCGAGAACCTGGCCGCGCTGATCGGCGTCGGCTCGGTGGGCCTCTCGGCACTCACCGCCGCCTGGGTCATCTGGCAGTTCAACGTCGCGCCACCGGAAGGTGGCGTGTACACCCAGCTGCTGTGGCAGTGGATGAACGTCGCCGGCTTCGCGCCGAACTTCACCCTGTATCTGGACGGCCTGTCGGTGACCATGCTCGGCGTGGTCACCGGCGTCGGCTTCCTGATCCACCTGTTCGCCAGTTGGTACATGCGCGGCGAGGAGGGCTACTCGCGCTTCTTCGCCTACACCAACCTGTTCATCGCCAGCATGCTGTTCCTGGTGCTCGGCGACAACCTGCTGTTCCTCTACTTCGGCTGGGAAGGCGTGGGCCTGTGCTCGTACCTGCTGATCGGCTTCTACTTCAAGGAAGTGAAGAACGGCAACGCGGCGCTCAAGGCGTTCATCGTCACCCGCATCGGCGACGTGTTCATGGCCATCGGCCTGTTCATCCTGCTGCTCAACCTCGGCACCCTGAACATCCAGGAGCTGCTGGTGCTGGCGCCGCAGAAGTACGCGGCCGGTGACACCTGGCTGTGGCTGGCCACCCTGATGCTGCTCGGCGGCGCGGTCGGCAAGTCCGCCCAGCTGCCGCTGCAGACCTGGCTGGCCGACGCCATGGCCGGCCCGACCCCGGTCTCGGCGCTGATCCACGCGGCGACCATGGTCACCGCCGGCGTCTACCTGATCGCGCGCACCCACGGCCTGTTCCTGCTCACCCCGGAGATCCTCGAGCTGGTCGGCATCGTCGGCGGCGTGACCCTGGTGCTGGCCGGCTTCGCCGCCCTGGTGCAGACCGACATCAAGCGCATCCTCGCCTACTCGACCATGAGCCAGATCGGCTACATGTTCCTCGCCCTCGGCGTCGGCGCCTGGGACGCGGCGATCTTCCACCTGATGACCCACGCGTTCTTCAAGGCCCTGCTGTTCCTCGCCTCCGGTGCGGTGATCCACGCCTGCCACCACGAGCAGAACATCTTCCGGATGGGCGGCCTGTGGAAGAAGCTGCCGCTGGCCTATGCCAGCTTCATCGTCGGCGGCGCGGCGCTGGCCGCCCTGCCGCTCTTGACCGCCGGCTTCTACTCCAAGGACGAGATCCTCTGGGAAGCCTTCGCCAGCGGCCACAGCGGCCTGCTCTACGCGGGTCTCGCCGGTGCCTTCCTGACCTCGATCTACACCTTCCGCCTGATCTTCATCGCCTTCCACGGCGAGGCGAAGACCGAGGCGCACGCCGGCCATGGCATCGCCCACAACCTGCCGCTGGCGGCGCTGATCGTGCTGTCGACCTTCGTCGGCGCGTTGATCACCCCGCCGCTGGCCGGCGTGCTGCCGCAGAGCGTCGGCCATGCCGGCGGCGAGGCCAAGCACGGTCTGGAGCTGCTGTCCGGCGCCATCGCGGTGCTCGGCATCGGCATCGCCGCGCTGCTGTTCCTCGGCCAGCGCCGCCTGGTGACCAGCGTCGCGCAGAGCGCGCCGGGCCGCCTGCTCGGCGCCTGGTGGTATGCGGCCTGGGGCTTCGACTGGCTGTACGACAAGCTGTTCGTGCAGCCCTACCTGCTGCTCTGCCGCCTGCTCAATCGCGACCCGGTCGACCTCAGCATCGGCCTGCTGCCGCTGCTCGCCCGCGGCGGCCACTTCGCCCTGCGCCAGAGCCAGACCGGCAACCTGCGCTGGTACGCCACCTCCATCGTCGGCGGGGCCGTGTTCGTGCTCGCTGCCCTTCTGCTTCTGAATTAAGGAAAACGGCCCGTCATGATTCTGCCCTGGCTAATCCTGATTCCCTTCATCGGCGGCCTGCTGTGCTGGCAGGCCGAGCGCTTCGGCGCCGTCCTGCCGCGCTGGATCGCGCTGCTGAGCATGACCCTGCTGCTGGTCCTCGGCCTGTGGCTGTGGGGCAGCGCCGACTTCAGCCTGGCCCCGGCGCCCGGCGGCGAGCTGGCCTGGGCCAGCGAGTTCCAGATCCCGTGGATCGAGCGCTTCGGCATCTCCATCCACCTGGCGCTGGACGGCCTGTCGGTGCTGATGATCGTCCTCACCGGCCTGCTCGGCGTGCTCTCGGTACTCTGCTCGTGGAAGGAGATCACCAAGCGCGTCGGCTTCTTCCACCTCAACCTGCTGTGGATCCTCGGCGCGGTGGTCGGCGTGTTCCTCGCCATCGACCTGTTCCTGTTCTTCTTCTTCTGGGAAATGATGCTGGTGCCGATGTACTTCCTCATCGCGCTCTGGGGTCATAGCGGCAGCAGCGGCAAGAGCCGCATCACCGCCGCCACCAAGTTCTTCATCTACACCCAGGCCAGCGGCCTGATCATGCTGGTGGCGATCCTCGCCCTGGCCTTCGTCCACTACAGCCAGAGCGGCGTGCTGACCTTCAGCTACGGCGAACTGCTGCAGACCGAGCTGGCCCCGGGCACCGAGTACCTGCTGATGCTCGGCTTCTTCGCCGCCTTCGCGGTGAAGTTCCCGGTGGTGCCGGTGCACTCCTGGCTGCCGGACGCCCACGCCCAGGCGCCGACCGCAGGCTCCGTGGATCTGGCCGGCATCCTGCTGAAGACCGCCGCCTACGGCCTGATCCGCTTCTGCCTGCCGCTGTTCCCCAACGCCTCGGCGGAGTTCGCGCCGATCGCCATGGGCCTCGGCGTGTTCGCCATCGGCTACGGTGCGCTGCTGGCCTTCGGCCAGAGCGACATCAAGCGCCTGGTGGCCTACTCCAGCGTGTCGCACATGGGCTTCGTGCTGATCGCCATCTACTCCGGCAGCCAGCTGGCGCTGCAGGGCGCGGTGGTGCAGATGATCGCCCACGGCCTGTCCGCCGCGGCGCTGTTCATCCTCTGCGGCCAACTCTACGAGCGCCTGCACACCCGCGACTTCCGCGCCATGGGCGGCCTGTGGGGGCGCATGCCCTGGCTGCCGGCGATCAGCCTGTTCTTCGCCGCCGCGGCGCTGGGCCTGCCCGGCACCGGCAACTTCGTCGGCGAGATACTGATCCTGCTCGGCACCTTCCAGGTCCAGCCGTGGATCGCCGTGCTGGCCGCCACCGGCCTGGTGTTCGGCTCGGTCTACTCGCTGTGCATGATCCACCGCGCCTACTTCGGCCCGGCCAAGGCCGAGAGCGCCCTGCCCGGCCTGAACCTGCGCGAACTGGTCATGGTGCTGGGCCTGGCGGTGCTGCTGATCCTGCTCGGCGTCTACCCGCAGCCGGTGCTCGATACCTCGGCCGCCAGCATGCAGGGCGTGCAGCACTGGCTGGGCGCCGCCTCTTCCCAACTCGAATCGGCCCGGTAAGTCACGTCATGGAATTCACCACTCAACACCTGACCGCCCTGCTGCCGCTGCTGGTCACCGGCGCCACCGCCGTCATCGTCATGCTGGCGATCGCCTGGAAGCGCCACCACGGGCAGACCTTCCTGCTCTCGGTGGCCGGCCTCAACCTGGCCCTGCTGGCGATCCTCCCCGCCCTCGGCGTGACGCCGCTGGAAGTCACTCCGCTGCTGCGCATCGACAGCTTCGCCCTCTACTACAGCGCGCTGATCATCGCCGCCACCCTGGCCTGCCTGACCCTGACCCACGCCTACCTCGGCGGCGCGTCGGGCAAGGGCTACCCGGGCAACCGCGAGGAGCTGTACCTGCTGATGCTGCTGGCCTGCGCCGGCGGCATCGTGCTGGTCAGCTCTCAGCACCTGGCCGGCCTGTTCATCGGCCTGGAGCTGCTGTCGGTGCCGACCTACGGCCTGATCGCCTACGCCTTCTTCAACCGCCGCTCGCTGGAAGCCGGCATCAAGTACATGGTGCTGTCGGCCGCGGGCTCGGCCTTCCTGCTGTTCGGCATGGCCCTGCTGTACGCCGAGTCCGGCAGCCTGAGCTTCGCCGGCATCGGCGCCTCGCTGGCCGCCGACGGCCTCGGCCAGCTGGTGCAGATCGGCGTGGGCATGATGCTGATCGGCCTGGCGTTCAAGCTGTCGCTGGCACCCTTCCACCTGTGGACTCCGGACGTCTACGAGGGCGCCCCGGCGCCGGTGTCGGCATTCCTCGCCACCGCCAGCAAGGTCGCCGTGTTCGCCGTGCTGCTGCGCCTGTACCAGGTGTCGCCGGCCTTCGCCGACGGCTGGCTGGGCCAGCTGCTGAGCCTGCTGGCGATCGCCTCGATCCTGGTCGGCAACCTGCTGGCGCTGCTGCAGAGCAACCTCAAGCGCCTGCTCGGCTACTCGTCGATCGCCCACTTCGGCTACCTGCTGATCGCCCTGATCGCCAGCAAGGGCATCGCCAGCGAGGCCATCGGCGTCTACCTGCTCACCTACGTGCTGACCAGCCTGGGCGCCTTCGGGGTGATCACCCTGATGTCCACCCCCTACCAGGGCCGCGACACCGACGCGCTGTTCGAGTACCGCGGCCTGTTCTGGCGCCGCCCGTACCTGACCGCGGTGCTGGCGGTGATGATGCTGTCGCTGGCCGGCATCCCGCTGACCGCCGGCTTCATCGGCAAGTTCTACGTGGTCGCCGCCGGCGTCGAGAACCAGCTGTGGTGGCTGCTCGGCGCGCTGGTCCTCGGCAGCGCCATCGCCGTGTACTACTACCTGCGGGTGATGGTCAGCCTGTTCCTGGTCGAGCCCAGCCTGCAGCGCCGCGACGCGCCGCAGCACTGGGCCCAGCAGACCGGCGGCGTCATGCTGCTGGCGGTGGCCGGCCTGACCCTGCTGCTCGGCGTCTACCCGCAGCCGCTGCTGGCGCTGGTGCAGAACGTCGGCTTCTGACGGGAAACGCGCACGCGAAAAAGCCGGTCGGGGCAACCCGACCGGCTTTTTTGTTTCTGCGGCCTGCGTAGGGTGGGTTAGCCGCGCAGCGGCGTAACCCACCATCGATGCCGCCAGGCATCGCCATGGCCGGCCTCGCGACCGGCTCGGTGGGTTACGGCCTTCGGCCTAACCCACCCTACGCCAGCGCAATCAGTTCGCCGCCTTCGCCCACGGCAGGATCGGAATGGCGGTCACCGAGTTCTGCGGGCTGCCCTCGATCACCCGGTCGCTGTAGACCATGTACACCAGCGTGTTGCGCTTCTCGTCGAAGAAGCGCACCACCTGCATGGTCTTGAACACCAGCGAGGTGCGTTCCTGGAACACCTCCTCGCCCTCCTCCAGCGTGTCGCGGAAGCGGATCGGTCCGACCTGGCGGCAGGCGATCGACGCCTCGGCGCGGTCCTCGGCCAGGCCCAGGCCGCCCTTGATGCCGCCGGTCTTGGCCCGCGACAGGTAGCAGGTCACCCCCTCCACCTTGGGATCGTCGAACGCCTCGACGACGATCTTGTGGTTGGGGCCGAGCAGCTTGAACACCGTCGACACTTCACCGATGGTCTCGGCCTGCGCGCCAGCGGCGAGCAGTGCCAGCGCGGCGGCCAGCGGCCTGAGCAGCTTGCTAGCGGTCATCATCGTCCTCACACCAGTACCAGGTTGTCGCGGTGCACCAGCTCGGGCTCGTCGATGTAGCCGAGCGTCTGCTCGATGGCTTCGGTGCCCAGGCCGGCGATGCGCTGGGCATCGCTGGCGCTGTAGTTGACCAGCCCGCGGGCCACCTCGCGGCCGTCCGGGCCGAGGCAGGCGACCATCTCGCCGCGGCGGAAGTTGCCCTCCACCGCGGTGACGCCCACCGGCAGCAGGCTCTTGCGCTGCTCGACCAGCGCGCGCACCGCGCCGGCGTCGAGGGTCAGGGTCCCGCGCATCTGCAGGTGGCCGGCCAGCCACTGCTTGCGCGCGGCGTGGCGGCCGCGCTCGGGGGTCAGCAGGGTGCCGAGGCGCTCACCGCCCTTGAGGCGGTCGAGCACCCGCTCGATGCGCCCGCCGATGATGATGCTGTTGGCCCCGGAGCGCGCCGCCAGGCGCGCGGCGCGCAGCTTGGTCTGCATGCCGCCGCGGCCGAGGGCGCCGCCGGTGCCGCCGGCCACCGCGTCAAGACTGGGGTCGTCGGCGCGCGCCTCGAAAATCAGCTGGGCGTCGGGGTTGTGGCGCGGATCGGCGTCGAACATGCCGTCACGGTCGGTGAGGATCACCAGCAGGTCGGCCTCGACCAGGTTGGCGACCAGCGCGGCCAGGGTGTCGTTGTCGCCGAAGCGGATCTCGTCGGTGACCACGGTGTCGTTCTCGTTGATCACCGGGATCACGCCGAGGTCGACCAGGGTGCGCAGGGTGCTGCGCGCGTTGAGGTAGCGCTTGCGGTCGGAGAGGTCGTCGTGGGTCAGCAGCACCTGGGCGGTCTGCAGGCCGTGCTCGGCGAAGCTGGATTCCCAGGCCTGCACCAAGCCCATCTGGCCCACCGCGGCGGCGGCCTGCAGCTCGTGGATGGTGCTCGGCCGGGCATTCCAGCCCAGCCGGCTCATCCCCGCCGCCACCGCCCCGGAGGACACCAGCACCAGCTCCACGCCGGCGCGGCGCAGCGCCACCATCTGCTCGACCCACACCGCCATGGCGCCGCGGTCGAGGCCGCGGCCGTCGGCGGTCAGCAGCGCACTGCCGATCTTCACCACCCAGCGGCGGGCCTTGCTCACCTTCTCACGCATGTTCTGCAACCTTGCAATTCAGCTTGAGCGGAGCCGCAGGCGGCCCCGCGTCGGTCATGCGATCCCGGCGCCCGGGCGGCTGCGCCGGGCCGGGGATCGCGACAGGCTCTTAACGGACGTAGAAGATCTCCGGACCGTCCTCGTCGTCCTCGTCGTCGAAGTCGTCTTCCTCCTCGACCTCCTCGTCGGCACTGCGCACGCCGGCGCGGCGCAGGGCGCGGGCATCGTCGAGCGCCTGCAGGCGGGCGCGGGCCTCGTCCTCGATCTGCTGGTCCAGTGCGGCGATCGCCTCGGCGAACTCCGGCTCCTCGGCGATGCGCCGGGTGCGCTCGTCGATGTAGTTCATGATGTCGCCGCACAGCTTGTCGGTGCCCTCGCGCTCCAGCGCGGAGATCACGTAGACCGGGCCCTGCCAGTCGAGACGCGCGATCACCTCGCGCATGCGCTCCTCGCGCTCCTCGTCGAGCAACTGGTCGGCCTTGTTCAACACCAGCCAGCGGTCGCGCTGGGTCAGCGCCGGACTGAAGCGGCCCAGCTCGTTGATGATCGCCGCGGCGGCTTCGGCCGGATCGGAGTCGTCCAGCGGCGCCATGTCGACGAGATGCAGCAGCAGACGGGTGCGCGCCAGGTGCTTGAGGAAGCGGATGCCGAGACCGGCGCCTTCGGAAGCACCCTCGATCAGGCCGGGAATGTCGGCGATCACAAAGCTCTTCAGGCGGCCCACGCTGACCACGCCGAGGTTGGGCACCAGGGTGGTGAACGGGTAGTCGGCGACCTTGGGCTTGGCGGCGGACACCGCGCGGATCAGGGTGCTCTTGCCGGCATTGGGCATGCCGAGCAGGCCGACGTCGGCCAGCACCTTGAGTTCCAGCTTGAGGTCGCGCGCCTCGCCCGGCTTGCCATGGCTGGTCTGCCGCGGTGCCCGGTTGGTGCTCGACTTGAAGCGGGTGTTGCCCAGGCCATGCCAGCCACCCTTGGCCACCAGCAGACGCTGGCCGGGCTGGGTCAGGTCGCCGATGATCTCCTGGGTGGAGGCATCGATCACCGTGGTGCCGACCGGCACCGGCAGGACCAGGTCCTCGCCCTTGTGCCCGGTGCAGTCCTTGCTGCCGCCGTTCTTGCCGCGCTGGGCATCGAAGCGGCGGGTGTAGCGGTAATCGACCAGGGTATTGAGGTTGCTGTCGGCCTCGAGAAAGATCGAGCCGCCGTCACCGCCATCGCCGCCATCCGGACCACCAAATGGCACGAATTTTTCGCGGCGAAAACTCATGCAGCCGTTGCCACCGTCACCGGCCTGCACATGGATGGACACTTCATCGACGAATTTCATGGGTAACGCCTCCCACCATCGGCGGGTCATTAGAGCAAGGGAAGTACAAATAAAAAAGCCCTGTCGGCAGACAGGGCTTTTTCGGCAAGCGCGCGATCAGTTGGTCACGATGCTCACGTATTTGCGACCGAAGGCACCCTTGGTCTCGAACTTCACCACGCCGTTCACCTTGGCGAACAGGGTGTGGTCCTTGCCCATGCCGACGCCGACGCCGGCGTGGAACTTGGTGCCGCGCTGACGCACGAGGATGTTGCCGGCAACGACGGCCTGGCTGCCGTACATCTTCACGCCAAGGCGTTTACTTTCGGAATCGCGGCCGTTACGGGTAGAACCGCCAGCTTTTTTGTGTGCCATGAGTCAATACTCCGGAAAAAGAGGGGGATCAGGCCTGGATGCCGGTGATCTTGATTTCGGTGAACCACTGACGGTGGCCCTGACGCTTCATGTGGTGCTTGCGGCGACGGAACTTGATGATGCGCACCTTGTCGTGACGGCCCTGGGCGATCACTTCGGCGGTCACCTTGGCGCCTTCGACGACCGGAGCACCGATCTTGACGTCGTCACCGTTGCCGACCAGCAGGACCTGCTCGAAAGCCACGCTTTCGCCGGTCGCCACGTCGAGCTTTTCGATCTTGAGGAATTCGCCTTCAGCGACCTTGTACTGCTTGCCGCCGGTAACAATTACTGCGTACATGGGATGTCTCCGTTAGACCTGCTCACCTGGCGCTTTGGTGGAGGAGTTATTGGCCAGCATGGCTGCAGCGCGCCGGAAGGGTCGCCACTGCATTGCGTAAGGCAGGGAATGCCAGGGATGTTCGGGCCGGCGATTGTACGCAAGGCCGCGCGGCCTGGCAAGTGCGCCTCCGGCTCGCCTTGACAGTGCCGGACCCGACACCTAGCATGCCGCGCAATTAAAGAGGAGCCCTGTCAGCCGATGCAACCCCAGGCCTTTTACCGCGTGGTGGCGGACGATTTCACCGCCGTCGACGGCATCATCCGTCGCCAGCTCGCCTCGCGCGTGCCGCTGGTGGAGAAGATCGGCGACTACATCACCTCCGCCGGCGGCAAGCGCCTGCGTCCGCTGCTGGTGCTGCTGGCCGGCAACGCCCTCGGCGCCCGCGGCGAGCGCCTCGAGCTGCTGGCCGCCACCATCGAGTTCCTGCACACCGCCACCCTGCTGCACGACGACGTGGTCGACAAGTCCGGCATGCGCCGCGGCCGCTCCACCGCCAACGCGCTGTGGGGCAACGCGCCCAGCGTGCTGGTCGGCGACTTCCTCTACGCGCGCTCCTTCGAGATGCTGGTCGAGCTCGGCGAGCTGCCGGTGATGCAGGTGCTGGCCAACGCCACCCGGGTGATCGCCGAGGGCGAGGTGCTGCAGCTGTCGAAGATCCGCGACGCCAGCACCACCGAGGAGATCTACATGGAGGTCATCCGCGGCAAGACCGCGATGCTGTTCGAGGCCTCCACCCACAGCGCCGCGCTGCTGGCCGGCGCCAGCGCCGCGCAGGTCGATGCGCTGCGCACCTTCGGTGACGCCCTCGGCGTCGCCTTCCAGCTGGTCGACGACCTGCTCGACTACCGCGGCGACGCCGCCACCCTGGGCAAGAACGTCGGCGACGATCTGGCCGAGGGCAAGCCGACCCTGCCGCTGATCCACACCATGCGCGCAGGCAGCCCCGAGCAGGCCGCGCTGGTGCGCAAGGCCATCCAGCAGGGCGGCATCGAAGACCTGGAAAGCATCCGCGCCGCCGTGGAAGCCGCCGGCGCCCTCGACTACACCGCGCAGAAGGCCCGCGACTACGCCGCCCGGGCCATCGCCAGCCTCGACGTGCTGCCGGCCAGCGAGTACCGCGACGCCCTGGTGGAGCTGACCGAGTTCGCCGTCGCGCGCACCCACTGAGCTTCCCGCACACGACAGAACGCCCGTCCGGCCTGGCCGCGACGGGCGTTTTCGCTTTCCCAGCTAGGCGCGGGAAGCTCACGATCTCGCGAGCTAGAGCCAGGCAAGGCGCGAGCGGCTGAGGACGCGGAGTTTACGAGTTGTAAATGAGCAGTCCGAAGCCGATCGCAACGCAGTATGGCCGACGCGCAGCAGATCGTGAACGACCTTACAGGATGTCCAGCAGCTCGACGTCGAACACCAGCACGCTGTGCGGCGGGATGCTGCCGACCGCTTGGGCGCCGTAGGCCAGTTCGCTCGGCACGTGCAGGCGCCACTTGCTGCCGGCGTTCATCAGCTGCAGGGCCTCGACCCAGCCCGGGATCACGCCGCCGACCGGGAATTCCGCCGGCTGGCCGCGCTCGTAGGAGCTGTCGAACACGGTGCCGTCGATCAGGGTGCCGTGGTAGTGGGTGCGCACGTGATCGTCGGCGCCCGGCTTGGCGCCCTCGCCCTGCACCAGCACCTCGAACTGCAGGCCGGAGGCCAGCACGGTGACACCCTCGCGCTTGGCGTTCTCGGCCAGGTAGTCGCGACCGGCGGCGGCGGCAGCCTCGGCCTTGGCCGCCTGCTCGGCCTGCATGCGCTCGCGGATCACCTGGAAGCTGGCGGTCAGCGCGTCGTTGGCCACGCGGCTGTCGGCGCCGCTGAAGGCGTCGGCCAGGCCGGCGAGGATGGCGTCCAGGCTGACGCCGGGCGGCGGGTTGTCGCGCAGCTGGCCGCCGAGCTGACGGCCGATGCCGTAGCTGACCCGGGCTTCGTCGGTGGAAAGGTCGAGTTGGGACATGGGAACTCCACGCAAGGGGTGAAAAGGCCGGGCAGACTAGCACAGACGCCCGGCGCCCGGGCAGCGCAGGCTGGCGCCGGCTACCCCGTCCTGCCGCGCCCGCGCCGGCAGCGCTCCGAGCAGTAGCGCACCTCGTCCCAGCAGCGCGCCCACTTCCTGCGCCAGGCGAACGGCAGGCCGCACACCGCGCAGACCTTCACCGGCAGATCGGCCTTCTTCCTCACAGCGCCTCCCCGCCATCCAGCCGCGCCAGCAGCGCCTCGCCGCGCTGCCACAGTGCCTGGCGCCTGGCTTCGTCCATGCGCGCCAGGTTCCGGTAGACCATGCCCATCCGTGGATTGCCCTCCAGCCGGTCGCGGTGGCGGATCAGGAAGTGCCAGTACAGCGCGTTGAACGGGCAGGCGTCGTCCGTGGTGCTTTCGCTCACCTTGTAGGCGCAGCCCTGGCAGTAGTCGGACATGCGCCTGATGTACTGGCCGCTGGCGCAGTAGGGCTTGGAGCCCAGGTAGCCGCCGTCGGCGTGCAGCACCATGCCCAGCACGTTGGGCAGCTCCACCCAGTCGAAGGCATCCATGTACACCGCCAGGTACCAGCCGCACAGCGCCGGCGGCGCGATGCCGGCGAGCAGGGCGAAGTTGCCGGTGACCATCAGCCGCTGGATATGGTGGGCGTAGGCGTGCTCGAGGGTCTGGCCGATCACCTGGCGCAGGCAGTTCATCCGCGTCTGCCCGCTCCAGTAGAACTCCGGCAGCGCCCGCGTGCTGGCGAAGGCGTTGCGCTGCGCGTAGTCCGGCATCTGCAGCCAGTAGATGCCGCGCACGTACTCGCGCCAGCCGATCAGCTGGCGGATGAAGCCCTCGGCGGCGTTCAGCGCCACCCGCCCCTGCCGGTAGGCCGTTTCCACGTCGGCGCACAGCCGGCGCACGTCGAGCAGGCCGACGTTGAGCGCGGCGCCGATCCTGGCATGGAACAGAAATGGCTCGCCCTCGGCCATGGCGTCCTGGTAGTCGCCGAAGGCGGCCAGGCCGAAATCGAGGAAATGCGCCCAGAGCTGCTCGGCCTCGGCGTGGGTCACCGGATAGTCGAAGCCGTCGAGGCGTCCGTAGTGGTGGGCGAAGCGTTCGGCCACCAGCGCCAGCACCTCGCGGCTGATGGCGTCCGGCGCGCAGCGCAGCGGCAGGGGGCCGCGCAGGCCGCGGGGCAGCGCCTTGCGGTTGTCGGCGTCGAAGTTCCAGGCGCCGCCCTCGGGCGTGCCGTCCGGGTGCAGCAGCAGGCCGGTCCGCTTGCGCATCTCGCGATAGAAGAACTCCATGCGCAGCTGCTTCTTGCCCTGCGCCCAGCGGGCGAACTCGGCGCGCGCGCAAAGAAAGCGGGTGTCGGCATGCCAGACGATCGGCAGGCCGCTGGCCTTGAGCGCCTGCTCGACCCGCCAGTCGCCGGCCTCGGTGACGTGGATGCTCTGGGGCCGGTGCCGGGCCGCAAAGCGCGCCAGCTCGCCGGCCAGCGAGCCGCTGCTGGCCGGGTCGTCGAGGGTCACGTAGTCCACCGCCACGCCGCGCTCGCGCAGGCCTTCCGCGAAGTGGCGCATGGCGCTGAACAGGAAGGCGATCTTCTGCGGATGGTGCGGCACGTGGCCGGCTTCCTCGGCCACCTCGGCGAGCAGTACGCGGTCGCGCGCCGGATCGAGGCCGTCCAGCGCAGCCAGGTCGAAGGACAGCTGGTCGCCGAGGACCAGGCGCAGGGCGGCGATGCTCACGGTTCGGCGGCCAGGCGGTGCGGACAGCCGGGCAGGGCCGGGATGGGGAGGTGGTGCAGGTTCATGACGGTTACCTCACAGCATTACTGTACACAAAACATATGATGCACAGCATTTGTACAGAAAAACGCTTCTGCAAGGCAAAAACGCCACCGCCCGTCTGCCGGAGGCGAGACGGGCGGTGGCGGGAAGCACGCAAGGCCGGGTCAGTGCTTGGTCAGCTTGTCCACGTAGGCCATGGCGAAGGCCGAGACCACGAAGGTCATGTGGATGATCACGTACCACAGCAGCTTGTCGTTGGGGATCTTCTGCGCGTCCATGAACATGCGCAGCAGGTGGATCGAGGAGATCGCCACGATGGACGAGGCCACCTTGAGCTTGAGCGAGCCGGCGTCCATCTTGCCCAGCCACTCGAGCTTCTCCCTGCCGTCGGCGATGTCGAGCTGGGAAACGAAGTTCTCGTAGCCGGAGAACATCACCATCACCAGCAGGCCGCCGACCAGCGCCATGTCGATCAGCGACAGCAGCACCAGGATCAGCTCGGCCTCGGCCAGCTCGAACACGTGGGGCAGGACGTGGAAGATTTCCTGGAAGAACTTCAGGGCCAGGGCCAGCAGCGCCAGCGACAGGCCGAAATAGATCGGCGCCAGCAGCCAGCGCGCGGCGTACATGGTGTTTTCGATGAGTCGTTCCATGAAAGGGGCACGGCGGTGAACAAGGGAGCGGCGAGTATACCGTCCGTCCGCTCCTTCCTGCAGCCCGGGCAGCGCCGCAGGCTGTGGATAATTGTGTGGAAGGATTCTGGATGAATGGCGCACGGCGACCAACGGCAGGCCGTGCGTAGCTGGCCCGAGCGGCAGCTGCCGTCCTAGGGCACCAGGCGGAAGCCGCCGGCCGGATGGCCGCGCCCGGCATTCTGCCGGCGCAGTTCGGCCTGCAGGTGCAGGCACCAGATCGGCGGTTCGGCGACCGTCTGATAGCCCTGGTTGTGCAGATTCTCGACGATTTCGGCGAGCACCTCCTGCGCCTCGGCGAGGCCGTGGAACGGGCCTTGCGCCTTGACCGCCGAGGGCTGGCAGGCATTCAGGCCGGCAGCGCAGAGCAGCGTCCACAGGCCCTGGCCACCGGCCAGCGGGCGGATCGTGCATTCGATGCGCGTGACGATGCCCGGGCTGCGCCGGGTCAGACAGAAGTGACGCGACATGGCGACTCTCCTCGCAGGGTCCTGACTTGATCCTAGTCGCCCGGGGCCCTGCTGGAAAGTCGCCAGTTATCCCCGCGATCTGTGGATAACCTTGTGCATGAGACGGGGGCAGATGGGCGCAACCGGCCAGCCGCGGCAGCCCGCGGCCGGCTGTACAGAAAACCGCCAGAACGCGCCCGGGGCGTCTCAGTAGCGGCGACGACGGGCCTGGCGCGGCGGCTGCGCGGCGGCCGGGCTCCTGGCCTGGGGCTCGTCCCTGGCGGCGCTCTCGCCCTCCTCCGCTTCCGTTTCCTCCTCGATCTCGGCGATCTCGCGCAGGCGCTCGACCACCCGCGCGTTGACGCAGCCGGCGGGGAACATGCCGCACTCGTCGGCGCTGCCGGCCAGCTCGCCGACCAGCAGGCTCAGCGCCTCGTCCACCGTGCGCACGGCGTAGACGCTGAACTGCCCGGCGCGCACCGCCTGGATCACCCGCTCGTCGAGCATCAGGTTGCAGACGTTGGCGTGGGGAATGATCACCCCCTGCTCGCCGGTGAGGCCGCGCGCCTCGCACAGGCGGAAGAAGCCCTCGATCTTCTCGTTGACTCCGCCGACCGCCTGCACCTCGCCGAACTGGTTGATCGAGCCGGTGATGGCGAAGCACTGCTTGAGCGGCACCCGCGACAGGGCCGAGATCAGCGTGCACACCTCGCCGAGCGAGGCGCTGTCGCCGTCGACGTAGCCATAGGACTGCTCGAGGGCGATGCTCGCCGAGATCTCCAGGGGGAACTCCTGGGCGTAGCGGCTGCCGAGATAGCCGGTGAGGATCATCACCCCCTTGGAGTGGATCGGCTGGCCGAGGCTGACCTCGCGCTCGATGTCGACGATGCCCGAGCTGCCGGGATAGACGGTGGCGGAGATGCGCGCCGGCACGCCGAACGCCGAGTCGCCGACTTCCAGCACGGTCAGGCCGTTACACTTGCCCATGGCGGCGCCGGCGGTGTCGATCAGGATAACCCCGGCAAGCATGTCGTCGAGGATGCGCGCCGATACCCGGCCGGTGCGGGTGGCCTTGGCCTTGAGCGCGCGCTCGATGTGGCCGACGTCGGTGAGCGCCTCGCCGGCCAGTTGGCGGATGAAGTCGGCCTCGCTGACCAGCTGGAACAGGTCGCCGATGCGCGCCGACAGCCGCCCCTGGTGCTCGGCCAGGCGCGCGCTGTAGGTCGCCAGGCGCGCCACGGCATCGTTGGTCAGCGGCGCCAGGCCCTCCTCGGAGGTGCGCGTCTTCAGCAGCTGGGCGAACTGCTCGAGGCTGTCCTCGAGCAGCGGGATGTCCTCGTCGAAGTCGGCGAGCACGCGGAACAGTTCCTGGAAGTCCGGGTCGAGGTCCTGCAGGGCGTAGTAGACCTCGCGCGAGCCGACGATCACCACCTTGACCTGCAGCGGGATCACCTGCGGGGTGAGGGTGACGGTGGCGATGCGGCCGAGTTCGGCCAGCGGCGACTCCATCTTCAGCTGGCGCGAGTGCAAGGCGCGCTTGAGCGCGTCCCAGACGAACGGCTCGGAGAGCAGCCGCTCGGCCTCGAGGATCAGGAAGCCGCCGTTGGCGCGGTGCAGCGCACCGGGGCGCAGCTGGCGATAGCTGGTGTACAGCGCGCCCTGGTCGGAGCTGTACTCGATGCGGCCGAACAGGTTGTCGTAGGTCGGGTGCGGCTCGAACACCACCGGTGCGCCGCCGTTGTGGACATGGCCGACCACCAGGCTGGGCGCATAGAACTCCACCAGCCCCTGGCGCTTCTGCGCATCCGGACGGTTGTCCTCGACCAGCTGGTCGACCACGGTCTTCAGCAGGTTGAGCTGCAGGGCCTGCAGCCAGGTGCAGACGCCGACGTTCTCCGCATACTTGGCCGACAGCGGCGCCAGCAGCGGCTGCAGGGCCAGGGTGATGGTCTCCTCGTTGAGCTGGCGCAGCTGGTTGCTCGACTCGCGCTTCCATTGCGGCAGGCCGACCAGCTCCTCGTTGAGGCGCTCCTCCAGCTCGGCGATGTCGTCGTGGAAGCGCTCGCGCTCGGCTTCCGGCAGCTGGGCGAACTCGGCCTCGTCCAGCGCCTTGCCGTCCTGCATCGGGGTGAAGGCGATGTTGGCGCTGTCGCGGTACAGGGCGATGCCGCGCTCCAGGGCCTGCTTCTCGATGATATCCAGGGCGCGGTCGTAGCGCTGGTTGAAGGCGCGGTCGATGGCGCTCTTCTTCTGCTGGTAGGTGGGCGTCTCGAATACCGCCGGGAAGGTGGCCAGCAGATTGTCGATCAGCTGGTCGATGTCGGCCATCAGCCCCTGCGCGCTGCCCTGGTCGAGGCGCAGCGCACGCGGCTCGCGCGGCTCGTCGAAGTTGTTGACGTAGACCCAGTCGCACGGGGTGACCTGGCGCTTGGCCTCGGCCTTGAGGTAGCGGCGCACGAAGGAGAAGCGCCCGGTGCCCGGCTCGCCCATGACGAACACGTTGTAGCCGGGGCGCGGCATGGCCACGCCGAACTGCAGGGCGGCCACCGCGCGCTCCTGGCCGAGCACGCCGCGGAACGGCTCGAGTTCGTCGGTACTGTTGAAGTTGAGCAGCTCGGCGCTGAACTGGCTGCCCAGCTGCTCGGGCAGCAGGCGCAGGGATTGCTGGAAATCGGCCATCGAGGGGGTTCCACACAGGTGACGGGCAGGCGCGGCGAGCGGCCGCGCCGGGCGACCCGGCCGGGCGGCGGGCAAGCGCAGCGCGACGACGGGCGGACTGCCGCCGATTGTTGACCCGCAGCCAGGGAATGACAAGAACGGCTGCAACCGGCGGCCGGGGCCAGTCTCGAGCGGCTCAGCCCTGCGCCGCTCGGAGGCCAGGGCATCGAGGGCGGCATGGGGGGCGGCAATGGCGGCCATCCCGGCTGCTCCGCAGGATCGGCATCGTCTTCAATTGGACGGCCCGCCGCCGGTTTGCACTGACGCCGATCAACGGCAGCGCCGCCACCACAAGGCACCATCGGAATGCGACAATCGACGCATTCCGGCAACACTGCGAGGTTATACTGAGCCGTTCAAAGGACCGGTGACCGCAGTCAGCGGAAACCCTGCACGCCGACACTCAGCCACGGAACCCGGCAGCATGAACGAGCACGAAGAGCACAGCAGCGATCGCCTCAAGCAGCACTTCGCCCAGCGGGTGATCCACCAGGCGCGCGAAGTGCTCGAGCTGTGGCTGAGCCTGCAGCGCAGCGAGTGGAACACCACCTACATGGCCCAGCTGAGCGCCGCCACCCGGCGCCTCGGCCATTTCGCCGAGCGCTTCCAGCAGCCGCGCCACGTCCAGCTGGCCGCCGCCATCGAGCAGTGCCTGCAGGCCGTCGACGCCAACCGCGGCCGCCTGAGCAGCCACCTGATCAGCGAGCTCGACAGCCTGATGCAGCGCCTGGCGCGCACCGGCCTGCGCCAGGGCGACGACTGCGACGCGGGCATCCTCAGCCGCCTGCGCAAGCCGATCTACCTGGGGCTGTGCGACGCCGAGCGCAGCGAGCGCCTGGCCCGCCAGCTGGAGTTCTTCGGCTTCACCGCGCTGCCGCTGGACGGCGCCGACGACTTCCGCCTGACCATGCGCCAGCGCCACCCGGCGGCCATCGTCATGGAGATCGACTTCGCCGGAGCCGGCGGCGGCCTGCTGCTGATCGAGGAAGCCCAGCAGGGCCTGGGCGAAAAGCTGCCGGTGCTGTTCTTCAGCGAGCACGAGGCCGACACCCGCACCCGCCTGGCGGCGGTGCGCGCCGGCGGCGAGGACTTCTTCTGCGGCAGCCTGGATGCCTCGGCCCTGCTCGAACGCCTCGAGGACCTGACCCGGCTGACCCAGCACGAACCCTACAAGGTGCTGATCGTCGACGACTCGCGGGCGCAGACCATCTTCACCGAGCGCATGCTCAACAGCGCCGGGATCATCACCCGCAGCCTGACCGACCCGATCCGCGTGATGGCCGAACTCGGCGAGTTCCAGCCCGACCTGATCATCCTCGACATGTACATGCCCGAGTGCCTGGGAACCGAGCTGGCCAAGGTGATCCGCCACCACGAGCGCTACGTCAGCGTGCCGATCATCTACCTGTCGGCCGAGGGCGACATCGACAAGCAGCTCGACGCCATGAGCGAGGGCGGCGACGACTTCCTGACCAAGCCGATCAAGGCCCGCCACCTGATCGCCACCGTGCGCAACCGCGCCGCCCGTGCGCGCAACCTCAAGGCGCGCATGGTGCGCGACAGCCTGACCGGGCTGTACAACCACACCCACATCCTCCAGCTGCTCGAGGACGCCCGGGTGCGCGCCCGCCGCGAGCAGCGGCCGCTGGCCTTCGCCATGCTCGACATCGACCACTTCAAGCAGGTCAACGACCGCTACGGCCACCCGATGGGCGACCGGGTGATCAAGAGCCTGGCGCTGTTCCTCAAGCAGCGCCTGCGCAAGACCGACCACATCGGCCGCTACGGCGGCGAGGAGTTCGCCGTGGTGCTGCCGGACACCGACGCGGCCACCGCGGCGCGGGTGCTCGACGAGATCCGCCGGCGCTTCGCCGAGATCAAGTTCCCCACCCAGGCGCAGGATCTGAGCTGCAGCTTCAGCTGCGGCATCGCCGAGCTGCACGGCGAACAGGAGGCCAAGGCGCTGGCCAGCGACGCCGACGCCGCGCTGTACCGCGCCAAGCACGCCGGGCGCAACCGGGTGATGCTGCACGATGGCGCCGGGGAACAGCCCAAGGCGGCCACGACGCCGGAGCTGGAGATGCTCGGCTGACAGGCTCGGCTGGCGTGCAGCCAGAGGCCGGCAAGAAAAAACGGAGCCCTGAGGCTCCGTTTCTTCATCCGGCGGCCGTTCAGGCCAGCTTCTTGTAGCGCACCCGGTGCGGCTGGGCCGCCGCGTCGCCGAGGCGCTTCTTGCGGTCGGCCTCGAACTCGGTGTAGTTGCCTTCGAAGAAGTACACCTGGGCATCGTCCTCGTAGGAGAGGATGTGGGTGGCGATGCGGTCGAGGAACCAGCGGTCGTGGGAGATCACGATGGCCGCGCCGGGGAAGTCGAGCAGCGCCTCTTCCAGGGCGCGCAGGGTTTCCACGTCGAGGTCGTTGGACGGTTCGTCGAGCAGCAGCACGTTGCCGCCCTGCTTGAGGGTCAGCGCCAGGTGCAGGCGCCCGCGCTCACCGCCGGAGAGGTCCTTGACGAACTTCTGCTGGTCGGCGCCCTTGAAGTTGAAGCGACCGACGTAGCCGCGCGAGGGCACCTCGTAGTTGCCCACCTTGATCATGTCGAAGCCGTCGGAGACCTGCTCCCACACGGTCTTGCTGCCGTCGAGGTGCTCGCGGCTCTGGTCGACGCTGGCGATCTGCACGGTCTCGCCGATGTCGATGCTGCCGGCGTCCGGCTGCTCCTTGCCGAGGATCATGCGGAACAGGGTCGACTTGCCCGCGCCGTTGCCGCCGATCACCCCGACGATGGCGCCCTTGGGCACGCTGAAGGTCAGGTTGTCGATCAGCTGGCGATCGCCGTAGCCCTTGCTCACGCCGTTGAACTCGATGACCTTGTCGCCCAGGCGCGGACCGGCCGGAATGTAGATCTCGTTGGTCTCGCTGCGCTTCTGGAATTCCTGCGACTGCATCTCCTCGAAACGCTGCAGGCGCGCCTTGGACTTGGCCTGGCGGGCCTTGGCCCCCTGGCGCACCCACTCCAGCTCGGCCTTCATCGCCTTGGCATGGGCGGCTTCCTGCTTGGCCTCCTGGGCCAGACGGGCGGCCTTGGATTCCAGCCACTGCGAGTAGTTGCCCTCGAAGGGGATGCCCTCGCCACGGTCCAGTTCGAGGATCCAGCCGGCGACGTTGTCGAGGAAGTAGCGGTCGTGGGTGATCGCCACCACGGTGCCGGGGAAGTCGTGGAGGAAGCGCTCCAGCCAGGCCACCGAGTCGGCGTCCAGGTGGTTGGTCGGTTCGTCCAGCAGCAGCATGTCGGGAGCCGACAGCAGCAGGCGGCACAGCGCCACGCGGCGCTTCTCGCCACCGGAGAGGTGCTCGATCCTGGCGTCCCAGGCCGGCAGGCGCAGGGCGTCGGCGGCGACTTCCAGCTGGCGCTCGAGGTTGTGGCCGTCGGCGGCCTGCAGGATGGCTTCCAGCTTGGCCTGCTCGGCGGCCAGCGCGTCGAAGTCGGCGTCCGGCTCGGCGTAGGCGGCGTACACCTCGTCGAGGCGGGCCTGGGCCTGCTTGATCTCGCCCACCGCCTCCTCGACGATCTCGCGCACGCTCTTCTCCGGATCGAGCTGCGGCTCCTGTGGCAGGTAGCCGATCTTGATCCCGGGCATCGGCCGGGCCTCGCCTTCGAACTCGGTATCGACGCCGGCCATGATGCGCAGCAGGGTCGACTTGCCCGCGCCGTTCAGGCCGAGCACGCCGATCTTGGCGCCGGGGAAGAACGACAGGGAGATGTCCTTGAGAATCTGACGCTTCGGCGGCACGACCTTGCCGAGCCGATGCATGGTGAAAACGTATTGAGCCATGACGGACCTGAATGGTTGACGACGGTGGGGGCAAGGCCGGCGGCGAACTCCGCGCCGCAGGGGCCTCGCACGCGTGGCGCAAAGCTACCCGAATGCGCCGGACAGGGCAAACCAGCGGGACTGGCGGGCCGCGGCGGGCGCATGAGGGCCGCTTGTCTGACGCGTGACGCCCATTCATGTGCCAGCCCGGCGGCATTCGGGTAGAATACCGCTCTTATCTCCCTATTCGCCCCGATCCCCAGAGGACCGCCATGTTCAGCCGTGATTTGACCCTCGCCCGCTATGACGCCGACCTGTTTGCCGCCATGGAGCAAGAAGCCCAGCGCCAGGAAGAGCACATCGAGCTGATCGCCTCTGAAAACTACACCAGCCCGGCGGTGATGGAAGCCCAGGGCAGCGTGCTGACCAACAAGTACGCCGAAGGCTACCCGCACAAGCGCTACTACGGCGGTTGCGAATACGTCGACATCGTCGAGCAGCTGGCCATCGACCGCGCCAAAGAGCTGTTCGGCGCCGACTACGCCAACGTCCAGCCGCACGCCGGCTCCCAGGCCAACGCCGCGGTGTTCCAGGCGCTGGTCAAGCCGGGCGACACCGTGCTGGGCATGAGCCTGGCCCACGGCGGCCACCTGACCCACGGCGCCAGCGTCAACTTCTCCGGCAAGATCTACAACGCCGTGCAGTACGGCCTGAACCCGGAAACCGGCCTGATCGACTACGACGAGGTCGAGCGCCTGGCCGTCGAGCACCAGCCGAAGATGATCATCGCCGGCTTCTCCGCCTACTCGCAGGTGCTGGACTTCGCCCGCTTCCGCGAGATCGCCGACAAGGTCGGTGCCTACCTGTTCGTCGACATGGCCCACGTGGCCGGTCTGGTCGCCGCCGGCGTGTACCCGAACCCGGTGCCGTTCGCCGACGTGGTCACCACCACCACCCACAAGACCCTGCGCGGCCCGCGCGGCGGCCTGATCCTCGCCAAGGCCAACGAGGAGATCGAGAAGAAGCTGAACTCCGCCGTGTTCCCGGGCGGCCAGGGCGGCCCGCTGATGCACGTGATCGCCGCCAAGGCGGTGTGCTTCAAGGAAGCGCTGAGCCCCGAGTTCAAGGCCTACCAGCAGCAGGTGGTGAAGAACGCCCAGGCCATGGCCGAGGTGTTCGTCGAGCGCGGCTTCGACGTGGTTTCCGGCGGCACCCAGAACCACCTGTTCCTGCTCAGCCTGATCAAGCAGGACATCACCGGCAAGGACGCGGACGCCGCCCTGGGTCGCGCCTTCATCACCGTCAACAAGAACGCCGTGCCGAACGACCCGCGTTCGCCCTTCGTCACCTCCGGCCTGCGCATCGGCACCCCGGCGGTGACCACCCGCGGTTTCGGCGAAGCCGAGTGCCGCGAGCTGGCCGGCTGGATCTGCGACATCCTGCAGAACATGGGCGACGAGTCGGTGATCGACGCCGTGCGCGAGAAGGTCAAGGCCGTCTGCGCCCGCCTGCCGGTGTACGGCAAGTAAGGCTCACGCTGCGCACTGAAGAAACCCGGCCCCGGCCGGGTTTCTTTTTGCCCGCACCCCAGCCGCACCGACCCGACATGGCTTATAGTGCCGCCGCAAACCATCGAGGAGCCCCGTCATGCCCGAGCAGTCCCACGAGCGTCGCCGTTTCCAGCGCATCCCCTTCGAGGCCGACGCCGAACTGCGGCACGGCGCGCAGCGCTGGACCGTGCAGCTGCATGACCTGTCCCTGAAGGGCCTGCTGGTCAGCCGCCCGGCCGGCTGGGCAATGCAGCCCGACACCGCGATCCACGCCAGCCTCCAGCTCGCCCCGCAGGTCGAGGTGCGCATGACGGTGAGCCTGGCCCACCAGAGCGACGACCTGCTCGGCTTCTACTGCCGGGAGATCGACCTCGACTCGATCACCCACCTGCGCCGCCTCATCGAGCTCAACCTGGGCAGCCGAGAGCTGCTCGAGCGCGAGCTGAGCGCCCTGCTGCGCGGCTAGCCGGCGCTACTCGAACAGCGCATCCAGCGCCTGCTCCAGGCGCGTCACCGCCACCACCTCCAGCCCCGCCGGCGACTCCTTGGGCGCGTTGCCCCTGGGCACGATGGCGCGCTTGAAGCCGTGCTTGGCGGCTTCCTTCAAGCGCTCCTGGCCGCTGGGCACCGGGCGGATCTCGCCGGACAGGCCGATCTCGCCGAACACCAGCAGGTCGTGCGGCAGCGGCTTGTTGCGCAGGCTGGAGATCACCGCGGCGAGCAGCGCCAGGTCCGAGGCGGTCTCCAGCACCTTGACCCCGCCGACCACGTTGAGGAACACGTCCTGGTCGTAGGTGGGAATGCTGCCGTGGCGGTGCAGCACGGCCAGCAGCATGGCCAGGCGGTTGGGGTCGAGGCCGAGGGTCACCCGGCGCGGGTTGGCCATGTGGCTGGTGTCGACCAGCGCCTGCACCTCCACCAGCATCGGCCGCGAGCCCTCCCAGGTGGCCATCACCACGCTGCCCGGCACCTCCTCCTGGGCGCGGGTGAGGAAGATCGCCGAGGGGTTGCTGACCTCCTTGAGGCCGCGGTCGGTCATGGCGAACACGCCCAGCTCGTTGACCGCGCCGAAGCGGTTCTTCACCGCGCGCAGCAGGCGCAGGCGGCCGTCCGACTCGCCCTCGAAGTACAGCACGGTGTCGA
Source organism: Pseudomonas sp. A-1 (assembly GCF_004801855.1). Classification (GTDB taxonomy): domain Bacteria; phylum Pseudomonadota; class Gammaproteobacteria; order Pseudomonadales; family Pseudomonadaceae; genus Geopseudomonas. Next base: position 9,151 of record NZ_SSTC01000037.1, on the reverse strand, counting down.
CCATGTGCTCGAGCACCCGCGGGCCGGCCAGCGCACCTTCCTTGGTGACGTGGCCGACCAGGAACACCGCGGTGCCGCTCTGCTTGGCGAAGCGCACCAAGAGCGCCGCGCTCTCGCGCACCTGGGCGACGCCGCCCGGCGCCGACTGCAGCTGCTCGGTGAAGATGGTCTGGATCGAGTCGATCACCATCACCCGCGGCTTCTCCTGGCGCGCGGTGGCGATGATGGTCTCGATGTTGGTCTCGGTCATCACCTTGAGCTTGTCCTCGGGCAGGCCGAGACGCCGCGCGCGCATCGCCACCTGCTGCTGCGACTCCTCGCCGGTGACGTACAGCGCCGGCATGCGCTCGGCGATGCGGCACAGGGTCTGCAGCAGGATGGTCGACTTGCCGATGCCCGGGTCGCCGCCGATCAGCACCACCGAGCCGTCGACCAGGCCGCCGCCGAGCACGCGGTCCAGCTCGCTGGAGGCGGTGGAGAAGCGCGGCGTCTCCTCGACGCTGACCTCGGCGAGGGTCCTGACGTTGGCCTGCTGGCCGGCCCAGCCGCCGCGGCCACTGGGCGTCGCCGTCCCCTCCAGCACGGTCTCGATCAGGGTGTTCCACGCCCCGCACTCGCCGCACTGCCCGGCCCACTTGGGGAAGGTGGCGCCGCACTCGCTGCAGCCGTACATGCGCTTGGCCTTGGCCATGGCGGTCTCCGTCCGGAAAAGCGCGATAATAGCGCTCCGTCCGCGCCCGAGTCGCCCCGCCATGCAGATCCAGCTCGTCCCCGCCAGCGCCGCGCAACTGCCGCTGATCCGCAACCTCTACCAGTTCTACGCCTACGACTCGTCGGACTGGGAAGGCGAGGACGTCGAGACCGACGGGCGCTTCTACATCCACGAGGAGCACCTGGCGCGCTACTGGCAGGAGCCGGGCTGGAGCGCCCGGCTGATCCTCGCCGACGGCTTCATCGCTGGCTTCCTGCTGATCGAGCGCTGCGAGCTGCCGGGCATCGACGCGGCCGAGTTCGCCGACCTGTTCATCCTGCGCCGCTACCGCCGCCACGGCATCGGCCGCGCCCTGGTCGCCCAGCTGATGGGCGACGGCACGCCCTGGGTGGTGCGCTTCTACCGCCAGGACGCCCAGGCCTGCGCGTTCTGGCAGGCCCTGCTGGCGCAGCTGCCGCTGCGCGCCGTGCCGATCTTCCCGGCCGATGGCGAGGACGAGCTGCTGAGCTACCTGATCAACCCGCCGACCCACTGAGCCGATGCCATGACGCCGGCGGCCGATGAGCTAGGCTCAAGGGACCTCATCCAGCCGGGAGTGATCGTCATGCCCCACGCACGTCATCCACTGCACCGCGAATTCCCCGAGCATCAGGAGCAGTTGCGCGCGCTGCTGGCCAGCGACAGCCATTTCGGCCAGCTGGCCGAACGCTACGAGGCGCTGGACAAGCGCATCTACGCCGTCGAGGACGGCCGCGAGCCGCTCGACGACGTGGCCCTGCAGACCCTGAAGAACCAGCGGGTGACCCTCACCGAGCAGATCGCCGAGCGCCTGCGCCAGGCCACCAGCGGCGGCTGAACCACCCAGCGCAGCGCATGTCCAACCGCCACGCTCGGACTATACTAGCCGCAATCCAAACCTCAGGGAGTGAACCATGAGCCTGCTGCAAGAATTCAAGGCCTTCGCCGTCAAGGGCAACATGATCGACATGGCGGTCGGCATCATCATCGGCGCCGCCTTCGGCAAGATCGTCTCGTCGCTGGTCGGCGACGTGATCATGCCGCCGCTGGGCATGATCATCGGCGGGGTCGACTTCAGCGATCTGGCGATCACCCTCAAGGCCGCCGAGGGCGAGACGCCGGCGGTGCTGCTGGCCTACGGCAAGTTCATCCAGACCATCATCGACTTCACCATCATCGCCTTCGCCATCTTCATCGGCATCAAGGCGATCAACAAGCTCAAGCGCGAGGAGGAGGCCGCCCCCGCCGCGCCGCCGGCACCGACCAAGGACCAGGAGCTGCTCTGCGAGATCCGCGACCTGCTCAAGGCGCAGCAGAACAAATAGCCCTTCCGCACAACGCACAACGGCGCCCGATGGGCGCCGTTGTCGTTTCTGGCCTTGTTGAGCCATACCCCCAGATGGTGTGAAAGCGTCGCGAGCGCAGGTCAGGCAAGGCGAAATCGGCTGAGGAAGCGGAGTTTGCTGGTTGCAAATGAGCATGACTCGCTGCGCTCGCCCCTTCGGGGCCGCCCTTGCGGGCGTTCAGTGGCAAGCCACTGTCCGAAGCCGATTTCAACGCAGCATGAGCAAGCGCAGCAGCTTTCACGCCATCTGGGCCGGCGGCTTGAGCAGCAGGCGACTGACCCTTCGCTCCCGCACCTCGATCACCCGCAGCTGCCAGCCGGCGAACTCCAGCGCGTCGCCGATCGCCGGCAGGCGGTCGAGCAGGCTCAGCGCCAGGCCGGCGAGGGTCTGGTAGTCCTCGGTCGGCCGCGCCTGGAAGCCCAGGCGCTCGCGCAGCAGGCTGAGGTTGATGGCGCCGCTGACCCGGTAGCCCTCGGCGCACGGCTCGATGTCCGGGCCCGCCACCTCGCTGGCATCCGGCAGCTCGCCGGCGATCGCCTCGAGGATGTCGGTGAGAGTCAACAGGCCCTGGAACTCGCCGAACTCGTTGACCACGAAGGCCACGTGGGCCTGGGCCTCGCGCATCTGCTCCAGCGCGCCGAGCACCGTGCAGCTGTCCGGCAGGTTGAGCGGCGCGCGCAGCAGGCCTTCGATGTCCGGCTGCGCACCGCGCAGCAGCTCCCTGAGCAGTTCCTTCTTGTGCACGTAGCCGAGCGGCTCGTCCACCGCACCACCACGCAGCACCAGCAGGCGCGAGTGCGGCGATTCGAGCAGGGCCTGCTGGATCTGCGCCGCGCCGGCTTCCAGGTCGATGTGGTCGACCGCGTGGCGCTCGGTCATCGCCGTGCGGATCGAACGCTCGGCCAGGTGCAGCACGCCGCTGATCATCACCCGCTCGCGGCGGTCGAACGGCTCGGCCGCGCCGGCATCGCTGCCCTCCAGCAGGTCGGCGATCTCCTCGCCGACCTCGTCGGCGGCCACCGGCTTGCCGCCGAGCAGGCGCAGCACGGCATGGGCGGTGCGCTCGCGGTGGCTGCGCGCGCCCTCCTGCAGGCTGCGCTTGCGGCGGTGGCGGGCCAGCTGGTTGAACACCTCGATGAGGATCGAGAAGCCGATCGCCGCGTACAGGTAGCCCTTGGGAATGTGGAAACCGAAGCCCTCGGCGGTCAGGCTGAAGCCGATCATCATCAAGAAGCCCAGGCACAGCATGATCACCGTCGGGCGAGCGTTGACGAAGGCGGTCAGCGGCTTGCTGGCCACCATCATCAGGCCGATGGAGATGATCACCGCGACCATCATCACCGACAGCTGCTCGACCATGCCCACCGCGGTGATCACCGCATCCAGGGAGAACACCGCATCGAGCACCACGATCTGCGCGACGATCGGCCAGAACTGCGCATAGGTCCGACTGCCGGTGCTGTGCTGGGCATGCCCCTCGAGACGCTCGTGCAGCTCCATGGTGGCCTTGAACAGCAGGAACACGCCGCCGAACAGCATGATCAGGTCGCGCCCGGAGAAGCTCTGGCCCAGCACCTCGAACAGCGGCGCGGTGAGGGTGACCAGCCAGGCCATGCTGGCCAGCAGGCCCAGGCGCATCAGCAGCGCCAGCGACAGGCCGATCAGCCGCGCCCGGTCGCGCTGCTGCGGCGGCAGCTTGTCGGCGAGGATGGCGATGAACACCAGGTTGTCGATGCCCAGCACGATTTCCAGGACGATCAGGGTCAGCAGGCCCATCCAGGCCGTCGGATCGGCGATCCATTCCATAGCGGTCAGACTCTCTCGGCAGAACGAAGGCAGCCCGCGCTACCGGGGGCAGGCGGGCATACGCAATACGGGATGACGGCGATGCAGGAAGCACGCCAGGAGACGGGGTAGAGCGGAGGGAAGGCCACCCGCGGTGCGGATGCCACGGGCGGCCTGCAACTACTGTCGCTGTCCATCGGAACCATTCGGTCGGAAACAAGGCCGCCATCATAAGGCCAGCGTGTGACAGTCCGGCGAGAAAAACGTAACCAGCCTTTTACCAGTAGTTCTTTACCAATAGTTCTCCAGCGCCAGCTGCCCCGGCCGCCGGCTGAGGCTGAGCTGCAGGCCGCGCGCCTTGAGCCGCGCATGCAGCTCCTCGACCATCGCCGGGTTGCCGCACAGCATCAGCCGCGAATCCCCGGGGGTGATGGGCAGCCCCGCGGCACGCTCCAGCTCGCCGCTGTCGAGCAGTGCGGTGAGGCGGGCCTGCAGGCAGCCGGGCACGGCTTCGCGGGTCACCACCGGCAGGAAGACCAGCTTGTGCGCCACGCCCTCCAGCCACTCGCGGCGTGCCAGGTCGGCGATCAGCGCCTGGTAGGCCAGCTCGGCGGCGCTGCGCACGCTGTAGGCCAGCACGATGCGCTCGAAGCGCTGCCATACCTCGGGGTCCTGGAGGATCGACAGGAAGGGCGCCACGCCGGTGCCGCTGGCCAGCAGCCAGAGGTCGCGACCGTCGACGAAGCGGTCGAGGGTGAGATAGCCGTAGGCCTGGCGCTCGATGAGCAGCTCGGCGCCGACCGCCAGCTGCTTCAGCTCGCCGGTGAACTCGCCGTCCGGCACCTCGATGGAGAAGAACTCGAGGAACTCGTCGTGCGGCGCCGAGACCATCGAGTAGGCACGCCAGACGATGCCGCCGTCGGCCTTGCGCACGCCGAGGCGGGCGAACTGGCCGGCGCGGAAGCGGAAGCCCGGATCGCGCGTGCAGCGCAGGCTGAACAGGCTCGGCGACCAGCGCCACACCTCGAGCAGGTGCTGGCGGGTGAACTTCTCTGCGCTGGCCGTCATACTTGCCTCCCTCCGCTGCCGCCGGCGCGGCGGCTTCCTTCATATAGCGCAAATCCCCCGCCCATGCCCCTGTTCGTCTCCCCCTTCGCCCAACTCGACCTGCTGCGCCAGCCCGAGCAGCGCCACGACCCGCTGCAGGCCTTCGACGCCGCCGACGAGTACCTGCTGGCGCACCTGCACGCGCAGGGCCTGGCCCAAGGCAGCCGCGTGCTGCTGCTCAACGACGGCTTCGGCGCGCTGGCCTGCGCCCTGGCGCCGCACGCCCGGGTGGTCAGCAGCGGCGACTCCTTCCTCGGCGCCCTGGCGCTGCAGAAGAACCTGGCGCGCAACGGCCTGGCGGCGGAGGCGGTGCAGTTCGTGCCGGCCAGCCAGACACCGCAGGGTCCGTTCGACTGGGTACTGCTGCGCGTGCCGAAGACCCTGGCGCTGCTCGAGGAGCAGCTGATCCGCCTGCACGGCCAGCTCGCCGCGGGCGCGCGGGTGGTGGCCGCCGGCATGCTCAAGCACCTGCCGCGCGCCGCCGGCGACCTGCTGGAGCAGTACCTCGGCCCGGTGCAGGCCTCGCTGGCGGTGAAGAAGGCGCGCCTGCTGCTGTGCACGCCCGAAGCCCGGCCGGCGCCGCTGTCGCCCTACCCGACCCGCTACCGCCTGGACGAGCCGCGGCTGGAGCTGGTCAACCACGCCAACGTGTTCTGCCGCGAGGGCCTGGACATCGGCACCCGCGCCTTCCTGCCCTTGCTGCCCAGCGGCCTCGGCCGCGCGCGGGTCGCCGATCTCGGCTGCGGCAACGGCGTGCTGGCCATCGCCAGCGCGCTGGCCAACCCCGAGGCCGAGTACACCCTGGTCGACGAGTCGTTCATGGCCATCCAATCCGCAGAAGAGAACTGGCGCGCCGCGCTGGGCGGGCGCCCCGTCACCATCCGCGCCGCCGACGGCCTGGCCGGCCAGCCGCCGGCGTCGCTGGACCTGGTGCTGTGCAACCCGCCGTTCCACCAGCAGCAGGTGGTCGGCGACTTCCTCGCCTGGCGCATGTTCCAGCAGGCCCACGCCGCGCTGGGGCGCGGCGGCGAGCTGTGGATCGTCGGCAACCGCCACCTCGGCTACCACGCCAAGCTCAAGCGCCTGTTCCGCGAGGTCAGCCAGGTCGGCGCCACGCCCAAGTTCGTCATCCTGCGCGCGCGCAAGGGCTGAGCTGGGCAGAATTTCACCAGGCGCCGCGGCGCTGGTATGATGCGCGCCTTTTTTCCCGCCCCTGCCGCCCACAAGGCAGCGGGGGCGCCGTTGGCGCCGACCCCGGCGTTCCGCTCGCGCAGGCCGAGCACCGGAGAACCCCATGCTGGAAAGACTGTTCCACCTCAAGGCCCACCAGACCACGGTGCGCACCGAGATCCTCGCCGGGATCACCACCTTCCTGACCATGGCCTACGTGCTGTTCGTCAACCCGAGCATCCTCGCCAAGACCGGCATGGACCAGGGCGCGGTGTTCGTCGCCACCTGCCTGGCCGCCGCGATCGGCTCGCTGGTCATGGGCCTCTTGGCCAACTACCCGATCGCCCTCGCCCCCGGCATGGGCCTCAACGCCTTCTTCACCTACACCGTGGTGCTGACCATGGGCTACACGTGGCAGGTGGCGCTCGGCGCGGTGTTCCTCTCCGGCGTGCTGTTCTTCGCCCTGTCGATCTTCCGCATCCGCGAGTGGATCATCCACAGCATCCCGCTGCCGCTGCGCACGGCGATCAGCGCCGGCATCGGCCTGTTCCTCGCGCTGATCGCCCTGAAGAACACCGGCATCGTCGTCGACCACCCGGCCACCCTGGTCGCCCTCGGCGACCTCGGCCAGCCCGGCCCGCTGCTCGCCGGCCTCGGCTTCCTGCTCACCGTCGCGCTGGTCCACCACCGCGTCACCGGGGCGGTGATGATCGGCATCCTCGCCGTCACCGCCGCGGCGCTGGCCCTCGGCCTGACCGAGCTGGACCGCGTGGTGGCGCCGCCGCCGAGCCTGATGCCGACCCTGCTGCAACTGGACATCGCCGGCGCGCTGGACGTCGGCCTGGTCAGCGTGATCTTCGCCTTCCTGTTCGTCGACCTGTTCGACACCTCCGGCACCCTGATCGGCGTGGCGCAGAAGGCCGGCCTGGTCGGCCCGGACGGCAGGCTGCCGCGCCTGGGCCGCGCCCTGCTGGCCGACAGCACGGCGACCATGGCCGGCGCCGCGCTGGGCACCTCGACCACCACCAGCTTCATCGAGTCGGCCGCCGGCATCAGCGCCGGCGGGCGCACCGGGCTGACCGCCTGTGTGGTCGCCGCGCTGTTCCTGCTCAGCCTGTTCTTCTCGCCGCTGGCCGCCGCGGTGCCCGACTACGCCACCGCCCCGGCGCTGTTCTTCGTCGCCGTGCTGATGGCCGGCGGCCTGGCCGACATCGCCTGGGACGACCTCAGCGAGGCCGCGCCGGTGCTGATCGCCGCGCTGGCCATGCCGCTGACCTTCTCCATCGCCAACGGCATCGCCCTCGGCTTCATCAGCTGGACGGCGATCAAGCTGTGCTGCGGGCGCGCCCGCGAGCTGAACAGCGCCATGTGGGTGCTGTCGATCCTGTTCGTGGTCAAGCTGGGCTTCTTCGCCTGACCGGTTTCCCCTTTCGCACACGAGTCCGCCATGCACAGTCCCTCCCTCGACCCGACCCACTACGCCGCCCAGCTCGCCGCGAAGAAGGCCCGCCTGCAGGAGCTGCTGGCGCCGTTCGATGCCCCCGAGCCCGAGGTGTTCGACTCGCCGGCCGAGCACTACCGCCTGCGCGCCGAGTTCCGCCTGTGGCGCGAGGCCGACGGCCGCCACTACGCGATGTTCGAGGGCGACAAGCACACCCCGGTGCTGATCGAGCAGTTCCCGGTGGCCAGCCAGCGCATCAATGAACTGATGCCGCAGCTGAAGGCCGCCTGGCAGGCCAGCGAGGTGCTGTCGCACAAGCTGTTCCAGGTCGAGTTCCTCACCACCCTGGCGGGCGACGCGCTGATCACCCTGTGCTACCACCGCCCGCTGGACGCGGTCTGGCAGGCCGAGGCCGAGCAGGTCGCCGCGCAGCTCGGCGTCAGCCTGATCGGCCGCTCGCGCGGCAAGCGCATCGTCATCGGCAAGGACTACGTGGAAGAGGAGCTGAGCGTGGCCGGGCGGAGCTTCCGCTATCGCCAGCCGGAAGGCGCCTTCACCCAGCCCAACGGCGTGGTCTGCCAGAAGATGCTCAACTGGGCCTACGACGCCCTCGGCGAGCGCAGCGACGATCTGCTCGAGCTGTACTGCGGCAACGGCAACTTCACCCTGCCGCTGGCCACCCGGGTGCGCCGCGTGCTGGCCACCGAGATCAGCAAGACCTCGGTCAACGCCGCGCTGGCCAACATCGAAGGCAACGGCATCGGCAACATCGAGCTGGTGCGCCTGTCCGCCGAGGAGCTGACCCAGGCGCTCAACGAGGTGCGCCCGTTCCGCCGCCTGGCCGGCATCGACCTCAAGGGCTATGAGTTCGGCAGCGTGTTCGTCGATCCGCCGCGCGCCGGCATGGACCCGGACACCTGCGAGCTGACCCGGCGCTTCGACAGCATCCTGTACATCTCCTGCAACCCCGAGACCCTGGCCGCCAACCTCGCCCAGCTCGACGACACCCACCGCATCGTGCGCTGCGCGCTGTTCGACCAGTTCCCCTGGACCCACCACATGGAAAGCGGCGTGCTGCTGCAGCGGCGCTGAGGCGCCCCGGCAACGCGCGCAGAAAACCGCAGCAGGCCGCCCGGGCGCCCCATGGCGACGGCGCCGGCCGCTGTGCTAGCTTGATCCGCACAACGACATCAGGAATCCCCCCATGGCCGCAGCCACTCCGGCACTGGAAATCCGCAACCTGCACAAACGCTACGGCGACCTCGAGGTGCTCAAGGGCATCTCGCTGACCGCGCGCGACGGCGACGTCATTTCCATCCTCGGCTCCTCCGGTTCCGGCAAGTCCACCTTCCTGCGCTGCATCAACCTGCTGGAAAGCCCGCACGCGGGGCAGATCTTCGTCGCCGGCGAGGAACTCAGGCTCAAGCCGGGCAAGGACGGCGCGCTGGTCGCCGCCGACAGCCGGCAGATCAACCGTCTGCGCAGCCAGCTCGGCTTCGTGTTCCAGAACTTCAACCTGTGGCCGCACATGACCATCCTCGACAACGTGATCGAGGCGCCGCGCCGCGTGCT
>NZ_SSTC01000036.1 GCF_004801855.1 Pseudomonas sp. A-1 | reverse complement strand
CGGCCGATCTGCCGGCGGCGCCGCTGAGCATCGTCGGCGTGCGCGAAGGGGAGCGGCTGCGCCGCCCGCCGGGCAGCGGCGAGCCGCTGCGCCTGAGCCTGTCGACGCTGGGCGGCAGCGGGCAGCGCTGGTGGTTCGTCGACGGCCGCCCGGTGGGCGAGGCCGGCGCCGACGCCTCCTTCAGCCACGCCTTCGCGTCCGGTCGGCACCAGCTCGGCGTGCTGGACGAGAGCGGGCGGACCGCGCGGCTGGAGTTCGTCGTGGAGCCCTGAGGCGGCAGACCGGCTCAGCCGCGGCGGATCAGCCACACCCCGGCGACGATCAGCAGCAGTCCGGCGACCTTGCCGAGGGTCATCGAGGACTGCGGGAAGCCGGCCCAGCCGAAGTGGTCGAGCAGCAGCGCGGCGCTGAGCTGGCCGGCGAGGATCAGCGACATGAACAGCAGGGCGCCGATGCGCGGCGCGGCGAAGGCGGCGCTGACCACGAACAGCACGCCGAGCAGGCCGCCGGTCCAGTGCCACCAGCTCAGCCCGCGGAACGGCGCGATGCCGCTGGGCAGCTCGCGCTGGGCGGCGGTGATGAACAGCAGCGCCAGGCTGCCGACCACGAAGGAGATCAGCGAGGCGGTCAGCACGCTGTCGATGCGCTGCGCCAACTGGCCGTTGACGCCGGCCTGCACGGGCATCATGGCGCCGGAGAGCAGGGGCAGGGCGAGCAGGAACCAGCTGGGCAACGACATGGGGGACTCCGGTGAGCGGGAACGGGGCATAGTATGCCGCAACTGGCGGTGCCCGCCGGCTGGACTATGGTTAAGGCGAAGCGGTCGCCCGGCTCGCCGGACGACCTTTCCCTGCCTGACGAGGAGCGCACGATGGACATGAACCGTCGGCAATTCTTCAAGGTCTGCGGTGTCGGCCTCGGCGCCTCGAGCCTGGCGGCTCTGGGCATGGCGCCACCTGCGGCCTACGCCGAGACGATCCGCCACTTCAAGCTGACCAGCACCCGCGAGACGCGCAACACCTGCCCGTACTGCTCGGTGGGCTGCGGCCTGATCATGTACAGCCGCGGCGACGGCGGCAAGAACGTCGTCCAGGAGATCATCCACATCGAGGGCGACGCCGACCACCCGGTCAACCGCGGCACCCTGTGCCCGAAGGGCGCGGGGCTGCTCGACTTCGTGCACAGCCCCAACCGCCTCAGGTACCCCGAGGTGCGCGAGGCCGGCAGCAACGAGTGGCGGCGGATCGGCTGGGACGAGGCGCTGGAGCGCATCGCCCGGCTGATGAAGGATGACCGCGACGCCAACTTCGTCGCGAAGAACGCCGCCGGGCAGACGGTCAACCGCTGGCTGAGCACCGGCTTCCTGGCCGCCTCGGCGTCCTCCAACGAGGCGGGCTACATCACCCACAAGGTGGTGCGTTCGCTGGGCATGCTGGCGTTCGACAACCAGGCGCGTGTCTGACACGGCCCGACGGTGGCAGGTCTTGCCCCGACGTTTGGCCGTGGCGCCATGACCAACCACTGGTCCGACATCAAGAATGCGGACCTGGTGCTGATCATGGGCGGCAACGCCGCCGAAGCCCACCCCTGCGGCTTCAAGTGGGTGACCGAGGCGAAGGCGCACAACAAGGCGCGCCTGATCGTGGTCGACCCGCGCTTCAACCGCTCCGCCTCGGTGGCCGACCTGTACGCGCCGATCCGCACCGGCACGGACATCGCCTTCCTCGGCGGGCTGATCAACTACCTGATCAGCAACGACAAGATCCAGCACGAGTACGTGCGCAACTACACCGACGTGTCCTTCGTGGTGAAGGAAGGCTTCGGCTTCGCGGACGGCCTGTTCAACGGCTACGACGCGGACAGGCGCAGCTATCCGGACAAGTCCGCCTGGGGCTACGAGATCGGCGAGGACGGCTACGCGGTGGTCGACCCGACGCTGAGCCATCCGCGCTGCGTCTACAACCTGCTCAGGCAGCACTACAGCCGCTACACCCCGGAACTGGTCAGCCGCATCTGCGGCACGCCGCAGGACACCATGCTCAAGGTCTGGGAGGCCATCGCCGAGACCTCGGCGCCCGGCAAGGCGATGACCATCATGTATGCGCTGGGCTGGACCCAGCACACGGTGGGCTCGCAGATGATCCGCACCGGCGCCATGGTGCAGCTGCTGCTCGGCAACATCGGCATGCCCGGCGGCGGGATGAACGCCCTGCGCGGTCACTCCAACATCCAGGGCCTGACCGACCTGGGCCTGCTGTCCAACCTGCTGCCCGGCTACCTGACCCTGGCCGGCGACGCCGAGCAGGACTATCCCGCCTACATCGCCAAACGCACGCAGAAGCCACTGCGTCCGGGGCAGCTGTCCTACTGGCAGAACTACGAGAAGTTCCACGTCAGCCTGATGAAGGCCTGGTTCGGCAAGAGCGCCACCGCTGAGAACGACTGGGCCTACGACTGGCTGCCCAAGCTGGACGTGCCCGGCTACGACGTGCTCAAGGTGTTCGACATGATGTTCCAGGGGCAGGTCAACGGCTACTTCTGCCAGGGCTTCAACCCGATCGCCGCCTTCCCCAACAAGGCCAAGGTCGGCGCTGCGCTGGCCAGGCTCAAGTACCTGGTGATCATGGACCCGCTGGTCACCGACACCTCGGAGTTCTGGCGCAACGCCGGCGAGTTCAACGACGTCGACACGGCGAGCATCCAGACCACGGTGTTCCGCCTGCCGACCACCTGCTTCGCCGAGGAGGACGGATCCTTGGTCAACAGCGGGCGCTGGCTGCAGTGGCACTGGAAGGCCGCCGAGCCGCCGGGTGAGGCGCGCACCGACATCGCCATCATGGCCGGGCTGTTCCATCGCCTGCGCGCGCTGTACACGACGGAGGGCGGCGCCTTCCCCGAGCCGATCCTCGGCCTCGACTGGCCCTACCTGCGCCCGGACGAGCCGGGGCCGGACGAGCTGGCCCGCGAGTTCAGCGGCAAGGCGCTGGCCGACGTCGTCGATCCCGCCTCCGGCGCCGTGCTGGCCAGGGCCGGCGAACAGCTGGCGGGTTTTGCCCAACTGCGCGCCGACGGCTCGACCGCCAGCGGCTGCTGGATCTTCAGCGGCAGCTGGACCCAGGCCGGCAACCAGATGGCGCGGCGCGACAACGCCGACCCCTACGGCATGGGCCAGACCCTCGGCTGGGCCTGGGCGTGGCCGGCCAACCGGCGCATCCTCTACAACCGCGCCTCGGCCGCCCCCTCGGGCCAGCCGTGGGACCCGGTGAAGAAGCGCCTGGTGTGGTGGAACGGCAAGAGCTGGGGCGGCACCGACGTACCCGACTTCAAGGCCGACTCGGCGCCGGAGGAGGGCATGAACCCGTTCATCATGAACCCCGAAGGGGTGGCGCGCCTGTTCGCCGTCGACAAGATGGCCGAGGGGCCGTTCCCCGAGCACTACGAGCCGTTCGAGACTCCGATCGGGCGCAACCCGCTGCACGACAACGCCCAGGCGGTGAGCAACCCGGCGGCAAGGGTGTTCAAGAACGACCTGGAGCTGTTCGGCAAGGCGGAGGAATTCCCCTACGCGGCCACCACCTACCGGCTGACCGAGCACTTCCACTACTGGACCAAGCACTGCCGGCTCGCCGCCATCACCCAGCCCGAGCAGTTCGTCGAGATCGGCGAGGCGCTGGCCAAGGAGCTGGGCATCAAGGCCGGCGACCGCGTCAGGGTCAGCTCCAACCGCGGCTACATCAAGGCGGTGGCGGTGGTGACCAAGCGCCTGCGGCCGCTGACGGTGGACGGCAAGACCGTGCACCACGTCGGCATCCCGATCCACTGGGGCTTCACCGGGGTGGCGAAGAACGGCTTCATCACCAACACCCTGACCCCCTTCGTCGGCGACGGCAACACGCAGACGCCGGAGTTCAAGTCGTTCCTCGTCAACGTGGAGAAGGTGTGACATGGCCAGCCAGGACATCATCGCCCGTTCCGCCACCACCACGCCGATGCCGCAGGTACGCCAGTCCGGCGAGGTGGCCAAGCTGATCGACACTTCCAAGTGCATCGGCTGCAAGGCCTGCCAGGTCGCCTGCTCGGAGTGGAACGAGCTGCGCGACCAGGTCGGCGGCAACGCCGGCACCTACGACAATCCCAACGACCTCAGCGCCGACTCCTGGACGCTGATGCGCTTCACCGAGTACGAGAACCCCGCCAGCGGCAACCTCGAATGGCTGATCCGCAAGGACGGTTGCATGCACTGCGCCGACCCCGGCTGCCTCAAGGCCTGTCCGAGCCCCGGCGCCATCGTCAAGTACGCCAACGGCATCGTCGACTTCAACCAGGACAAGTGCATCGGCTGCGGCTACTGCATCACCGGCTGCCCGTTCGACATCCCGCGCATCTCGCAGAAGGACCACAAGGCCTACAAGTGCACCCTGTGCAGCGACCGCGTGGCGGTGGGCCTGGAGCCGGCCTGCGTGAAGACCTGCCCGACCGGCGCCATCGTGTTCGGCAGCAAGGAGGACATGCAGGCGCATGCCGCCGAGCGGGTGAAGGACCTCAAGGAACGCGGCTTCGACCAGGCCGGGCTGTACGACCCGGACGGCGTCGGCGGCACCCACGTGATGTACGTGCTGCACCACGCCGACCAGCCGTCGCTGTACGCCGGCCTGCCCGATGCGCCGGTGATCAGCCCGCTGGTCAGCCTGTGGAAGGGCATCACCAAGCCGCTGGCGCTGCTGGCGATGGGCGCCACCGTGCTGGCCGGCTTCTTCCACTACGTGCGGGTCGGCCCGAACAAGGTGGACGAGGAGGAGGACCCCGGCGAGCCGACGGTGCATGAGGTGGATCCGTCGGTGCATGTGGTCGATCCGAACAAGCGGCCCTGAGGCGCTCGCCGCGGGTCGATTCAGCCACGAACCACGCATTCTCCCCTCGCGGGATGAGGGGGCGGCAACCAGGCCGCCGCCTCCGGGAGCCCAGCATGAAACACGAGATCCAGCGCTACACCCCTTCGGAGCGGTCCAACCACTGGGCCGTGGCCATCCTCTTCGTCCTCGCCGGGCTGTCCGGGCTGGCGCTGTTCCATCCGGCGCTGTTCGGGCTGTCCGTGCTGTTCGGCGGCGGCCCGTGGACGCGCATCCTGCATCCCTTCCTCGGCGTGGCCATGTTCGTGCTGTTCTTGGTCATGGCGCTGCGCTTCGCCGGGCATAACCGCCTGACCGCCAACGACCGCCAGTGGCTCGGGCAGATCGGCGACGTGCTGTGCAACCGCGAGGACCGGCTGCCTGAAGTCGGCCGCTACAACGCCGGACAGAAGCTGCTGTTCTGGGTGCTGGTGCTGTGCATGCTGGTGCTGCTGGCCAGCGGCATCGTCATCTGGCGCCAGTACTTCGGCCACCTGTTCGGCATCGAACTGATCCGCCTGGCCGCGCTGGCCCACGCCGCCGCCGCCTTCGTGCTGGTGACCAGCATCATCGTGCACATCTACGCCGCCATCTGGGTCAAGGGCTCGGTGGGCGCCATGCTCACCGGCAAGGTCAGCCGCGCCTGGGCGCGCAAGCACCATCCGGGCTGGCTCAAGGAGATCGGCCGCAAGTAGCTCGGCCAGCGGTGCGCACGGCGCACCCTACGGCGGGGCAATCCGCTGCGCAGGGGGCGCCGCGCGCGCCAGCGCTGAGCACGAAGCACCCTGCGGTGGGGGTAGGGTGCGCCGTGCGCACCATTCCCAGGCCAACCCTGTCACCATGGCCAATGCCGCAGACGTGCATTCCCGAGTGCAGCGACTACGCTTCCCTTCAGGCCCCGAAAAACCACAACAAGCCCAGAAGGAGTCCTGCGTGTCAGGCACCATTCTCGAGCCCGGCCAGATCGCCGCTGCCGCCAGCAAGCCCGTGTTCCTCCAGTTGCCGCCGCGCCAGTTGTTCGCCCTGCGCGCCGAGCGTCTCGCCCAGCTCGCCAAAGGCCATGCGCTGGGCGACTACCTGCGCCTGCTCGCCGCCGCGTGCCGCGCCCAGCAGCAGGTGCTGGATGCGCCGCCTTCCGTTGCCGCTCCCGACCCGCAGCGCTGCGCCCAGGCCATCGCCCACGGCATGCCGCCGCTGGCCGCCGACAGCCTAGTGCGCGAGGACGCCTGGCTGGCGCTGCTCGACGCCTGGCTGGACGCCTTCGTGCCTCCTGAACCGGTCAATCCATCCCTCGTCGCTGCGCTGGAGCAGCTGCGCGGCGCCGACGCCGGCCAGCGCAAGGCCTGGGGCGTGGCGCTGGTCAGCGGCCAGTTCGCCGGCGTGCCGGCCGGCGTGGCGCCCTTCGTCGGTGCCGCCCTGCAACTGGCCTGGAGCCACTGGCTGCTCGGCCTCGACCTGTCTGCCATCGTCGAGGCCGAGGATCAGCAGACCTGTCCGGCCTGCGGTTCGCTGCCGGTGGCCGGGGTGATCCACGGCCACGGCGCGCGCAACGGCCTGCGCTACCTGGTCTGCTCGCTGTGCGCCTGCGAATGGCACTACGTGCGCCTCAAGTGCAGCCACTGCCGCAGCACCAAGCGCCTCGACCATCTGCATCTCGAGCACTCGCCGCACGGCGTACGTGCCGAGGCCTGTCCGGAGTGCCGCCACTACCTCAAGCAGCTCTACCTGGAGCTGGAGCCGGGCGGCGAGGCGCTGTCCGCCGACCTGGCCAGCCTCGACCTCGATCTGCTGCTGGACGGCGCCGGCTACCTGCGCCAGGCGCCCGACCTGCTGCTGATCCCGGGAGGCGAGGGATGACCGCCCTGCGCCTGCCCTCGGTGGACAGGCTGCTGCGCAGCCCGGCGGTGGAACCGCTGCAGCGCCGCTACGGTCGCGAGGCGCTGCTCGCCACCTTGCGCGACCTGCTCGACGAGCTGCGCGAGCCGGCCCGCCACGGCCAGCTGGCGGAAATCGAGCTGAGCGAGGCGGTGCTCGCCGGGCGCGCCGGCGAGCGGCTGGCCGCCCAGCACCGCAGCCGCGTGCGCCGGGTGTTCAACCTCACCGGCACCGTGCTGCACACCAACCTCGGCCGCGCCCTGCTGCCGCAGGCGGCCATCGACGCGCTGGTCGAGGCCGCGCGCTATCCGCTCAACCTCGAATACGACCTGGCCACTGGCCGGCGTGGCGACCGCGACGAGCTGGTCGAGGGCCTGCTGCGCGAGCTGACCGGCGCCGAGGCGGTCACCGTGGTCAACAACAACGCCGCCGCCGTGCTGCTGGCGCTGGCCGCCCTCGGCGCGCGCAGGGAAGGCATCATCTCGCGCGGCGAGCTGATCGAGATCGGCGGCGCCTTCCGCATCCCCGACATCATGGCCCGCGCCGGGGTCAAGCTGGTCGAGGTCGGCACCACCAACCGCACCCATGCGCGCGACTACGAGGCGGCCATCGGCCCGCGCACGGGCCTCTTGATGCGCGTGCACACCAGCAACTACAGCGTGCAGGGCTTCACCGCCAGCGTGGCCACCGGGCAACTGGCAGCCATCGCCCGCGGCCACGGTCTGCCGCTGCTCGAGGATCTGGGCAGCGGCACCCTGGTCGACCTGACCCGCTGGGGCCTGCCGGCCGAGCCGACCGTGCAAGAGGCGCTGGCCGCCGGCGCCGATATCGTCACCTTCAGCGGCGACAAGCTGCTCGGCGGCCCGCAGGCGGGGATCATCGTCGGCCGCCGCGAGCTGATCGCGAAGATCAAGAAACACCCGCTCAAGCGCGCTCTGCGCGTCGACAAGCTGACCCTCGCCGCGCTGGAGGCGGTGCTCGGCCTGTACCGCGATCCCGAGCGACTCGCCGAGCGCCTGCCGACCCTGCGCCTGCTCAGCCGCCCGCAGGATGAGATCCGCGCCCAGGCCGAGCGCCTGGCTCCGCAGCTGCAGGAGGCCCTGGGGCCGAGCTGGCAGGTGAGCGTCGCGGACGCGCTGGGCATGATCGGCAGCGGCGCCCAGCCGGTGGCGCGCCTGCCCAGCGCCGCGCTGTGCCTGCGCCCGCAGCAGCCCAAGCGCCTGCGCGGCCGCGCCCTGCGCCAGCTGGAGGAGGCGCTGCGCCTGCTGCCGCTGCCGATGATCGGCCGCCTCGACGACGACGCCCTGTGGCTCGACCTGCGCCAGCTCGACGACGAGCCGGCCTTCGTCGAGCAACTGGCGCAGCTGGCCGGAGCCGTATCGTGATCGTCGGCACCGCCGGGCACATCGACCACGGCAAGACCGCGCTGCTGCGCGCGCTGACCGGGACGGCCGGCGACCGCCGCCGCGAGGAACGCGAACGCGGCATCACCATCGACCTCGGCTACAGCTATGCCGATCTGGGCAACGGCGAGCTGACCGGCTTCATCGACGTGCCCGGCCACGAGCGTTTCGTGCACAACATGCTGGCCGGCGCCGGCGGCATCGACTGCGTGCTGCTGGCGGTGGCCGCCGACGACGGGGTGATGCCGCAGACCCGCGAGCACCTGGCCATCGTCACGCTGCTCGGCATTCCCCGCGCGCTGGTGGTGCTGACCAAGATCGATCGGGTCGACGACGCGCGCCTGGTCGAGGTTGCGCAGCAGGTCGGCGAACTGCTGGTCGCGGGAGCTTTCGCCGGAGCGCCGCTGCTGCCGGTATCCAGCGTCAGCGGCGCCGGCCTCGACGCCCTGCGCGCGGCGCTGCTCGCCGAGGCGCGGGCGGTGGTGGCGCGTGCCGCCGACGGCCACTTCCGCCTGGCCATCGACCGCACCTTCAGCGTCGCTGGCGCCGGCGTGGTGGTCACCGGCACGGCGCTGGCCGGGCGGGTCACGGTCGGCGACGAGCTGCTGCTCAGCCCGAGCGGGCGCCGCGTGCGGGTGCGTGGCCTGCACGCGCAGAACCGCGAGGCGCAGCAGGCCCACGCCGGCCAGCGGGTGGCGCTGAACCTCGCCGGCGAGCGTCTGGCGGTGGAGCTGCTGCATCGCGGCGACTGGCTGCTCGGCGCCGCGCTGCATGCACCGACCACCCGCCTCGACATCGACCTGCGCCTGCTGCCCGGCGAGACGCGCGCGCTGCAGCACTGGACGCCGGTGCACGTGCATCTGGGCGCCAGCGATGTCACCGGCCGGGTCGCCCTGCTCGAGGGCGACAGCCTGGCGCCGGGTGGCCGGGCATTCGCCCAGCTGGTGCTCAACGCACCGCTGCACGCGGTGCACGGCGACGCCCTGGTGCTGCGCGACCAGTCGGCGCAGCGCACCCTGGGCGGCGGGCAGGTGCTCGATCCGTTCGCTCCGGCGCGGGCGCGGCGCACGCCGCAGCGGCTCGCCCAGCTGCACGCGCTGGCTGCGGGCGGCCTGGAGCAGGCGCTGCCGAGCCTGCTGGCGACGGCGCTCAACGGCATCGACCCGCAGGCGCTGGAGCGCCAGTTCAACCGCCCGCGCACGCTGTGGCAGGTGCCGGAGCAGGTGGTGGAGATCGCCACCCGTGGCGGCGTGCGCCTGCTGCCGGCGGCGCGCTGGCAGGCGCTGGGCGAGCGGCTGCAGGCGGCGCTGACGCGCTTCCACGAAGAGCAGCCCGACGAGCTCGGTCCCGACCGTGACCGCCTGCGCCGCTACGCCTTCGCCGAGCTGGAGCGGCCGTTGTTCGTCGCCCTGCTGGAGCAGGCGCTGGCGCACGGCGCAGTGCAGGCCAGCGGCCCCTGGCTGCACCTGCCGGAGCATCGCGTGCAGCTCGCCGCCGCCGACGAGAAGCTGCGCGCCCAGGTCTGGCCGCTGCTGCTGGAGGGCGGCTACGACCCGCCCTGGGTGCGCGAGCTGGCCGCCGAACTGGTGGTGGAGGAGGGCGCCATGCGCCTGCTGCTGCGCAAGCTGGCGCGCCTCGGCCTGCTGCAGCAGGTGGTCAGGGACCTGTTCTATCCGCTGCAGACCCTGCAACAGCTGGCGCAGGTGGTCTTGCAACTGGAGGCGCAGCTGGGGATGATCCGGGTGATCGACTTCCGCGACCGCCTCGGCATCGGCCGCAAGCGCTGCGTGCAGATCCTCGAGCACTTCGACCGCATCGGCCTGACCCGGCGCTGCGGCAACGAGCGCCGGGTGCGTCACGACAACGCGCTGGCGCAGCCGGCCACCGCGGTCGCCGCATGAGTTCGACTGGCATGCCAATCCGGCACGCCGCCCGCGAGACAGGGAAGGCAATCGCGCCCGGTGGCGCGGCCGGGCTTCAAACCCTATTTATGGCATGGCCATTGCGGCGCTGTGTCGGTCTATGCCTGCAAAATCAAGGGTTTGCGGTTGGTGCTGCTGGCCATTGCTGTGCATTGTGGGGCTATGTTTTCGACACTTTTTCGACAGTTATGGGCCGTTATGGGCCGTTATGGTCGGTGGCTACCATGTGCGTTCTCGGTAGCCTCTGACGCACTCCTGGACGTCGTCGTCGATCACGTTGCCCGGCTTGATGCACTCCTTCACGGTGCGGCGCTCGGAGCGTTGAGCCTCTTTCTTTTCAATCTCTCGATTTTTCAGGTGCTGCTGGGCAGGCTCTGCCATTCCGCCTTTTCCTTGAGCTAGTCCCCTCATAATTTGGTCGGTGAATGCATCCGTTATGGGGGTGAGCCAGCTTTCGTCTTGCTCCGCTCCAATGGCCTGGCTTCCCAGTGCCATCAGCAGAATCGCCACCGCGCCTTTCTTCATGACTCGTCTTCTCGTCCTCGGGCAAACCATCGCCTAGCCGCTTCCCTTGTGAGTGCTATCCCGCGCTTTGACTGGTCAAGTTTCGGTTGGCTTCGTCGTATTCCGGACTGGTCTGGCCTGCTTCTGGGGCGATCGCCCCACTTGCCAGCCAAAGGGCGTACTGCGGAAACAGCCTTGTTAGCTCTCCGACCTCTTGGGTGCTGATCCTGGTGCGTTTGTCGTAACGCACCGTTCGCCAGCGTGTGCCTCCGATGCTGGTGTTTTTCACCAGTTCGTCGATGCCTGCCTTATCGACAAGCGTTCTAACGCGGTCGTCTATTGATTCCATAATGTTCTAGTAGATTACAGTTGTAATGTACAACTGAGCCTGATTTGTTGTATATTACAACTCAGGCGGTAAATGTAGTCCAACAAAGTCCAGCTAGTCACATGGTAAGGGGTCCCCGATGGATACGGAAGGCATCGAACAGCTTGAGCTGCCGGCAGGCTCCCCGCCAGTGATGCCCTGGCGACAGTTCGCCGACTGGATTCGGATGGAGCAGGACCACGAAACGGTTCTCGGCTGGATCAAGCGGGGTTACTTGCCGACGATTCGGATTGGCAAGCATCGGATGGTCAATGTCGCATTGCTCATCAAGCAACTTGAAGAAAGGGAGATTTGATTATGGACAGGAATGTTGCTCGGGTAGTTGCTCAGCGCTTGCGTGACCTTCGCCGCGTTCGTGGTCGCCATTTCAACTTGGTCAAAGAATATGAGGCCGAATTCAGGGGGGCTATTACTGCTCTTTGGCATGTAGGTCTGATTACTCAAGACGAGTGGAGCCGCCTTTATGATGCTGGCTGTAAGTTCGCCATGTCAGCTCAGGGCTATTCTTGGTCCGCGATAAAGGAACATTATCGGCCTGCGCCTCTTTCGCCTACCTTATTTGAAAAGGTTTTCCAGGATGAACCCGCATCTGAATCGGTATCTGCGCCTTCCGCACCTGGACGGCTGCGGGTGTGCGGTGTGCTGGTCCAATCGCGAGCATCGCAAAAGAACTGCAAGCCCGAGCGCGTACCTGTCCAGCTTGTCAGCTTCGACGGTATTTATCCGAGGCGGAACGTATTCCCCCGACTCGGCAAACACTGGGCGCCGGCCTCGTTACTGGTCGGTCATCAAGAACGAAAAGGGCACGCCGTTTGTCGGCCCTGATTACTAGTGCGTGAGGTAAAAGCCATGGCAATTCCTTCGAGGGTTGAACAGGTCGAGGACAAGGTAAAGCGTTTCTACGTTTTCGCCCCCTCCTCGGTGTACCTGGAACTGCAAAAGGAAGCGATCAAGCGCGGAACGGACCTGTGGACCCTCGGCGGTTCCGTCCTGACCGCGTGGGTTCAGGCCGGCTTTCCCGACGGGTTCCCGTCACCCCCTGAACCCTGATCCCCTGCCCGTCGCTGTCGCCTTCGGTCGCGTGGCCCCTTAAGCGACGGCAGGCGTGGGGGGCAAGGGTCGCGCAGCGACTCGCGAAGCCCTTGCCCCCCATGCCTGACGGCGCAAGGGTCCACAAGCGACAGAAGGCAGAAGCGGCGGGTAGGGGATCAGGCCCCCTGCCCAGAGCTAGAGCCAGAGGGAGCGATCTTGATCTTGCTCTTAAGAATGCCGGCGAAGCCGACATTAATGCAGTTGCAGTTAAGCGCCCGGAGGGCAAGAGCGACAGGGATCGTTACCCGTAAGGGCGGAGACAAATCTTTGATTTGGCTCCGTGAGCGAAGCGAATAGAGCCCGCCCCGTAAGGGGTCGCCCAAATGGAATATCTGATAACACTGCTAATAGTTCTATTACCTATGGCGATAGTCTATTTCGGGATAAGGCTGTATTCCCGACTGCCGTCCGAATGCTTCAAAAACCATAAGCGCGAATAAAAGCGCGAAAGTGAGGAAAAGCAAATGGCACGATTTACTATGGAACTTCCGATCCTCGGTGTCCAAGTCACCAAAGTCGATGACAAGGTTTATGCTAAGGTCTTCGTAGGCGAAGAGCCCGATAACCAAACCGAAACCATTGCCTCGATTATGACCATGCCCATTCGCGAGGAGTGTGCAGACGAGGTTTTCGCGGCGACTCGAGCCCTTCAGCTCGGCCAGATGGTCCGTCTGCATGTCGAGACCGAGCGAGGCGGCAAACAGTCCACCAAGAACGTGGTGCTACATATCGAGCCCGTACAGCATCGTCCCGTTCAACCGAATCAGCCTGGTCAGGTCAGCAAGCCTGCTGAACCTGCCAAGGCGTAACGCTCATGGCTGTCGAATTCATTCAAGTTTGCCGCTCCTGGGTAACTCATCAGGATGGTTCCCTCGGCTGCAACACGTTCGAATGGGTTCAAGGTTACGTTTTGCCGCCCGAGGTTTCCGGGCACCTCGATCTGTTGGTCCAGGGTGGTTTTTCTGCCGATCTTTTTAAGATCGGTTTTCTCGGCACGTTGTCGTTGTTCGCCACTGGCTTCGGCATCGGCCTAATCGTCGCGCAACTGCGCAAACTCAAAAATAGGTGATTTCATGAAAAAAATGCTCCAGAAGTTCAACCCGGTTCCGTCCTTCCGCAACACCTGCATCGGCCTTACCGGCTTCGTCGCCGCGAATTCCGCCTTCGCGGCTGTCGATACCTCGGCCGTCGAAACCGCGATCGATGCCAGCGTCGGTGATGCCGAAACCGTCGGTGGCTACGTCGTCGCCGCTGTCGCTGCCCTGGTGGTGATCGGCCTCATCATCGGCATCATCCGCAAGATCTGACCGCGTGATCTGGTCTCTCCTGCTGGGTGTACTCGCTGCGGGGGCCTTCGTGCAGGGCTTCAGGTCTGCTGAGTACCTTTGACAACAAAGGGGCCGCAAGGCCCCTTTTTCATTGGGCATTTCTATGCGCTTGCTCCTGCTTCTCTTGCTCGCCCTGCCGGCCTATTCCTTCGCTGCCATAACATGGGGGCCGCAAGCGGGTTCCGGTACTTACCCCACTGCAAAGGCTGCCTGTGGTAGCTATTCGCTGGTTGGCTCTGTCTCTATCAGTGATTCCGTTGCCACTTGCTGTCAATATGACATCCGTGGCAACTGCTACACCTCGAAGACGGTATATAAGACCGGCTCCGTGTGTGATGCCGGCACCGCCTGGAACTCCACGAATGGCGGTTGCACCAACACCGACCCCTGCTATGCCAAGTCCGGCACTTCGTCTTCTTTCACGCGCTCTGGCACTATCGGTGATTCGTTTTTCTTCATGTCCGGCAAGCTTTCCGGCACTGCTAACACCGGCTGTCAGGGCGGTTGCGACGGCATTGTTTCCGGTGTTACTTGCCGCGTCTTTGCCGGCGAGCCCGGAACCTACAAGTGCTCCGGGTCCTTGAATTACTCGGGCAGCCAATGCCAAGCCGGCTCCCCTGGTGATCTGTCCAACGCTGATTCCCCAACGCCTCCCCCCGCTCCGCCGACCGAGGACAAGGACAGCAATTGCGGCTCCTGGATATCTACCGCCGATGGCCAGTCGCAAACCTGTGTAGACACCACCACCAAGGTCCAGCCGGGCACTGCCGATGCCGGCTCTGCCCCTTCGCCCAATCCGTCCAGTTCGGTCAATGACACCACTACGGTGACCACCAAAAAGACCAATGCCGATGGTTCGGTTACCACCACCACCAGCAAGACCACCAACAACACCTATTGCACTGTTGGTTCTTGCAACACCACCAGCACCACCAACACGACCGTAGTCGTTACCGACCCTGCCGGTAACGTCACCTCAAACACCACCAGTTGCTCCGGGCCGAACTGCGGAAAGCCTTCCGATGGCACTGGCAACGGTTCTGGTAGTGGTGGCGAAGGTGGTGACGAAATAACCGTTATCGGTGGCTCCGGTTCCCAGCTTGTCGAGCCTGCCCTTGGCAATTTTGACGACTCTGCCGCCGATTGGGATGAAAAGGTCGATGAAGCCCAGCAGGAACTCCGGGACGTTGTTGCTGATATCAAATCCACCTTTACCGCTTCTTCTTCTCCTACTCTTTCCGGTGGCTCTGGTTCTTTGCCTTGCGATTCCATAACTGTTCTTGGCTCTCGCTTCTCGCTTTGTCTTACTCCGTATGAGGGTTCCTTGGCAATTATCAAGACTATTCTCTTGTTTGTTGCCGCTTTGATTGCTTTCTTCATTATTTTTGTGAGGGATTAACATGATTATTGACCTCTCCTTTATCTCTGCTTTTTTTGATACAGCAACTCAGTTTTTTCAGGCTGGTTGGGATTGGATCAATGAAGGTATATATCAGCTTCTAAAGGATTTCTTGGTGGTTCTTACCAAGGCCGCTATTTATGCTTATCTCAAGGCGACTGTTCTTTGCCTTGAAGTGGCTAAGGAAGTTGTTCAGGATATCTTTGCAGACCTTAACTTTTCTTCCCGCGTTGAGTCTGCCTATAACTCCATTCCTTCCAATGTTCGTTCTACACTGGATTTCTTCGGTGTTCCACAGGCCATTACTGTAATTTTAAGCGCTATTCCCACCAAGCTCGCCATGCGCTTCGTTCCATTCATAGGTCGATAACATGTCCATCAAAATCCACCACGGCCCCAATGGCTCCTATAAGACTTCTGGAGCAATTCAGGATGATGCGATCCCTGCTATCAAGGCAGGGCGCGTCATCATCACCAATATTCGTGGCTTTACGCTTGAATCTGTTCGGCGTGTCTTTCCCGATTGTCCTGACACTGTGGAAGTTATAAACCTTTCCATGGAATCGACCGAAGACCTCGGCAAGATGCGCGAATGGTTCAAGTGGGCTCCGCGCGGTGCTTTCCTGATTTTCGATGAAACGCAAATTCTTTTCCCCAAGAGCTGGCGGGAAAAGGATTTGGAAGTTTTTGATTATCCGGGTGGTCTTGAGGCGGCGAAAAAAGCGGATCGGCCAACCGGCTGGCTTGATGCGTGGACCCGTCATCGTCATTGGAACTGGGATATTGTCCTAACTACTCCTAATATTAGGTATATCCGCGATGATATCCGCCTTACTTGTGAGAAAGCCTATTTGCATTCCAACTTGGCGGTAATTGGCATTAGTGGTCGCTACAAGGAAGCGATGCACGATGCACAGGACAACCGTCCTTCAATGGACGGTTCTTCAATTGTCGAAATAAAGAAAATCAAAGATGAAACCTTCAGGCTCTATCAATCCACCGCAACCGGCGTCGTCCAAGATACCACTGCGGGCAAAAACCTTTTTCTCTCGCCTAAGGTTCTTGGCCTCCTGGTATTTATTGCCCTGGTTGGTTTCTATCTGGCTTCTAGCAAAGTCCCTGGCGTGCTTTCTGGTTCGCCCGTTTCTGCCCCCTCTGCTGTGGGTGCTTCGTCGTCTGGGGCGCATTCTGGTGCGTCTCCTGGTGTTTCTCCTGGTGTGGCTGGCCGTGCTGTGGCTGCTGGCCAAGGCGTTGCGCCTGCTGATCGGCTAGAGCATCCCTTTGCCGCTCATGCTCTCAAGGTTCGCGGCGTCGTCTCTAGCGTCGATCACCAGCGCCAGGTCGTGCTGATCGAAGTGGCACGCGACGGGCGATCCTTCGTCCAGACCGGCCAGGAACTCCAGCGACTCGGCTACACCGTCCAGGTCAAGACCGCCTGCGTTGTCGAGCTGCGTTTCCGCCATTGGCAATCCCTCGTTTACTGCCCTGGAACGCTCCCGCCTGCTCCCGCTACGTCGATGGGGATTGCATCCGCTGCGCCTGCGCCCCCTCTGCCGGCTCCGCCTGTCACTGCGCCGCCTAAGGGCACGTGAGCGGCCCGGAGGGCCAAGAGCGACAGGGATCGTTACCCGTATGGGATGAGACCTAGGCTCAGCGAGCGCGCGAGTAGAGCCCGCCCCCGAAGGGGGTCGCCCAAGTGACACGACACAACAACACCAGGAACAGGAAAAACAGCGGCGCACTGGGGGAGCCGAGCGGCTCGGTGCAGAGCGAGGCGACCCCAGAGCGCCGCCCCTGACGTCCCTGTAGCACGTCAGATAAACGAAGTTGAAAACGGACAATATTGGACATTAGGGGTTAAGGATGGCATCGCCAAAGCATCAATTCCGCTTGAATCATGACGGTGAACAGGACCAGAAAGGTCGCCTGTTCGTGTGCCCGATCAGCGCGCGCCTGACGGACCTGTCTGGCGTTCGGCTACTGCAATGCTCGGTTGATACGGTGCGGCAACTGTACCGCGGCACGCTGCGCGCGGCGGCCTTGTCGCTGTTCGAGCTGTCCGGCATGGTCGAATTTGCCGGTTACACCTGGCATGCGGGGCGCGTCGGTCGTGATTCCGGCTATCAGTTCAAGCTCCAGAATGCTGACTTGGGCGTCGTGCTGCTGCTGAAAAACTTCAACGTGGCCGACGACGAGTCAGGCCCGCACCTGAAAATCGAGGTTTCCCCGCATCTGATCGAACAGCGCACGCCCGAACGGCTTCAGGCGCTCATGGACGGCCTGGCGGACTGGTGCCTTGAGGACTGGGCTCCAAATCAGTGCGCTGTGCACCTGGCGCTCGATGTGCAGGGCTGGACACCTCCGGCCGACATGATTGCGCGCATGCACTGCCGTTCCCGGCGAGTGCGTGATACCTCTGGCATCAGCTCGATTCACTGGGACGCTGAAGCGTCGGTCTATGGCCAAGGGCAATCCTTCCTGTTCGGCTCCGCTGCTGGCGTCCAGCTCGCCATCTACAACAAGACCTTGCAGGCTCGGGCAATCGATAAGCTCGACTACTGGCAAGCCGTCTGGCGCTCCTATGACAACCCCTTCGACCCTGCCGACCCGGTCAACTATGACTCCAAGCAAACGGTCTGGCGGGTTGAGGTTCGCTACCATCACTCCGTGGTGCAACAGTTCGCGGCAGGCTCCTGCAACCTGGAAACCGGCGAGGCGATTGGCACGCGCACTTTTGAGGAACTCGTGGCGCACCTGGACGGCCTTTGGCGCTACGGCATGCAATCGTTCCGCCTCCTGGATCGCCCCGGCCTGTACGCTGCCGCGTGGACCCTGTTCGCTCAGGATGCCCGAGTGCAAACGGGCGTTGACTCCCTCGTCGACGATCACCAGTACAAGCGGTATTACAAGACCTCGGCGGGTTTCACCGGCAAGAACGTTGAGTTGCTCATGGGAAACCTCGTCAGCCTCGCTGCGCGTCAGGGCATCGGGGCAAAAAAGACCTTTGCTGAGCTGAAGGCGTGGGTCTGCTGGCCGACCGTCCTCGAGCACTATGAACTCAAGGGCAAGACCGAGCGCGACATTTACCGCTGGGTGCGTGACAAGCTTCAGGAACGAACGATCAGATGGGGGAAAGCCATATGATCGAGCGTCAGGCGGATGGCCGTTGGAAAGTCGACGTTGAGCCTGTGAAGGGCCGACGGTTCCGGCGCACGTTCAAGACCAAGGCTGAAGCGATGCGCTTCGAAGCACAGGTTAGGCAACAGCTTACCCAGAACCCTGCATGGAACCCGTCGGCTCGGGATCGTCGGCGATTGCTCGACCTGCTGTCCACTTGGGGAACCCTGCACGGCCATACGCTCGCGGATTACGCTGGGCGTGAGCTGCTGATGCGACGCATGTTCGAGCGCCTGGGCAATCCCGAGGCGCAAAGCTTGAGTCCTGCTTCGTTTGCAGCGTATCGGGCGGATCGGTTGGCATCGGGGATCAGCGGAAAGACGCTCAACAACGAATTGACCTATGCGAGGGCCATGTTTAACCAGCTCCGTGCGCTGGACTGTATCGACTACGCCAATCCCCTGGAAGGTATCAAGCCGTTACGGCTGCAAGAGCGCGAATTGACGTACCTCGATCACGCGCAGCTCGAGCGCCTTTTTGCCGTCCTCCGGTCGATGGTGCATGTCCATGTCGAACTGGTGGCGTTCGTCTGCCTGGTCACTGGCTGTCGATGGGGTGAAGCTCAGTCCCTGGTGCCCTCGCGGGTGCGTGGCGGCTTCGTCCAGTTCGTCAACACGAAGTCGCGCAAGCGGCGGGCGGTGCCTATTACCCCCGACCTGGAAAAGCGTCTGCTCGATCACTTCGAGCGGTTCGGGCTGTTTACGCGTTGCCGGGATACCTTCGATGATGCCCTGGACCGGGCGGGCATCGAGCTGCCTGCTGGACAGTCCACGCACGTCCTTCGCCACACGTTCGCAAGCCATTTCGTGATGAACGGGGGTAGTCTGCTAGCCTTGCAGAAGATCCTCGGGCACTCGTCGCTGAGCGTCACCATGCGTTATGCCCATCTGGCTCCGGATCACATGCAGGATGTTTTGACCTTCGGACCGGCGCGGGATTTTCGACACTTTTTCGACACTGCCGACAGCGCGTCAGGGGATGACGACAAAAAATCCTTGTAAATCAACATGGAAGGCAATCGCGCCCGGTGGCGCGGCCGGGCTTCAAACCCGGTTGGGGACGGCAGCCGTTCCCGGGTGAGTTCGACTCTCACTGCCTTCCGCCACTTTCCGTCCCTTCAGGTTTTCCACCGCAGCGCCTGCACTCCGGGCGCCTGCGGGTCGAAGTTGTCCAGACGCATCTGCTCGGCGAAGGCGGCCAGCGCCGCCGCGCCGCTGACGAAGCTAGCGCGGGCAGCAGGCCAGTCGTCGGGCCTGATACGCACCAGCCAGCCCTCGCCATAGCAGTCGCGGTTGATCAGCACCGGCTGTTCCTGCACGCGGACATTGCCCTCGACCAGTTCGCCGGCCAGCGGGCTGCGCGCCGAGCTGGCGGCCTTGGCGAACTCGACCACGCCGAAGCTGCGGCCGGCGTCGATGTGCAGGCCGACGCGCCTGGGGGTGAAGGCGAAGATCTGCCCGTACAGTGCGCAGCCGTAGGCGCTCAGGCCGAGGGTGACGATGCCATCGGGCTCCTCGCGCAACCACAGGTTGTAGGCCGGGGCGTAGAGCAGTCCGGCGGGGAAGGGCAGGCCGTGCAGGGTGAGGATGTCGTTCATGGGCGCTCCTTGCCGGTCGAGTCGCTCAGAGGGTCAGCACGCGGTCGTATTCGAGGATCATCTGCGCCAGCTCGCCGCCGCTGGTGGCCGTCTCGACTTCCTCGATCAGCCGGTACTCGTGCAGCGGCACACCGGGGGCACGGCACATCAGCAGGTGCGCCCCGGCGCTTCTGGCCTGGCGGATGAAGTGGCGCAGCGGCTCGCCGCCGTCGATGGCGTGCAGCGTGTCGGCGATCTCCGCGCGCGCCAGCTGCACGCCCTCGCCGGTGAGGAACAGGGTCACCTCGGCGTCCATGCAGGCCAGCAGGGTGGCGATGTGGAAGGGCGCGGCGCAGCGCATCGGCGTGCTCGGGCCGCTGGCGACCAGGATCAGGATGCGCTGCGCCATGCTTCAGCGCCGCCGCGGCGGGTACTGTTCGAGGATCTTCGCCACCGTTTCGTGGATGGCGGCGCTGCGCTCCTGGGGCGAGCCGGGGTTGCGGCGCACCGTCTGCGCGCCGCTGCCGCGCCAGATCAGCTTGCCGTCCTGGTCGAGGAAGTCCAGCTGCAGGGTGCCGACCTGGTAGTCGAGGGTGCGTACCTCGGTGAAGCCGGGCGAGGCCCACAGCCGGCCATGGTGGTCGGTCATCAGGTCGCTGCCGTAGTAGGTGGCGACCTGCTGCTGGCGGGTGTCGACGATCAGGAACGCCTGCACGCGAAAGTCGGCCGCAGCGCCGGGGGCTGACTGGCGCAGCCCGCGCTGCTCGAGCTGCTGGGCGATCGCGGCGCGCACTCGTTGCTCGGTGAGGTCGCTGGTCAGGCGCGGGTCGTTCGGGCGGTACTGCACGGCCGGTTCCTGCCAGTTCCAGGTCTGCAGGGCGGCGAAGTCGCGGTTGGGGTCGTAGTCGCTGTCGACCTGGATGCTCTGGCAGGCGGCCAGGCCGAGCAGGACGACGAGGAGGAGGGTACGGCGGAACATGGTGATCTCCCGGAGGCAGAAAGGCGCCGGGATTGGCGTCGTACCGATGAGAGTGGTCGCGTCCGGGGCCGCGGTCAAGGCGGCGGGAAGCCGTCCAGCGCCTGGCGCACGGCGCGGCGCAGGGCATCGGCGCTGGCGGCGCCACGGCCGCTCTGCTCGGCTTCGCCGATGGCCTGCCAGACCCGCTCGCCGCTGCGGGCATCGAAGAAGTCCAGCTGCACCTCCTCGACCCGATAGGTGACGGTACGCACCAGCGGGATGGGCATGCCCCCCCAGTAGCCGTAGTGGTGATGGTAGTAACCCAGGCCGGCCCCGAGATAGGGATCGTCGTAGGTCTGACGCTGGCGGATCGCACTGCGCTGGTAGGCGCGCAGGCTGAGGGTGGCCGGGCTCTGCGTGCTCCCCGGGCGCAGGCCGCGCTGGTCGAGTTCGGCGCTGACGATGCCGGCCAGCAGTTCGTCCACCTCTTCGGCCCACTGCCAGTGGCGATACTGGCCGAAGTCGCGCGTCGCCGGCGGATAGCTGCCCGGGTCGGCATGGCGCGCCGTCGCCGGGTCGAGGGGCGCCGGCGGATAGGGCTGGTGGCTGGCCGTGTAGGGGTTGCTGGCCTGACAGCCGGCGAGGGCGGCGAGCAGCAGCAGGAGCGGGACGCGGGCGGACATGGCGGCACCTGCGAGTAACGGGGCGATCATGCACAGCTTGCGACCGAAGACCGCCATTTATCAATGCCCGTGCGCGGCATTGTCCTGCTGGGGCGTCTCGATCCGCCGCCATGTGCCGCTTGGCGGCCGGCTGGGCGAGCCCCGCCGCTGGCATCAGGGCTGTGGTCGGCAGATCCAGTGCAGGTAGCGACCGAGCCCGGCGAAGGCCGGGTGGCGGCGGTAGGCCAGTTCCATCTCCAGCAGTTCGGTCAGCTCGGCGCGGGCCTGGAACTCGGCCGGCATGTAGTCGTGGAACACCCGCACGCCGCTGCGCTGCTCGATGCGGAACCAGTCGTCCAGCTGCACGGCCAGCTCGCGCGGGTCGAGCGGGCGCTGCGGCGTCAGGCTCTGCCCCTCGCCGGCGAAGCGCTCCCTGCGCAGCTTGCGGAAGTGACCCTTGAGCAGATTGCGGTAGATCAGCGCGTCACGGTTGTAGAAGGCCAGCGACAGCCAGCCGTCGGGGGCCGTGAGCTGATGCAGCACCGGCAGGATCGCCGGCGGCTCGGCCAGCCACTCCAGCACCGCATGGCAGAGCACCA
The DNA here is from genome assembly GCF_004801855.1 of Pseudomonas sp. A-1. Lineage (GTDB taxonomy): Bacteria > Pseudomonadota > Gammaproteobacteria > Pseudomonadales > Pseudomonadaceae > Geopseudomonas. The sequence continues at coordinate 21,729 of NZ_SSTC01000036.1, read as the reverse complement.
GATCGAAGCGGGTATCCAGCTGGCCGAGCAGCTCCTGCCAGGGCGCCTGGATGAAGGTGGCTTGCTGGCCCGCTTCGGCAAAGCGCGCGCGGGCGCCCTCCAGCATCGGTGCGGCGGGCTCGGCCAGGGTCACCGCATGGCCCTGGCCGGCCAGCCACAGGCTCATGTGGCCGAGGCCGGCGCCGACGTCGAGCACCCGCAGCGGCCGCTCGGGCAGGGCCTCCTTGAGGTCGGCCTGCAGCACGGCGAGGCGGATGGCACCCTTGGCGCCGCCGTAGATCTTCTCGGCGAAACGGGTGGCCAGTTCGTCGAAATGACGGTCCTGCTGTCCGGATTCGCTCATCGCTTGTAGCGCCGTTCGGTGTCAGCCAGCTTGGCACGCACCACGGCGTCCAGGTCCAGGCCCAGTTCGCCGCACAGCAGCAACAGGTAGAGCACCACGTCACCGATTTCCTGGCCGGCGTGCTCCAGCTTGTCGCCCGGCAGCCGCCGGGCCTCGTCCTCGCTCAGCCACTGGAAGATCTCCACCAGCTCGGCCATCTCCACGCTGGCGGCCATGGCCAGGTTCTTCGGGCTGTGGAAGCGGCGCCAGTCGTTGTGGTCGCGGATGGCGTGCAGGCGGCGGGTCAGTTCCTCGATGTCCATGGGCATCAGTGCCGGCGTCCTTCCAGATCGCCGCTGAACAGCTCGTCTTCCAGATCGTCGCCGGGGATGGCGTGCTCCTCGGCCGCCCAGGCGCCGAGGTCGATCAGCTTGCAGCGCTCGCAGCAGAAGGGGCGGTAGGGGTTGTTGGCCGTCCACTCCACCTGCGCAGCGCAGGTCGGGCAGGCGACGGTCAGGGGCTTGTTCATCACTGGCCTCCTCGCAGGGTCAGATAGAAGTCGTGCAGGCGCTCCACCTCGCCGTGCAGCCAGGCCAGGTCGCGGTCGTTGACCAGCACGTCGTGGGCATGGCGCAGGCGCTCCTCGCGGCTGGCCTGGGCCTGCAGGATGGCGCGCACCTGCGCCTCGGGGACACGGTCGCGCTGCACGGTGCGCTCGATCTGCACCTGCTCCGGCACGTCCACCACCAGCACGCGCTGGCTCATCTGCCGCTGCGCGGCGGATTCCACCAGCAGCGGCGAGACCAGGATGGCGTAGGGCGAGCGGGCTTCCTCCAGGGCGTCGCGCATCTCCGCGCGGATCAGCGGATGCAGCAGCTGCTCCAGCCACTGGCGCTCCTCGGGGGCGTCGAAGATCCGCGCGCGCAGCGCCGCGCGGTCCAGTGCGCCATCCTCGCGGAGAATCTGTGCGCCGAAGCGGTCGACGATGTGGGCCAGCGCCGGCCGGCCGGGCTCGACCACCCAGCGCGCCGCCTGGTCGGCATCGACCAGGTGCACGCCGAGGCTGGCGAAATGGTCGGCCGCCGCGCTCTTGCCGCTGCCGATGCCGCCGGTCAGGCCGAGAATCCAGGGTTTCATGGGAAAGCAGGTCCGTAGCCGCGATGGCGCATTATCGCCCGGTTGACCGAAGGGCTCCACTCGTCGAGTGCGGATTGCAGGGAGGGCGCCGTGTGATGGGAGCTCGCGCCAGCGAATGGCCACCACGACGCGCCGCTACGCAGCGGGCCTGCGCTGGAAACTCGCTGCGCGGATCTTCAACCGCAGGCCCGTTGCGATCAACCCATCCCTGCAAAGCGCAGGTAGCTGCCGGTGATCTCGTCGCCCCACAGCAGGGCGATCCAGCCGGCGATGGCCAGGTAGGGGCCGAAGGGCAGCGGCGTACCGCTCCCGGCGCGGCGCAGGCGCAGGATGACGATGCCGAGCACGGCGCCGACCAGCGAGGACAGCAGGATGGTCAGCGGCAGGATCTGCCAGCCACCCCAGGCGCCGAGCATGGCCAGCAGCTTGAAGTCACCGTAGCCCATGCCCTCCTTGCCGGTCACCAGCTTGAACAGCCAGTACACCGACCACAGGCTGAGATAGCCGGCCACCGCACCCCAGAAGGCATCGGCCGGGCTGGCGAACAGCCCGGACTGGTTGACGATCAGCCCCAGCCACAACAGCGGCAGCACCAGCACGTCGGGCAGCAGCTGATGATCGGCGTCGATCAGGCTCATCGCCAGCAGGCCCCAGCTCAGCAGCAGCGCGGCACCCGCCTGCCAGCCGAAGCCGAAGTGCCAGGCGACATAGCCCGACAGCACGCCGCAGGCCAGCTCCACCAGCGGATAGCGCTTGCTGATCGGCGCCCGGCAGCCCGAGCAGCGCCCGCGCAGGGCCAGCCAGCTGAGCAGCGGGATGTTCTCCCAAGGCCTGATCCGGTGCCCGCAGTGCGGGCAACTGGAATCTGGCAGCAGCAGATCGAAGCGCTCGTGCTCGACGCCCGGCAGCTCCAGCACCTCGCGCGCCTGCGCCTGCCAGTCGCGCTGCATCATGATCGGCAGGCGGTAGACCACCACGTTGAGGAAACTGCCGATCAACAGGCCGATGACGGTAGCGCAGAAAACGAAGGCCAGCGGGTTGCTGGCCAGGAAGTCGAAGATGTTCATCCACTATCCGACCACGGAACCCAGAGTGAAGATCGGCAGGTACATGGCGATGATCAGGCCGCCGACCAGCACGCCGAGCACGGCCATGATCATCGGCTCCATCAGGGTGGTCAGGTTGTCGACCATGTTGTCCACTTCGGCCTCGTAGTACTCGGCGACCTTGTCCAGCATGCTGTCCAGTGAGCCGGACTCCTCGCCGATGGCCGTCATCTGGATGGCCATGGCCGGGAACACTCCGGTGGTGCGCATCGAGAAGTTCAGCTGCACGCCGCTGGATACGTCCTGCTTGATGCGGCCGACCGCTTGGCGAAACACCACATTGCCGGCGGCGCCTGCCACCGAGTCCAGCGCCTCGACCAATGGCACGCCGGCCGAGAAGGTGGTGGAAAGGGTGCGTGCGTAGCGGGCCACGGCACTCTTGTAGGTGATGACCCCGACCAGTGGCAGCTTGAGCAGAACACGGTCGACCTGATCGCGGAACTCCGCCGAGCGCTGGTAGACCTGCTTGAAGACGAGGGCGAAGGCGGTCAGGGCCAGCAGGATGACGTACCACCACTCCTGCATGCCGCGGGATAGATTGACGACCATCTGGGTGAATGCTGGCAGTTCGGCGCCGAAGCCCTTGAATACCTCCTCGAACTGAGGCACCACCTTGATCAGCAGGATTGCCGAGACGATGCAGGCGACCACGATCACCGCGATGGGGTAGGTCATCGCCTTCTTGACCTTGGCCTTGAGTGCCTCGGTCTTTTCCTTGTAGGTGGCGATGCGGTCCAGCAGGGTTTCCAGGGCGCCGGACTGTTCCCCGGACTCCACCAGATTGCAGTACAGGTCGTCGAAGTACTTCGGCTTCTTGCGCAGCGACGTGGCCAGGCTGTTGCCTGCCGCGACCTCCTGCTTGACCTCCAGCACCAGGGCCCGCATGTTCTGGTTTTCCAGCCCGTCGGCGATGATGTCGAAGGACTGCAGCAGGGGAACGCCGGACTTCATCATGGTCGCCAGCTGCCGGGTGAATAGGGCGACATCCATGGGCTTGATCGGCTTGCCCCTGCCCAGCAGCGACCTGGGCTTCTTGCGAACCTTGATCGGGTTGATGCCCTGCTTGCGCAGTTGCGCCTTGATCGCGGCCGTATTGGGACCGTTGATCTCCCCCTTGATCTTCGTGCCCTTGCGATCGATACCCTCCCAGAGGAAAGGGCTGTTCTGTATCGCTTTTGCCGCTTTTGCCACCATGCTTAATCCTTGGTCACGCGGTTGACTTCCTCAAGGCTGGTCAGGCCCTGCATGGCCTTGAACAGGCCGGAAGTGCGTAGATCGTTGAAGCCTTCCTCGCGAGCCTTGGCCGCGATCTGGATGGAGTTGCCTTCTTCCATGATAAGCCGCTGCAACGGTGGCGTGATTTTAACCACTTCATAAATACCCACACGCCCCTTGTAGCCGCCCTTGCAGGCATCGCAGCCGACCGGCTGGTACAGCTTGAACTTGCCGATCTGCTCTTCGGGGAAGCCTTCCTTGATCAGCACCTCCTTCGGCAGGTCATGGACTTTCCTGCAGGCGGGGCACAGGCGGCGAGCCAGGCGCTGGGCGATGATCAGGTTGACCGAGGTGGCGATGTTGAAGGCCGGCACGCCCATGTTGCGCAGGCGGGTGAGGGTTTCCGCGGCGCTGTTGGTGTGCAGGGTGGACATCACCATGTGGCCGGTCTGCGCGGCCTTGACGGCGATCTCGGCGGTTTCCAGGTCGCGGATCTCGCCGACCATGATCACGTCCGGATCCTGGCGCAGGAAGGCGCGCAGGGCCTGGGTGAAGTCCATGCCCTGCTTGGGGTTGACGTTGACCTGGTTGATGCCCTCCAGGTTGATCTCGACCGGGTCCTCGGCAGTGGAAATGTTGATGTCCGGCGTGTTGAGGATGTTCAGGCCGGTGTACAGGGAAACCGTCTTGCCCGAGCCGGTGGGGCCGGTCACCAGGATCATGCCCTGCGGCTGGCTGAGCGCCTTAAGGTACAGCTCCTTCTGGTTTTCCTCGTAGCCGAGGGCATCGATGCCCATCTGGGCGCTGGAGGGATCGAGGATCCGCATCACGATCTTCTCGCCCCACAGGGTCGGCAGGGTGTTGACCCGGAAGTCGATGGCCTTGTTGGCGGTGATCTTCAGCTTGATCCGCCCGTCCTGCGGCTTGCGCCGCTCGGAGATGTCCATGGCCGCCATGACCTTGAGGCGTGCGGCGATGCGGGTGGCCAGCTGGATCGGCGGCTTGGCCACCTCGTGGAGGATGCCATCGGTGCGGAAGCGCACCCGGTAGCTCTTCTCGTAGGGCTCGAAGTGCAGGTCCGAGGCGCCGCCGCGGATGGCGTCCAGCAGCATCTTGTTGACGAACTTGACCACCGGGGAGTCGTCGGCCTCGTTGGCGACGTTCTCTTCCTTCTTCTCGCCGCCCTGCTCGATGTCGACGCCGTCGAGATCGACATCGCCCAGCTCCGCCATGCCGCTGTTGGGGCTGTCGAAGAACTTGTCGATGGCCTCGCCGAGCTTGTCGTCTTCGACCAGCAGCGGCTCCACGCTGAGCCCGGTGCTGAACTGGATGTCGCGGATCGCCTGCTGGTTGGTCGGGTCGGAAACCCCGACGAACAGGATGTTGCCGCGCTTGAGCAGTGGCAGTACCCGGTGCTGGCGGACCAGTTTCTCGCTGACCAGTTCCTTGGGTTGTACTTCCTTGTCGAGCACCTTGAGCTCGAGCAGCGGCAGGCCGAACTGCTCGGCGGCCATCTCGGCGAGCGCCCGCGGCTTGACCAGCTTGTTCTGTACCAGGTGGCTGACCAGCGGGATCTTGTTGCGCAGGGCCTCGGCCTGCGCCTGTTGCGCGGTCCTGGCGTCCAGCAGTTCGGCGAGCACCAGCTGGCGGGCCAGGCCGGTGAGGGCGATGGAGTCGTTCATGGCGGGGGATAACCTGCGGATCCGGTGGCTGCCTTATAGCGCACTGGCGCCGGCCTGCCAAATCCCTGCAGTTCGTGTGACAAAAAACGTCAGATCCTGCCGCTGGAGTGGCGTGCGGTGTCCGCTGCCGGGGCGCGGACCCCGCCCATGGTGCGTGTTCTGAAGTTGGCACGCCTCCTGCATTGATTAATTCAGGTCCGACGACCGGCTCACTTCAAGGAGATACCTCTATGAAAGCTCTGCAGAAAAAGGCCCAGAAGGGCTTCACCCTGATCGAACTGATGATCGTGGTTGCCATCATCGGCATCCTCGCCGCCATCGCCATTCCGCAGTTCAACGAGTACCGCGCCAAGTCCAACGACACCGTGGCCAAGGCCGACGCCAAGAACATGATCAGCGTCATGACCGCTGCCCAGCGCTAAGCTGACCGATTCGGACAGGAGATTGCATAGATGAAAAAGATTCTTTCCGGCCTGATCGTGGCCTCCAGCCTGCTCGCCACCACCGCCTTCGCTGCCGGCACCGTCACTGCCGTTGATGCTGATCAGATCGACACTACCAAGTGCGTGCTGCTCGATGCGCCGGTCAAGGTCAACCTGTCGGCCAACGTGAGCGGCGTGTACCAGTGCAACGACACCGACAACTCGATCCGCATCGCCACCTGCCACTCCTCCGGCAGCCGCAGCGGTCCGAAGGAGCTGAACTGTGCCCAGATCGGCAAGGATGCGTCGAATAACCCCGTTTTCAACGACTCTAGCTGCAGCGCTACCGTGACCAAGTTCACCGTTCCGGTATCCTTCAGCGGCTTCGCGGCCAGCAGCACCGGCGGCTCCATCGGCGAAGTGCCGCTGACCGGCAAGTGCGACACCACCGAGCTGAAGAAGCAGAGCGTATTCAGCTACTGATCCCGCCTGCGGGATGAGGTCCGCGCGAGCGTCGCTCGGTGGGCCGTGTGCGGCAGATGCCAGCCGGGGTGGTCAAGCACCCCGGCTGTTTCGTGCAAGGAGTATCAGGGTGGATAGCGCAGAATCCGGTTTTACCTTGATCGAACTGATGATAGTGGTCGCGATTATCGCTATTCTGGCCGCCGTGGCCGTACCGGTATTCAACGATTACCGGCACAGGGCCAACGATGCCACCGCCGAGGCCGATGCCAAGAGCCTGATCCAGGTGATGGCCGCTGCGGCGAAGTGAGCCCGCACAGGCCCGGATCTGCCAGGGAGCGGCAGGCTCCGGCCCGCTCGTCTGTTTCCGTCCTCCACCCTGCGTGAGACGTGGTTCATCGATGTTTCCTTCTTCCGATTTCTTCTCCGGCCTCCGTCTGGCTCAGCGCGCGCATTTCCCGGCGCTGGCGGGGGGCGCTCTGGTCGTGCTGGTCCTGGCGGCCTGGATGGCAGCCCAGTTCAGCGCCCGCCAGCCGACGACGGTGGCGCTGGATGTCGGCTTTTCCGCAATGCGCCTGCTGCTGCCTCTGGTCATGGTGCTGATGACCCAGGAACTGCTGTCGCGCGAGTTCGATCGCCGCTATTTTCTGTCCTCGTTGACCTATCCGCGCGCACGCCATCGTCTGCTGCTGGGACGCTTCGCCGCGCTGGCGATGCTCTGCCTCGGCCTGTTGCTGGTCATGAGCGTGGTGCTGGGCCTGGCGGTGACCCTGATCGGCAAGGGTTACGAGCAGGTTACCCCGGTGTCGCTGGGGCAGCCTTACCTGGTCGCCATCGCTTTCCTCGCCCTCGACCTGCTGGTGCTCACCGCACTGGCCGCCTTCCTCGCCATGGTCGCCTCCACGCCGAGCTTCGTGCTGGTCGGCACCTTCGGTTTCCTGCTGGTGGCGCGCTCCTTCGCCGCGATAGTCGAGTTGCTCAATCGCAATGCGGCAGTGGTCGCTGACGCCGAGGGCTATCGCGCCGGAATCGGTACCCTGGGCTACCTGTTGCCCGATCTGGGGGCGCTGGATGTGCGCATGGTCGCGCTCTATGGTCGCCTGGACTTCCTTCCCGCCGACTGGCCCTGGCTGGTGCTGGGCTGCCTGGCCTATGCCTTCGCCCTGCTGGGGCTGGCGGTATGGGCTCTGCAACGCAAGCGTTTTGCCTGACCATGCGCCGCCCTCGTCCTGCCCTGTCGCTGGCCCTGCTGGGGTTCGTCCTGTTCGCCGGCGTCACCCTGTGGCGCAGCGAGCATCCTGTCCTGCGCCCCGATGCCGAGGTCGGCGATCGGGTGGTGATCGCCGCGCCGGTGCTGTTGGCACTGTACGGCGGTGACCGTTTCCTGGCAGCCAACCTGGAGGCCATGCGCCTGTCTGCCACCGGTACGGACCAGGGCCTGACTGATACCGGCTATCTGGTCCGGGCTCAGCGCGAGGTCGCTCGCCTCAATGCCTGTCACGAGGATAACTATTACCTGGCCAATGGCCTGCTGACCTGGGGAGGTGCCGTGGACGAGGGGAACGACGTGCTGCGGGCTGCTATCGACTGCCGATTCTGGGATGACATCCCCGCGTTCTTCTACGGAGTCAACCAGGCCTTCTTCCGACGCGATATCGTGGCAGCGAAATGGGCGCTGGAGCTGGCGGCGCAACGGGCCCCGGAGAATGCGGCCAGCTTGCACAAGCTGGTGGTGATGCTGCAGGCGGAAAGTTTTGCCGACGAGCGACTGGCGCTGAACTACCTGGTCCAGCAGCGCGATACGGCCAGCGATCCCAAGTTGCGGCAGATGCTCGCCCAGCGCGTGGTGCGCCTGCAGGGGCTGGTGACGCTGCGCGAAGCGCAGCGCCGCTACGAGGCCGCTCATGGTCCCCTGCAGGCTCTGCAGCAGCTGATTGAGCAGGGCCTGCTCGACAGCTTGCCGATCGACCCGTTGCGTCTGGGCTACGAGCTGCAGAATGGGCGAATCGTCCTGAAGAAACTGAGGATTCCCGGAATGGAGGAGCAGTCGTGAGTGCAGCGCTGGAGTTTCGCAGCGTCAGCAAGACCTTCAGGGCGAAGGGCAAGACCGTGCAGGCGCTGCGCGAGGTCAGCTTCAGCCTGGGTGAGGGCGAGGTGTTCGGCTTCGTCGGCCCCAACGGCGCCGGCAAGTCCACCACCATCAAGATCATGCTCGATGTGATCAACGACTACCAGGGCGAGGTGCACCTGTACGGCCGTTCGGCCCGCGACGCCGAGGCGCGCCGCGGGGTTGCCTATGTGCCCGAGGCGCCAGCCCTCTACGAGCAGTTCACGCCGCTGGAAATCCTGCGCATGGGGCTGTCGATGTACGGCATCCGTCGCAAGGATGCCGACGCCTGGTGCATGGCGTGGCTGGAGCGCTTTTCCGTCGCGGTGAATGCCAGGCGGAGGATTCGCGAGCTCTCCAAGGGCAATGTGCAGCGTGTAGCCCTCGCGCATGCCATGGTGGTTCAGCCGCGTCTGCTGGTTCTCGATGAGCCACTTTCGGGGCTCGATCCAGTGGGGCGCAAGGATGTGGTCGACATTCTCAATGAGTACAAGAATGGCGGTGGAGCGATTTTCTTTACCTCGCATGTACTGCATGACGTCGAGCGCATTGCCGATCGCTTCGGCTTCATCAATCAGGGTGAACTGCTGACGGTGCGTTCGCCGCGCGACCTGGCCGCCGAGCGGGCCGATTTCCATCGAGTACGCTACCAGGCACCGGCAGCGGTCACTCCCGGCTGTGTCGAGTGTCGTGTCGGGGAGTTCGAGTGCGAGTGTGCCCAGAGCGAACTGCCTGAGATGATTACCCGCTTGAGCGCAGCAGGAGGTCATCTCCTGGAGGTCAGGCCGGCGGTGTCTCTGGAGACCGTGTTCTTCCGCACCCTGGAAAAAGCTGCCAGCGTGCGCTCCTGAGTTGCGTCGGTTGGCCATTCGAGGCGTCTCGGTGGCGTTGGCAGTGTGGCATCATGGCGCCCTGAACCTCTGCAGGGAGCCTTTGTCATGACCCCCCACCGCGCCGAACGCCTGCGCCACGCCATGCACCGCCACGCCGATTCCCTCGGCAACCTCCTGGTCGAGGGTTTCCACTATCTGGCGCTGTTCGCCATCGGCGGGGCGGTGGCCTGGGCGGCGGGGCATACCTTCCTCGGCATGTTCGAACGCGGCCAGGCGACCATCGACGACATCCTGCTGCTGTTCATCTACCTCGAGCTGGGCGCGATGGTCGGCATCTACTTCAAGACCAACCACATGCCGGTGCGCTTCCTGATCTACGTGTCGATCACCGCGCTGACCCGCCTGCTGATCGGCGACATCCAGCACACCCACAAGCCGAACATGGGCATCGTCATGGTCTGCGGGGCCATCCTGCTGCTGGCGCTGGCCAACCTGGTGGTGCGCTTCAGTTCGGCCAGGTTCCCGGCGGTGGAGACCTCGGGGCGCAAGGGCGGCGAAGCGCTCGAGAGCCATGGCGACCGGCCCTGAGCGGGTGAATGAAAGGGGGCGTGGTTTTCTGTAGCTATCATGATTTGATAGCATTGCTCCATGCAGAGCCGACACCGTAAAACCCTCGAAGCCATCTTCCGCACTCCGACCAGTGCGGCGTTGGTTTTTTCCGACATAGAGGCGCTGGTTCTCCACTTGGGAGGTCGAGTGCTGGAGCGCGAGGGATCTCGGGTCAAGCTCGTGCTGGGAGATGTGCAGTGGCGTTGTCACCGTCCCCATCCTGGCAAGGAGGCCAAGAAGTATCAGGTTGAAGAAGCCCGCGAGTTCTTGCGGCGGGCAGGAGTCGAGCCATGAACAGCATGACTTACAAGGGCTATACCGCCCGTATCGAGTTCGACGAGCGGGACGACATTTTCGTTGGTCGCGTACTCGGGGTGCGAGACATCATCAGTTTTCACGCGGACTCCGTAGCAGAGCTGCGTGCCGAGTTCGCGCATGCCGTTGACGATTATCTAGCCGATTGTGCCGAGCAGGGCATCAGTCCGGACAGGCCGGCTTCGGGCAAGGTCATGCTGCGTATCCGCCCGGAGGTGCATGCCGCTGCGGCCATTGCGGCACAGGTCGCCGGCAAGAGCCTGAACCAGTGGGCCGATGAGGTGTTCGAGCGCGCGGCGCGCGCATAGCGCCTCGCGATGGTCGGTGGTTTCAATCCGCGAACCGCCCGCGCAGCCGCTCGGCGCGGTATTCCAGGCTGCTGGCGCGGTAGCCCGGTCGCAGCGGCGGCAGCGGCAGGCAGTCGCGCCACTCGCTGCCGGGCAGCAGGCGGTGCAGGATGCGGTAGTGCGGGCTGTCGTAGCGGTCGTCGGCGAGATCGATGGTATCGCCGCTCTGGTAGGCGCCGACCCGCCAGGTCAGTTCGGCCAGCGGTCGCTCGCTGCCATTGCGCAGGCGGGCGCGCAGCGGGCGGTCGGCGGGGCAGCCGGCGTCCCACTGCAGGTCCAGCTCTAGGCGGTCGAGGCGCCCCTGTTCGCGTTGCTCCTGCCAGATCACGCCCAGCGCCACCAGGCCGAGGGCGAACAGCGCCAGCAGGTTGATCGGCACGGCGCGGGTCGGGTAGCGGACCAGCAGGACCAGCCAGGTGAGGACGATCAGGGCGCCGATCAGCATGCGGGATTCCTCGCGGTGTTCAGTCCTCGGGATGGTCGCGCAGGAACACCAGCCGGTCCGCGCTCGACTGCGCCGCGGCGTAGCGGTAGCCGGCCAGGTCGAAGTCCTTGAGCGCCTCGGCATCCCGCAGGCGGTTCCTGATCACGTAGCGGGCCATCAGGCCGCGGGCCTTCTTGGCGTAGAAGCTGATGATCTTGTACTGGCCGTTCTTCAGGTCGCGGAATTCGGTGTCGATGACCCGGGCTGCGAGCGCCTGGCGCCTGACCGCGCCGAAGTATTCGTTGGAGGCGAGGTTGAGCAGGACGTCGTCGCCCTGTTCGGCCAGCGCCTGGTTAAGCCACTGGCTGATGCGCTCGCCCCAGAAGGCGTAGAGGTCCTTGCCGCGGGCGTTGGCGAGGCGGGTGCCCATCTCCAGGCGGTAGGGCTGCATCAGGTCGAGCGGGCGCAGCACGCCGTAGAGGCCGGAGAGCATGCGCAGGTGGCGCTGGGCGAAGTCGAAGTCGCCCTCGTCGAAGCTGTCCGCATCCAGTCCGGTGTAGACGTCGCCCTTGAAGGCGAGCAGAGCCTGCTTGGCGTTCTCGGGGCTGAACTCGGGAGTCCACTGGGCGAAGCGTGCGGCGTTGAGGCCGGCGAGCTTGTCGGACAGGCCCATCAGTTCGGCGATCTGCGCCGGGGTCAGCTCGCGCAGCTGGTCGATCAGCTCGGCGGCGTGGTCGAGATGTTCGGGCAGGGTATGGCGCGCGGTCACCGGCGCGGTGGTGTAGTCGAGCGTCTTGGCGGGGGAAATCACCATCAGCATTGCAGCTCTCCTCTGGCTGTCGGGCGATTCTAGCAGTAGGCTCAGGGTGCGGGGTCCTCGCGGGTTGGCACGGGGGCCGGGCCGGTGGCTAGACTCAATGCAGAGGAGGTCGGTTCGGTGCAGTAACTTTGCGGTAATCGTTGGGACGCTATCTGGGAGACAGGCCGCCGCGCGACGCACGAGCGCGAGGGCGGCCCCTGAGGGCGGAGCGCCTGCGGGCATTCCGTCGCATGACCGACAGGATCGAGGTGACCGACCATGGACAAAAGCGCCAGCAAGACCACGCATCCCCGACTGTATGTGCTCGATACCAACGTCCTGATTCACGACCCCAATGCCCTGCTGAATTTCGAGGAGCATCAGGTGGCCATCCCGATGACCGTGCTCGAGGAGCTCGATCATCTCAAGAGCGGCAAGCACGGCGTGGCCGCCGAGTGCCGCCAGGCGATCCGCCTGATCGACCAGTTGCTCGGCGAGGCGACGCCGCCGCAGGTCGAGCAGGGCGTGCCGATCCAGCGCGGCAAGGGCGCGCCGCGGGGCAGCCTGTCGATCCTCATGAGCCGCCTGGACACCAGCCTCAGCGGCCTGCCCGAACACCTCAACGACAACAAGATCATCAACCAGCTGGTGGAGCTGCAGGGCCGTCGCCCGGACGTCGAGGTGGTGCTGGTCAGCAAGGACATCAACATGCGCCTCAAGGCGCGCGCCTGCGGGGTGGCCGCCGAGGACTACCACACCGACCAGTTGGTCGACGACGTGGCGCTGCTGCCGCGCGGCTACCACAGCTTCCCCGGCTCGTTCTGGCAGAAGGTCAGCAAGGTCGATACCCACCAGGAGATCGGCCGCACCCTGCACCGCGTGCCGCTCAACGGCAACAGCCTGCCGAACATGCACGTCAACGAGTTCGTGGTCGACGAGCAGGGCTTCGTCGGCTGGGTCAAGGAGGTGGACAAGCGTCACCTGCTGCTGCTCGACCTGCACCAGGAGCCGCTGATGCACCAGGAGGCCTGGGGCCTGCGTCCGCGCGACATCTACCAGGCGCTGGCGCTCTATGCGCTGCTCGATCCGGACATCCACCTGGTCAACCTGACCGGCGCCGCCGGCTCGGGCAAGACCATCCTCGCCCTGGCTGCGGCCATCGAGCAGACCATGGTCAGCAAGCGCTACCGGCGCATCATCGCCACCCGCAGCGTGCAGGGGCTCGACGAGGACATCGGCTTCCTGCCGGGCACCGAGGCGGAGAAGATGGAGCCCTGGCTGGGCGCCATCACCGACAACCTCGAGGCGCTGCACATGGACGACGAGAGCACCCACGGCAGCGTCGACTACATCCTCCAGCGCGTGCCGCTGCAGTTCAAGTCGCTCAACTACATCCGCGGGCGCAGCTTCCAGCAGAGCCTGATCCTCATCGACGAGTGCCAGAACCTCACGCCGCACCAGATGAAGACCATCATCACCCGCGCCGGCAGCGGTTCCAAGGTGATCTGCCTGGGCAACCTGGCGCAGATCGACACGCCCTACCTGTCGGCGACCAGTTCCGGGCTGACCTACCTGACCGAGCGCTTCAAGGACTTCCCCCACGGCGTGCACATCACCCTGCAGGGGGTGCCGCGCTCGCTGCTGGCGGAGTACGCCGAGGCGCATCTGTAGCGTACAGGGGCGCGGCGGCGCCTGTAGGGGCGAGTTCATTCGCCTGTCCGGGCGCCGTCGGCGAATGAATTCGCCCCTACGCGAGCATCAGGGCAGCTGCACCTCGATCACGCCGTCGGCATTGACCGTCAGCTCGCTGGAGCCGGCTTCGATCTCCGGCGCCGGCGCGCTGTCCATGCTCATCGTCTTGGCCGCCATGCTGCGCAGCAGCGGCGGGCGCGGGCCGCCGCCGGCGTTGAGGTCGAGGCGCACCACGCGGTAGCTGCGCGCGCCCATGGCTTCGCTGACCAGCTGGGCGCGGGCCTTGAAGGCGGCCACGGCTTCCCGGAGCAACTGGTCCTCGCTGCGCTTGCGGCTGTCCGTCGACAGGCTGAAGTGCATGTCGGCCATCTGCAGCTCGTCGAGCAGCCCGGCGCTGAGCTGGGCGAGGGTGGCGAAGTCGGCGCTGTCCAGGCGCAGCTCGGCGCGTTCGCGCCAGGCGACGATCTTGCGGCCCTTGTCGTCGTAGACCGGGCTGCTGTGCCGGCTGCCCAGGCTGACCTCCACGCCCTTGGCGGCGCGGGCGCGCTGCACGGCGCGGTTGAGCGTCTCGGTGGTCTGCGCCGACAGTCTGGCCGGGTCGCTGTGCTGGGCTTCGCTGTAGAGCAGCACGTGCATGCGGTCGTGGGCCACCTCGCGGTTGACCTCGGCACGCAGGCCGATCTGGTTGTAGCGCGGTTCCTCGGCCTGGGCCGGTGGCAGCAGCCACAGGCCGGCGGCGAGGGCGAGCAGGGGAGTGCAGCGGGAAAGTGCGGGCATCGGGGGACTCCTGTCGGTTCGGCCGGCGAAGGCGCCGGTCGTCCAGCTGTGACTGAGCGCGGCCGGGCGGGTTCCCGGCGCGCTCGCGTGCCCATTTGCCGCAGCCGGGCGAGGGGCAATCTGGTTATACTCCGCGAAGTTTCCGGAATATTCCATGCAAGCGCCCGTCCAGTTACTCTCCGCCAGCCTGCAGAACCTCGGTCGGCTGGTCCTCATCCGCCTGCTCGTGCTGGCTGCCCAGGCCGGCTCGGTGGGCTTCGCCTGGTGGTCCGACCGCCTGCCGCTGCCGTGGACGGAGCTGGGCATCACCCTCGCCGTCTCCGGCCTGCTGAGCATCTTCACTGCCCTGCGCCTGCGTGCCTCCTGGCCGGTCACCGAGCTGGAGTACGCGGTGCAGCTGGGCTGCGACTTGGTGATCCACAGCGTGCTGCTGTACTACACCGGCGGCTCGAGCAACCCCTTCGTCTCCTACTACCTGGTGCCGCTGACCATCGCCGCGGCGACCCTGCCCTGGCTGCACACCCTGTCGCTGGCCGGCCTGGCGCTGGCCAGCTACACCCTGCTGCTGTTCTGGTCGCATCCGCTGGACATCCCCGCCGAGCCGCGGGAGACCCTGCTGGTCTACGGCATGTGGCTGAGCTTCGCCCTGGCCGCCGGGCTGATCACCTTCTTCGTCGCCAAGATGGCCGAGGAGCTGCGCGGCCAAGAGCAGTTGCGCGCCCAGCGCCGCGAGGAAGGCATGCGCGACCAGCAGCTGCTCGCCGTGGCCACCCAGGCCGCCGGCGCCGCCCACGAGCTGGGCACGCCGCTGGCGACCATGAGCGTGCTGCTCAAGGAGCTGCGCCAGGAGCACCGCGACCAGCCGGCGCTGCAGGAGGACCTGGCCCTGCTGCAGGAGCAGGTCAGGCTGTGCAAGGACACCCTGCAGCAACTGGTGCGCGCCGCCGAGGCCGAGCGCCGCCAGTCGATCGTCGAGCAGACCGTCAGCGAGTGGCTGGAGGCGGTGCTACGCCGCTGGCACCTGATGCGCCCGGAAGCCACCTACCGCTACCAGTGCCTGGGCGTCGGTGCGCCGCCGCGGCTGATGCCGCCGACCGACCTCAGCCAGGCGCTGCTCAACCTGCTCAACAACGCCGCCGATGCCTGTCCGGAGAACCTCGACATCCGCCTGGACTGGGACGCGCGGGAGATCTGCCTGAGCATCCGCGATCACGGCGTCGGCGTGCCGCTGGCCATCGCCGAGCAGCTCGGCAAGCCGTTCTTCACCACCAAGGGCAAGGGCGGCAAGGGCTTCGGCCTCGGTCTGTTCCTCAGTCAGGCCAGCGTCACCCGACTCGGTGGTACAGTGAAGCTCTACAACCACGAAGAGGGCGGCACGCTGACCGAGTTGCGACTGCCGCGCAATTACGGCGTCGCCTGAGCGCCGGTTCTGCCTTGTGCGAGGAATGAAATGAGCGAAGAAGTCCTGTTCGATGCGGAGGAACAGCCGCACCTGCTGTTGGTGGACGACGACGAGACCTTCACCCGCGTGCTGGCGCGGGCCATGAGCCGCCGCGGCCTGCGCGTGTCGGTGGCCAACTCCGCCGACGCGGGCCTGGCCCAGGCCGAGCGCGACACGCCCGACTATGCGGTGCTCGACCTTAAGATGGACGGCGACTCCGGCCTGGTGCTGCTGCCCAAGCTGCTGGCGCTGGACAGCGAGATGCGCGTGGTGATCCTCACCGGCTACTCGAGCATCGCCACCGCGGTGGAGGCGATCAAGCGCGGCGCCTGCAATTACCTGTGCAAGCCGGCCGACGCCGACGACGTGCTGGCCGCGTTGCTCTCCGAGCATGCCGACCTCGACAGTCTGGTGCCGGACAACCCGATGTCGGTGGACCGCCTGCAGTGGGAGCACATCCAGCGCGTGCTGGCCGAGCACGACGGCAACATCTCCGCCACCGCCCGCGCCCTCGGCATGCACCGCCGTACCCTGCAGCGCAAGCTGCAGAAACGCCCCGTGCGGCGCTGAAGGCGCTGCGGCCCGATAGCGGGAAAGCCTTTCCGCTTCGGGCCGGTTAACATGGGCGCCCCTCGCTGCCCCGGGCGCCCCATGCTCTCGCTGTTCCTGCAGACCTTGTCCGTCACGCTGCCGGTATTCGCCATGCTGTTCCTCGGCGTGCTGCTCAAGCGCTTCGGCCAGATCGACGACCGCTTCATCCACAGCGCCAGCGGCCTGGTGTTCAACGTCAGCATGCCGGTCATGCTGTTCCTCGCCATTCTCCACGCCGACCTCGAGGCGGCGCTACAGCCGGCGCTGCTCGGCTACTTCGCCCTGGCCACCCTGGTCGGTTTCGCGCTCGCCTGGGGCTGGGCGCTGTGGCGCTGCCCGCGCGCCGAGCGCGGCGTCTACGTGCAGGGGGCGTTCCGCGGCAACAACGGCATCGTCGGTCTGGCGCTGGCCACCAGCCTGTACGGCGACTACGGCCTGTCGCTGGGCGGGGTGCTCGGCGGGCTGGTGATCCTGCTCTACAACAGCCTCGCCGTGCTGGTGCTGGAGGTCTACAACCCCGACAGCCGGACCAGCCCCTGGAAGATCCTCAGGGGCATCCTGCGCAATCCGCTGATCCTCGGCGTGCTGGCGGCGATGCCCTTTGCCTGGTGGCAGCTGCGCCTGCCGGTCTGGCTGACCACCTCGGGCGAATACCTCGCCCGGCTGGCCCTGCCGCTGGCGCTGATCTGCATCGGTGGCACCCTGTCGCTGGCCTCGCTGCGTGCCAGCAGCGGCCTGGCGCTGAGCGCCAGCCTGATGAAGATGCTCTGGCTGCCGGCGCTGGCCACCGCCGGCGCCTGGGCGTGCGGCTTCCGCCAGGCCGAGCTGGGCATCCTGTTCCTGTTCTTCGCCAGCCCGACGGCTGCGGCCAGTTTCGTCATGGCCCGCGCCGCCGGCGCCAACCACCAGCTGGCGGCGGCGATCATCGTGATCACCACCCTGCTGGCGGTGCTGACCACCAACCTCGGCCTGTTCGTGCTGCAGTGGGGCGGCTGGATCTGAGTCAGCGCTGCTGCTGCCAGGCGCGGAAACCGATCACCACCAGGGTGACCAGGGTCAGCGGCAGGACGAACCAGGTCATCGCCTGGCTGAACATGGCCAGCCCCGGTGCGTCGGTGCTGTGCATGATCAGCCAGGTGGTGTAGATGGCGTAGTAGGCCGCGAACAGCGCACCCTCCCAGCGGTTGATGCGGTAGCCGGCGAAGAAGATCGGCATGCAGGCCAGGGCCACGGCGATCATCACCGGGAAGTCGAAAGACAGCGCGTTGGCCGAGACGCTGATCGGCAGCGGCGCCACCAGCGAGGCGAGGCCGAGCACGCAGAGCAGGTTGAAGATGTTGCTGCCGACCACGTTGCCCACCGCGATGTCGCGTTCGCCCTTGAAGGCGGCGATCATCGAGGTGGCCAGCTCCGGCAGCGAGGTGCCGATAGCGATCACCGTCAGGCCGATCACTAGTTCGGACAGGCCCAGGGCCTTGGCCAGGGCCACCGCGCCCTCCACCAGCAGATTGGAGCCGCCGACCAGCAGCACCAGGCCGGCGACCAGCAGACCGAGGTTGACTGCCCAGGCGTAGGGCTTGGGCGCTTCGTGCAGGCCGAACTCCTCGGCGAACTCGTCGCCCTCGGCCGCTCCCTTATCCTTGCGGCTGCTGATGATCAGGAACAGGGTGTAGGCGACCACGCCGCCGAACAGCAGGGCGCCGTCGAGGCGACCCAGCTTGCCGTCCATGGCCAGCGCCCAGGTCACCAGGCTGGCGCCGATCATCAGCGGCACGTCGAGGCGGATCAGCTGGCGCGAGACGATCAGCGGCGCGACCAGCGCCGACAGGCCGAGGATCAAGAGGACGTTGGCGATGTTGCTGCCGACCACGTTGCCCACGGCGATGTCGCCGCTGCCATCGAGGGCCGCCTGCACGCTGACCGCGGTTTCCGGCGCGCTGGTGCCGAAGGCGACCACGGTCAGGCCGATGATCAACGGCGGGATGCCGAACTGCGCGGCCAGGCGGGCGGCGCCGCGCACCAGCACCTCGGCGCCGGCGACCAGCAGCACCAGGCCGGCGATCAGGTAGACGAAGGTCATCAGGGTCATGGGAAGGCTCCGGTAAAAATCTGCGCCAGCTTAGCCGTTTGTCGGCCGGCTGCCAGCCCCGGTCCAGGGCCGATTGTTACCGCATGCTGCGCCGCGCTCTCAGTCCGTCACCCGCTCCAGGCGCACCGGTGCCGTACCGCTGCTGAGCATCCCCAGGCGCTCGGCGGCGGCGCGCGACAGGTCGATGATCCGGCCGCGGGCGTGCGGGCCGCGGTCGTTGATGCGCACCACCACGCTGCGCTGGTTGCGCAGGTTGGTGACCCGCACCTTGCTGCCGAACGGCAGCTGGCGATGGGCGGCGGTCAGCGCGTGCTGGTCGAAGCGTTCGCCGCTGGCGGTGCGCCGGCCGTGATGGCGGCTGCCGTACCAGGAGGCCTTGCCCTCGGCACGATAGCCGCCGGCCTCGGCCGGGGCGGGAGCCGGCTGCGGCGCATGGCCGGCGCAGCCGGCCAGCAGTACGAGGAGGGTGGCGAGGAGCAGGTGTTTCATCGAGGGTACCCGTGAATGGCACAACGCCGGGCATGCCCGGGCAGGTCGCTCCGGCGTTGTCTGGTCTGCCTTTGAGCGTTGCGGCGGCGTTTGGTTCGCCGCCGCTGCGCCTCAGCCCTCGAGCTTCTTCTTCAGCAGCTCGTTGACCTGGCCGGGGTTGGCCTTGCCCTTGGACGCCTTCATGGCCTGGCCGACGAAGAAGCCGAACATCTTGGCGCGCTTGGCCTCGTCGCTGGCGCGGTACTGCTCGACCTGGGCGGCGTTGGCGGCCAGCACTTCATCCAGCATCGCCTCGATGGCGCCCGAGTCGGTGACCTGCTTGAGTCCCTTGGCCTCGATGACGGCATCGGCCGAGTCGCCTTCGCCGGCGGCGAGGGCCTCGAACACCATCTTGGCGATCTTGCCGGAGATGGTGTTGTCCTTGATGCGCAGGATCATCCCGCCGAGCTGGGCGGCCGATACCGGCGACTGCTCGATCTCCAGGCCTTCCTTGTTGAGCAGGCTGGACAGTTCGCCCATCACCCAGTTGGCGGCCAGCTTGGCGTCGCCGCAGGCAGCCTGTACCTGTTCGAAGTACTCGGCCATCTCGCGGCTGGCGGAGAGCACGCTGGCGTCGTAGGCGGACAGGCCGTACTGGCTCTCGAAGCGCGCGCGCTTCTCGCCCGGCAGTTCCGGCAATTCGCCACGAATTTGCTCGATGAAGCTGTCTTCCAGCACCACCGGCAGCAGGTCGGGGCAGGGGAAGTAGCGGTAGTCGTTGGCTTCTTCCTTGCCGCGCATCGAGCGGGTCTCGTCCTTGTTCGGGTCGTACAGGCGGGTTTCCTGCACCACCTTGCCGCCGTCCTCGATCAGTTCGATCTGCCGCTGGATCTCGTGGTTGATCGCTTTCTCGATGAAGCGGAACGAGTTGACGTTCTTGATCTCGGCGCGGGTGCCGAACGCTTCCTGGCCCTTGGGGCGCACCGAGACGTTGCAGTCGCAGCGCAGCGAGCCTTCGGCCATGTTGCCGTCGCAGATGCCCAGATAGCGCACCAGCGCATGGATCGCCTTGACGTAGGCGACCGCCTCCTTGGCCGAGCGGATGTCCGGCTCGGAGACGATCTCCAGCAGCGGGGTGCCGGCGCGGTTGAGGTCGATCCCGGACATGCCGTGGAAGTCCTCGTGCAGGCTCTTGCCGGCGTCTTCTTCCAGGTGCGCGCGGGTGATGCCGATGCGCTTGACGGTGCCGTCCTCGAGGGTGATGTCCAGGTGGCCCTTGCCGACCACCGGGTGGTCCATCTGGCTGGTCTGGTAGCCCTTGGGCAGGTCCGGGTAGAAGTAGTTCTTGCGCGCGAACACGTTGGTGCGGCCCAGTTCGGCGTCGATCGCCAGGCCGAACTTCACCGCCATGCGCACGGCTTCTTCATTGAGTACCGGCAGGGTGCCGGGCATGCCCAGGTCGACCAGGCTGGCCTGGGTATTGGGCTCGGCGCCGAAGGTGGTGGCGCTGCCGGAGAAGATCTTCGAGCGGGTGCTGAGCTGGGCGTGGATTTCCAGCCCGATCACGGTTTCCCATTGCATGTGTGTCGTCCTCAGAATCCGGCCGGGGTGCGGGTGTGCCAGTCGCTGACCTGCTGGTACTGGTGCGCCACGTTGAGCAGGCGCGCCTCCTGGAAGTACGGCGCCAAGAGCTGCACGCCCACCGGCAGGCCGTCGACGAAGCCGGCCGGCATGGACAGGCCGGGGATGCCGGCGAGGTTGGCGGTGATGGTGTAGATGTCTTCCAGGTAGGCCGACACCGGATCGGCGCTCTTCGCACCGAGCTTCCACGCCGGGTTCGGGGTGGTCGGGCCGAGGATCACGTCGACCTCGCCGAACGCCTGCACGAAGTCGTTCTTGATCAGCCGGCGGATCTTCTGCGCCTTCAGGTAGTAGGCGTCGTAGTAGCCGGCCGACAGCGCGTAGGTGCCGACCATGATGCGGCGCTTGACCTCGGCGCCGAAGCCCTCGCCGCGCGAACGCTTGTAGAGGTCTTCGAGGTTGACCGGGTTCTCGCAGCGGTAGCCGAAGCGCACGCCGTCGAAGCGCGACAGGTTGGAGCTGGCCTCGGCCGGGGCGATCACGTAGTAGGCGGGAATCGCGTGCTGCATGTTCGGCAGCGAGATGTCCTTGACCGTGGCGCCGAGCCTCTTCAGCTCCTCGACCACCGCCAGCACCTGCGCGGCGATGCGCGCGTCGAGGCCGGCGCCGAAGTACTCCTTCGGCAGGCCGATGCGCAGGCCGGCCAGCGGCTGGTTCAGCGCGGCCAGGTAGTCGTCCACCGGGGCGTCGACGCTGGTGGAATCCTTGGCGTCGAAGCCGGCCATGGCGCCGAGCAGGAGGGCGCAGTCCTCGGCGGTGCGGGCGATGGGGCCGCCCTGGTCGAGGCTTGAGGCGTAGGCGATCATGCCCCAGCGGGATACCCGTCCATAGGTGGGCTTGAGGCCGGTGAGGTTGGTCAGCGCCGCCGGCTGGCGGATCGAGCCGCCGGTGTCGGTGCCGGTGGCGGCCGGGATCAGGCCGGCGGCGACCGCCGCCGCCGAGCCGCCGCTGGAGCCGCCGGGCACGCGGGACAGGTCCCAGGGGTTCTTCACCGCGCCGAAGTGGCTGGATTCGTTGGCCGAGCCCATGGCGAACTCGTCCATGTTCAGCTTGCCGAGGCTGACCGCGCCGGCGGCGGCCAGCTTCTCGACCACGGTGGCGTCGTAGGGCGCCTTGAAGTTGGCGAGGATCTTCGAGGCGCAGGTGGTCAGCACGTCTTTCGTGCAGAACAGGTCCTTGTGGGCGATCGGCGCGCCGAGCAGGGCGCCGGTCTCGCCGGCCGCGCGCCGCGCGTCGGCGGCCGCCGCCTG
>NZ_SSTC01000035.1 GCF_004801855.1 Pseudomonas sp. A-1 | reverse complement strand
CGCGGCGCGGGCGGCGGCGGCGACCTGCGCGGCGCTGGCCGCGCGGCCCTGCCAGAGCAGCTGGCGGTCGCAGGGATCAAGCGAGACCAGTGCCTCGCCCTCCCCGGCCAGCCACTGGCCGCCGAGGTACAAGCTCATCGCCAGCCGACCTGCGCCGACAACGGCACCGCGCGCACCTGGGCGCCGGCGGAAAGGCGCAGGCGCTTGGCGGTGACGGCATCCACCACCAGGGTGCCGGAGGCCGGGCGCGCCTGGCCGACGGTGATCCGGCAGTCCTCGCGCTTGCGGTTGTGGATGAGGAACTGCGGCGCCTCCTCGCCCGGGGTGCCGATGGCCAGCACCAGGGTCTGGCTGTCGCGTACCGCGCGGATGTTGCCGGTCTCGCACTCCAGCGCCGGGCCGCCATCGAAGATGTCGATGTAGCCCTGGTAGCTGAAGCCCTCGGCGCGCAGCATGGTCAGCGCCGGCTCGGTGTCGCGGTGCACGCGGCCGATCACCGCGCGCGCCTCCTCGCTGAGGAAGCAGGTGTACAGCGGAAACTTGGGCATCAGCTTGGCGATGAAGGCCTTGTTGCCGACCCCGGTCAGGTAGTCGGCCTGGGAGAACTCCATCTTGAAGAAGTGCCGGCCGAGGCTTTCCCAGAACGGCGCGCGGGCGTTGTCGTCGGAGATGCCGCGCATCTCGGCGATCACCTTGTCGGCGAACAGCTCGCGGAACTCGGCGATGAACAGGAAGCGCGCCTTGGACAGCAGGCGCCCGCTGAGCCCGCTGTGGCGGTAGCGGGCGTCGAGGAACAGCGAACAGACCTCGGTGTTGCCGGTCAGGTCGTTGGCCAGGAACAGGGTCGGGTTCTCGCGGTGGATGCCCAGCTCGCGCGAGGCGCTGACGGTCAGGCCGACCCGGTAGTTGTACCAGGGCTCGCGCAGGCCGACTGCGCCGTTGATGGCGCTGATGCCGACCACCTGGCCGTCGTCGGTCTCCAGCACGAACTGGTAGTCGGCGTCGGCGCGTTCGGCCTCGCCGTGGAAGGACTTCTCCGCCCAGGCCACGCGCTGGGCCAGGCGTTCCTCGTTAGCCGGCAGCGAGGTGAGGCCGGCACCGGTGCTGCGCGCCATGGCGATCAGCGCGGGCATGTCGGTGCTGCGAACGGGACGAACGATCATGGTGCCTCCTGTTGACGGCCGCGAGGGCCGGAGCGCCGGCTGGCGCGGCATCGCGCCGCCGCAGGCCGGCGGCTTGCTCCAATCGGGTCGGACGGGATCAGACCGCCACCACCCGCACGCTGCCGCCCTCGCCGACGCCGAGCGCCTCGGCCACCGCCGGGGTGAGGGTCAGCGGCTGGCCGGGTTCCCAGTCCAGCTCGGCGATCAGCGCGCGGAAGTCCAGAGTCTGGTTGTTGGCCACCAGGTAGGGCCGGCCGACCTGCGCCGGCGCGCCGAGGCGCACCGGCACCAGACGGCTCTGGGCGATCGAGCGGATCCCCGAGGTGCGCGCGTGCACGGTGGGCCCGCCGTCGAAGATGTCGACGTAGTGCTCGGTCTCGAAGCCCTCGCGCATCAGGATGGCGAAGGACACCTGCGAGCGCGGGTGCACCTGGCCCATGGCCTCCTGGGCGCTGTCGGGCAGCAGCGGCACGTAGATCGGGTAGCTGGGCATCAGCTCGGCGAGCATGGTGCGGCTCTTCAGCCCGCACAGGCGCTCGGCCTCGGCGTAATTGATGGCGAGGAAGTTGCGGCCGATGGCGTCCCAGAACGGCGCGTCGCCCTGCTCGTCGCTGTAGCCGACCACCTCGACCACCATGGCCTCGGCGAAGCGCTCGGGATGGCTGGCGACGAACAGCAGGCGGCCGCGCGAGTTGAGTTCGGCCCACTGGGAGTTCTCCAGCTCGGGCTGCATGTAGAAGCTGGTCAGCAGGCTGTTGCCGGTCAGGTCGTGGCACAGCGACAGCACGTGGATACGGTTGAGGATGTTCAGCTCGCGCGAGGCGTGCACGAAGGTCTCGTTGCGGAAGCTGTAGAACGGCTCGGAGAAGCCGGCGGTGGCGACGATGCCCGAACAGCCGACCAGGCGGCCGCTGCCAGTATCCTCGAGGACGAAGAAGTAGCTCTCCTCGCCGTTGAAGCTCACCTCGGCGGCGAACGAGGCCTCCGAGGCGCGGATCTTCTCGGCCAGCCGCTCGCGGTCGTCCGGCAGGGAGGTGACACCGATGGGACTGTCCTTGGCCAGGCGCTGGACCTCCGGCAGGTCGCCCATCCGGGCGGGGCGCATGATCAGCATCGGTGTCTCTCCTTGGTTGTCGCGGTTGTCGTCAGGCGGCGGTCAGGCTGGCCAGCGCGCGCTCGAGGCGGGCCAGGCCCTCGTCGATGTCGGCATCACTGATCACCAGGCTGGGCGCGAAGCGCACCACGTCCGGGCCGGCCTGCAGGATCATCAGGTCCTGCTGCTGGGCGGCGGCCATCACCTCGCCGGCGCGACCCTTCCAGGCGTCGGTGAGCACCGCGCCGAGCAGCAGGCCCATGCCGCGCACGTGGCTGAACACGCCGTACTGCTCGCCCATGCGGGTCAGCTCGCGGGTGAAGCGCGCGCTGCGCACGGCGACGCCTTCGAGCACCTCGGGGGTGTTGACGATGCTGATCACCGCCTCGCCCACCGCGCAGGCCAGCGGGTTGCCGCCGTAGGTGGTGCCGTGCACGCCGACGCCGAAGTGCCTGGCCACCGCGTCGGTGGTCAGCATGGCGCCGATCGGGAAGCCGCCGCCCAGGCTCTTGGCGCTGGTGAGGATGTCCGGGGTCACGCCGTAGTGCATGTAGGCGTACAGCGCCCCGGTACGGCCGACGCCGGTCTGCACCTCGTCGAAGATCAGCAGCGCGTTGTGCTCGTCGCACAGCTGGCGCACGCCTTCCAGGTAGGCGCGGTCGGCCGGCAGGATGCCGCTCTCGCCCTGGATCGGCTCCAGCACCACCGCGCAGGTGTTGCCGGAGATCTGCGCCTTGAGCGCCTCCAGATCGTTGTACGGCACATGGCTGATGCCCTCGATCTGCGGGCCGAAGCCTGCGGAATACTTGGGCTGGCCGGCGACGCTGACGGTGAACAGGGTGCGGCCGTGGAAGCTATTGACCGCGGAGATGATCTCGCACTTCTGCGCGCCGCCGGTGTCATGGCCGTAGCGACGCGCCAGCTTGAACGCGGCCTCGTTGGCCTCGGCGCCGGAGTTGGCGAAGAACACGCGGTCGGCGAAGGTGGCGTCGGTGAGCAGCTTGGCCAGGCGCAGGGCCGGCTCGTTGGTGAACACGTTGGACACGTGCCAGAGCTTGCCCGCCTGCTCGCTCAGCGCCTCGACCAGCGCCGGGTGGGCATGGCCGAGCACGTTGACGGCGATGCCGCCGGTGAAGTCGACCAGCTCGCGACCGCTCTGGTCCCAGACGCGGCTGCCCTCGCC
Source organism: Pseudomonas sp. A-1 (assembly GCF_004801855.1). Classification (GTDB taxonomy): domain Bacteria; phylum Pseudomonadota; class Gammaproteobacteria; order Pseudomonadales; family Pseudomonadaceae; genus Geopseudomonas. The sequence goes on along the minus strand of NZ_SSTC01000035.1, from coordinate 40,689 downwards.
TCGCACCGGGATGAAGGCGGCGGGGGCGAAAACGGGGACCATCAGCTGGTCAAAATCGGCGCGTTGCACCGGCGCGTGCGGAACGGACATCGAACTCTCCTGCCTGGGCGGCTGATCGGATGGAACTGAACGGGATTGTAGAGACAAACTCCGCGCCGGGATTGCAGCCATGCGACATCTTCGTACAGCCGAGGCCCCGGGAAGCGGATCTGCGCCAACCGGATGGCGGCGCGGCGAAGCGCGCAGTGTAAAGGCTCGGCGCGGCTACGCCAAAGCCCCCTTGCCGGGCGACCCGGTCACTCGCGCTCGCCGGCGCCCGCGGGCATCTCGGCGGCGGCGCTGCGGCGCAGGTTGCGATCCTCGCGCGGGGTGACGCCGAAGAAGTTGCGGTAGGCGCTGGAGAAGTGCGGACCGGAGGAAAAGCCGCAGGACAGGCCGATCTGGATGATCGAGGTGCTGGTCTGCTGCAGCAGCTGGCGCGCACGGTTCAGGCGCAGTTCCAGGTAGTACTGGCTGGGCACCCGGTTGAGGAACTGCTTGAAGATGCGCTCCAGCTGGCGACGCGACACGCAGACCTGCTGGGCGATCTCGTCGGTGGTCAGCGGCTCCTCGATGTTGGCCTCCATCAGCAGCACCGCCTGGGTCAGCTTGGGGTGGGTGGCGCCCAGGCGGTTGCGCAGCGGCACGCGCTGGCGCTCGCTGCCGTCGCGGATGCGCTCGAGCACCAGCTCCTCGGCGATCGCCCCGGCCAGCTCGGCGCCGTGATCGCGCGCCAGCATCGCCAGCAGCATGTCCAGCACGGCCAGGCCGCCGCAGGCGGTCAGCCGCTCGCCGTCCCACTCGAACAGGTGGTTGCTGGCCGCCACCTGGGGGAAGCGTTCGGCGAAGTCGTCCTGCCAGCGCCAGTGCAGCGCCGCGCGATGGCCGTCGAGCAGGCCGAGCCGGGCCAGCGGATACAGGCCGGCGCCCACCGCGCCGAGCAGACTGGCGTTGCGTCCGGCCTGGCGCAGGGCGGCGTCCAGCTCGTCATCCGGAGCGGGAACCTCTTCGGCGAGCAGGAACAGGCGCTGTCCGGCCTGCAGCTGGCCGCGCCAGGGCTGGCCGGGCAGCGGCCAGGCGCCGGCCACCGGCGGCGCGGCCTGCAGGTAGCTGACCTGGTAGCCCGCCTCGGGATGCAGGCGGGCGGCCAGCTGCAGGACCTCGTCGACCAGGGTCAGGGTGAGCGGACGGACGTCCGGCCAGTAGAGAAAGGCGAGCTGTATGGGAGTCATGGACGGCAGTCTGGCCGGATTGCAGGCGCAAGGCTAGGCGGACGTTGTGGGCGGGCCGGCAATTTAACTGGTATCGCCGAAAAATGCACCAAAAAGGGGCAAAAAAACCCGTCCGGACGGAGCCGCCCGCCTCCCCCCCCCTCCCACCCCGCCAGCCCCGGACCGGCTCCGCCGCCGGCCACGGGGCGCCCCTGCGGCGGTCGTCGTCCTGTGCCCGTGACAGGCCACCCGCAAACGCAAACGCCGCGGCAGAACGCCCCTTGCGGGGCCTCTGACGCGGCGTTGTCGCCCGCCGCAGCGCGTGCGGCGGGACCGGGCGCGGATCAGCTCGGCTGCTGCAGCTCGAGGACGTCGCTGGTGCGCGCGCGCACGCGGCGCAGCAGCTCGCCATCGGTCTCCAGGGCCTTCTCGCTGGCCTCGAAGATCTTGCCCAGGCGCTCCTGCCAGGCGGCGCTCTTGTACTGCTCGGGGAAGCAGCGCTCGATCACTTCCAGCATGACCGACACCGACACCGAGGCGCCCGGCGAGGCGCCCAGCAGCGCGGCGATGGAGCCGTCGGCAGCGGCGACGATCTCGGTGCCGAACTGCAGGATGCCGCCCTTCTTGGCGTCCTTCTTGATGATCTGCACGCGCTGGCCGGCGATCTCCAGGCGCCAGTCTTCCTTCTTGGCGTCCGGGAAGAACTTGCGCAGGGCGTCGAGGCGCTGGTCCTCGGACTGCAGCACTTCCTTGATCAGGTACTTGGTCAGGTCCATGTTGTCGCGCGCCACGGCCAGCATCGGACCGATGTTGTTCGGGCGGATCGACAGCGGCAGGTCGAGGAACGAGCCGGTCTTGAGGAACTTGGTGGAGAAGCCGGCGAACGGTCCGAACAGCAGCGACTTGCCGCCGTCGACCACGCGGGTGTCCAGGTGCGGCACGGACATGGGCGGCGCGCCGATGTCGGCCTGGCTGTAGACCTTGGCCTGGTGCTGCCTGACGATTTCCGGATTGTCGCAGCGCAGCCACTGACCGCTGACCGGGAAGCCGCCGAAGCCCTTGCCTTCCTCGATGCCGGACTTCTGCAGCAGGGTCAGCGCGGCGCCGCCGGCGCCGAGGAACACGAAGCGCGCGGTCACCTCGCGGCTGCCGCCACGGGCCAGGTCGTCGACCGACAGGCGCCAGCGGCCGTCGGCGTCGCGACGCACGTCGCTGACCTTCTGGTTGTAGAGGACCTTGCAGCCCTGGCTCTGCTCGAGGTGCTGGAGGAGCTTGCGGGTCAGCGCACCGAAGTTGACGTCGGTGCCGCCCATGGCGCGAGTGGCCGCCAGCGGCTCGTCACTGGTGCGGCCCTGCATCAGCAGCGGCGCCCACTCGCCGATGACCTTGCGGTCCTCGGTGTACTCGAGGTCGTCACGGAAGCAGTGATGGGCCTTCATCGCCTCGAAGCGCTTGCGCAGGAAGGCGACGCCCTTCTCGCCGCGCACGAAGCTCATGTGCGGAACCGGGTTGATGAAGTCCTTCGGCGACTTGAAGTAACCCTGCTCGACCAGGTAGGCCCACAGCTGGCGGGACACCTCGAACATCGCGTTGATGTTCACGGCCTTGGCGATGCCGACCGAGCCGTCCGGACCTTCGGGGGTATAGTTCAGTTCGCAGAGTGCGGCATGGCCGGTTCCCGCGTTGTTCCACGGGAAGGAACTCTCGGCGGCCCCGGATTCGAGTTGCTCCAGGACTTCGATCTTGAGGCTCGGGTCGAGCTCTTTCAGCAGTACCGCGAGGGTCGCGCTCATGACGCCTGCCCCGACGAATACCAGATCCGGCTGATCACCACCAGTTTGCATCATTCATGCTCCTGAGACACAGGTTCCGCATTTTACCGCGGATCGTCTACAGAACGTACTGTAGCCCGTCCGACAAAAGTACTACACGCTCCCCGGAAGACCCCGGGCAAGGGGGCAGGCGAAGGCGGCGCAATGCTAACGATGTGCGTCGCGCAGCGCCAGTGGCAGCTTTGGTTTACGCCAAAAATCCGTCTGAGGCAGGGATTTGCGTCAACGCGGCACCAACCGGCGCCGCCCCGGCGCTGGCGGTAGGACACGCCGCCCGGGCACTACAGCAGGCGGACGGACGGCAGGCCGGGCAGGCGGCGCCGAGGCGGATTGTCGACACCCTGCCCCGCCGCGCCCGCCGGCGGTTACAGCACCGACTCGAACAGTTCCAGCTGCGGCGGGCCGAGGTAGATCTCGCGCGGGCTCTTGCCGGCGTTGGCGTGGGCCTTGCGGAACGACTCGGAGTGGGTCCAGGCCTCGAAGGCCGCGGCCGACTCCCACTCGGAATAGGAGGAGAACAGGGTGTACTCCTCGGTCTGCGCCCCCTTGAGCAGGTGGAAGCGCAGGAAGCCGGGCACCTCGTCGAGGTAGCTCTCGCGCTGGCGCCAGTGCTCGACGAAGGTCTCCTCGTGGCCGCGGGCGATCTTGAAGCGGTTCATGGCAAGGAACATGGGTGGCACTCCGGTGGTCGGGAAGCGGCCATTCTAGCCGGCTAGTGCTGCAGATGGCCGTACAGGCGCGCATACAGGCCGCCCTCGGCGATCAGTTGCTGGTGCTCGCCCTGCTCGGCGATGCGCCCGCCGTCGAACACCAGCACGCGGTCGGCCTGCTTCACCGCCGACAGGCGGTGGGCGATGATCAGCGTGGTGCGCCCCTTGAGGAAGGCGCCCAGCGCCTGGTGCAGGGCGTACTCGGTGGCGGCGTCCAGCGCCGAGGTGGCCTCGTCGAGGATCACCACCTTGGGCTCGGCGAGGATCATCCGCGCGATGGCCAGGCGCTGGCGCTGGCCGCCGGAGAGGCGCACGCCGGAGCGGCCGACCACGCTGTCCAGGCCCTGCGGCAGGGCGCGCACGGTGTCGGCCAGCTGGGCGATCTCCAGGGCGCGCCAGCACTCGGCGTCGCTGCAGTCGCGGCCCATGCTCAGGTTGGCGCGCACCGTGTCGTTGAACAGCGCCGGATGCTGCAGCACCACCGCCACCTGCTCGCGCACCCGCTCCAGGCCGATCTCCTCGAGGGTCGCGCCGCCGAAGCGGATGGTCCCGGCCTGCGGCGTGTAGAGGCCGAGCAGCAGCTGCACCAGGGTGCTCTTGCCGCCGCCCGAGGCGCCGACGATAGCCACCTTCTCGCCCGCCGCGATGGAGAGGTCGAGGCCGTCGAGCACCGGCTCATCGCGGTAGGCGAAGCGCAGGCCGCGCACCTCGATGCCCAGCGTGGTCTGCCCCGCGAAGGGATCGACGCCGCCGGCATGCTGCGGCTCGTCGGCGCGGGCGAGCAGCTCGTTGATCCGGCTCAGCGCGCCGCCGGCGGCGTAGTAGGCGTACTGCAGGCCGAGCAGCTGCTCGACCGGGCCGATCATGAACCACAGGTAGCTGAACACCGCGAGCATCTGGCCGATCGACAGGTCGGAGAACAGCACGGTGAGCATGGCGGCGGCGCGGAACACGTCGATGCCGAACTGGAACAGCAGGCCGCTGGCGCGGCTGGCGGCGTCGCTCTTCCACAGCGAGGCCACCGCGTAGTCGCGCACCTCACGAGCGCGGCCGCCGAGGCGGCCGAGGAAGAAGCCCTGGCGGTTGCCGGCGCGGATCTCCTGGATCGCCTCGAGGGTCTCGCCGAGCGCCTGGGTGAAGCGCGCGGTGCTGTCGTTCTCCAGCTTCTTCAGGTGCTTGACCTTCTTGCCGAGCAGCACGGTGGCGTAGATCACCAGCGGGTTGAACAGCAGGATCAGCAGTGCCAGCTGCCAGTGCATCCAGATCAGGATCGCCGAGGTGCCGGCCAGGCTCAGCAGCGCCACCAGGAAACGGCTCAGGGTGTCGCCGACGAACTTGTCGAGGGTGTCCAGATCGGTGACCAGGTGCGCGGTCACCGTGCCGCTGCCGAGGCTCTCGTACTCGCCGAGGGAGATGCGCTTGAGGCGCTCGATCAGGCGCAGGCGCAGGCGATACACCACGTCCTTGGACAGCCCGGCGAACAGCCGCGCCTGCAGCACGTTGAGCGCCAGCGCGGCGCCGCGCAGCAGCAGGGTCACCAGCAGCATCAGGCCGATGTAGCCGGCCGCCTGCTGCCAGGCCGCCGGCAGGAAACGGTCCATCACCCGCAGCGCGGCATCGCCCTGGCCGAGCAGTACCTCGTCGACCAGCAGCGGCAGCAGCAGCGGGATGGGCACGCTGCACAGGGTGGCCAGCACCGCCAGCAGGTTGGCGAGCAGCAGGGGACGGCGATGGCGCAGGGCCAGGCGGCGGATCTCCGCCCAGCCCAGCCGGTCGCCGCCGGTCGGCTCAGCCACGGGCGCGACGCTCCAGCCAGCGGTCGAGCAGCGGCGCCAGGGCGTCCAGCGGCTGGTAGCCGTTGGTCAGCAGCGCCAGCTGGCCGTTGCGCTCGGCCAGCAGGGTGGGAAAGCCGGCGATGCCGAGGTTCTGCACCCGTTCGAAATCGGCCTGGGTCGCCGCGCGCTGGACCGGGCTGTCGAAGGCCGCAGCGAAGGCTGGCCGCGGCACGCCGACCGCCTCGGCCAGCTCGACCAGCAGCGCCGGCCGAGTGACGTCGCGCCCCTCGACGTAGAACGCCTGCTGGATCGCCCGCACCAGCGGCCAGACCTTCTCCGGCGCCAGGCTGCGCACCGCCACCAGGGCGCGGCTGGCCGGCTCGGTGTCGTAGATGAAGCCATCCGGCAGGGCATCCTCGAAGCGGAACGCCTGGCCGGTACGCTCGGCCACTGCGCGCCAGTGGCGGAGGATGTAGTCGCGGGTGCCGCCGTCCAGCGCCTGCGCGCTGCCCGGGCGCAGGCCGCCGGCGACCAGATGCAGGGCCATGCCGGCTTTCTGGGCCTGGGCGGCCAGGGCGTCGAACACCGGGGCGAAGCCCCAGCACCAGGAACACATGGGGTCCATCACATAGAGCAGGCGGGCGTTCATCCGGGCTCCTGTTGGCCGGGCAGGCGCCGGCCGGTGGGGGTGCGCCCTGCGCACCGGGGTCAAGGACGGGCCCTGCGGCCCGGGGGATTCGACGGGCACGGCCCGGCCCCCGGCAGACTCCCTTGCTCAGAGGTTGGCGCAGTCCGCCGGGCTTGTCGAACAGCCGGCGGCGCGGCGGGCCGGCGACTCAGTGGCGGTCGTGCTTGCTGCCGCCCAGGCAGGCCGGCGAGTCCGGCGCCACGCCCAGCGCGGCCCACTCCTCGGGGGTGTAGGTATGCTGGGCCAGCGCGTGGAACTGCGGCATCAGCTCGGCGAGCGCGGCATACACCTTCTGGTGGCGCTGCACCGGGCGCAGGCCGGTGAAGGCGTCGCTGACCACTACCGCCTTGAAGTGGCTCTCCTGGCCGCGGCTGTGCATGTGGCTCTCGTTGACCACCTCCAGGTGCTGCGGTGCGAAGGCGGCGGCGAGCGCCTGGCTGATCTGTTCCTGCATCGACATGGGAATGCTCCGCAATGGTTTCGGGCGACGCCCGGGAATGCCGCCATTTTCCGCGCATCGCCCGGCCCGCTCAAGCGCAGGACTGTCGCAGCGGCTGGACGGACGGAGCGCCCCGCGGACAGTGGCCGCCTAGACTGAGGGAGCCGAGCCACCGCGGAGACCAGCCGATGAGCCGCACCGAAACCGACAGCCTGGGCCCGATCGAGGTCCCGGACGACGCCTACTGGGGCGCGCAGACCCAGCGCTCGCTGATCAACTTCGCCATCGGCAGCGAACGCATGCCGCTGGCGGTGATCCACGCCCTGGCGCTGATCAAGAAGGCCGCCGCGCGGGTCAACGCGCGCAGCGGCGCCCTGCCGGCGGACATCGCCGCGCTGATCGAGCAGGCCGCCGACGAGGTGCTGGCCGGCCAGCACGACGGCCAGTTCCCGCTGGTGGTGTGGCAGACCGGCAGCGGCACGCAGAGCAACATGAACGTCAACGAGGTGATCGCCGGGCGCGCCAACGAGCTGGCCGGCCAGGGCCGCGGCGGCAAGCAGCCGGTGCACCCCAACGACCACGTCAACCGCGCGCAGAGCTCCAACGACTGCTTCCCCACCGCCATGCACATCGCCGTGCTGCTGGCGGTGCACGCGCAGCTGCTGCCGGCGCTGCACGAGCTGCGCGACGGCCTCGCCGAGCAGGCGCAGCGCCACCGCGAGCTGGTCAAGACCGGCCGCACGCACCTGATGGACGCCACGCCGATCACCTTCGGCCAGGAACTGTCGGCCTTCGTCGCCCAGCTCGAGCACGCCGACCGCGCCATCCACGCGGCACTGCCGGCGGTCGGCGAGCTGGCCCAGGGCGGCACCGCGGTGGGCACCGGGCTGAACGCGCCGCAGGGCTTCGCCGAGGCCATCGCCCGCGAGATCAGCGAGCTGTCCGAGCAGCTGTTCGTCAGCGCACCCAACAAGTTCGCCGCCCTCGCCGGCCACGAACCGCTGGTCAGCCTCTCCGGCGCGCTGAAGACCCTGGCGGTGACCCTGATGAAGCTGGCCAACGACCTGCGCCTGCTCGGCTCCGGCCCGCGCGCGGGCCTGGCCGAGGTGCGCCTGCCGGCCAACGAGCCGGGCAGCTCGATCATGCCCGGCAAGGTCAACCCGACCCAGTGCGAGGCGCTGTCGATGCTCGCCTGCCAGGTGCTCGGCAACGACGCCACCGTGTGCTTCGCCGCCAGCCAGGGCCACCTGCAGCTCAACGTGTTCAAGCCGGTGATCGTGCACAACCTGCTGCAGTCGATTCGCCTGCTCGGCGACGGCTGCCGCAACTTCAACGAGCACTGCATCCGGGGCCTGGAGCCGGATGCCGCGCGCATGGCCGAGCAGCTCGAGCGCGGGCTGATGCTGGTCACCGCGCTCAACCCGCACATCGGCTACGACAAGGCCGCGCAGATCGCCAAGAAGGCCTACGCGGAGAACACCAGCCTGCGCGAGGCGGCGCTGGCGCTGGGCTACCTCAGCAACGCCGAGTTCGACGCCTGGGTGCGCCCCGAGCGCATGCTGCAGGCCGGCGAGGAAGGCTGAGGCTCAGCCCCGGCGGCGCCCGGCGAGCAGCGAGGGCGCCAGCGCCACCAGCGCCGAGCCGCCGGCGACCAGCAGCGCGCCGCCGTAGGCCAGCAGGTTGAGCTCCTCGGCCGGCACCAGCGCCGGCCACAGGCTGGCGGCCGCGGCCACCGCGCCGAGGGTGACCAGCGGGGTCAGCGCCAGGGTGGCGCTGACCCGCGACGCCTCCCAGTGGGCCAGCGCCTCGGCGAAGGCGCCGTAGGCCACCAGAGTGTTCAGGCAGCAGGCCAGCAGCAGCCAGGCCTGCAGCGGGCTCAGCGCCAGCAGCTGGGCCGGCTGGGCCCAGGGCGTCAGCAGCGCCGCACAGGCCAGGTAGATGACCATCATGATCTGCGCCGAACTCCACTGGGTCAGCAGCTGCTTCTGCGCCAGACCGTAGAACACCCAGACCAGCGCCGCGGCCAGCACGGTGAGCACGCCGAGGGTGTAGTCGCCGAGGGAGCCGAACAGCTCGCCCAGGCGCTGGTTGAAGAACAGCCCGAAGCCCAGCAGCAGCACGGCCAGCCCCACGCCCTGAACGCGGCCGAAGGACTCGCGGAACACCAGCAGGCTGGCCAGCAGCAGCATGATCGGCGCGGTCTGGATCAGCAGCTGGGTGGTGCCGGCGCTGAGGCGCTCGAGGCCCAGCAGGTAGAGCACGTAGTTGGCGGTCAGCCCGCCGATGGCCAGCGCCAGCAGGGCGCCGCCACGCCGCCCCAGCGGGCGCAGCGACGGCAGCCGACGCGTGGCGCCGAGCCAGGCCAGCAGGATCAGCCCCGAGCTGGCCAGCCGGTACCAGGTGACGGTGACCGGGTCCATCGCCTGCAGCACCTGCTTGAGCTGGATCGGCAGGATGCCCCAGAGCACCACGGTGATCAGGGACAGGAACAGGCCGTACAGCCAGCGGCCACTGGAAACATGCATGGGAGAGTCACGCCGGGCAGGATGGGGAAGCGCCGCATTCTAGACCTGGCGCGCTCCGGGCGACAGCCGGCGGCGCCACCGGTCGCCTGCGGGCGCCGCGCCGCCTGCAGCGACTAGACTTAACGAGTCCACACCCCTGCGGGAGAGTTCGTGATGATCGGCAAGCGACAGCAGGATATGGCCCCCGGCAGCTACTACCGCACGGATCGCATCAGCGCTGTCAACGGCCAGTATTTCTTCGCCACCCGCGAAGGCACGCTGGAAGGCCCCTTCTACACCCGCGTCGACGCTCAGCAGGCAGCCAACCGCTACGTAGTCCACATGAGCAACCTGCAGCGCAGGCACTGAGGCCGGCGGCTCAGCGCTTGCGCGCGAAGGCCGCCTCCAGCGCCTCGTTGAGGGTGCGCAGCACCTTGACCCGGGCGAAGCGCTTGTCGTTGGCCTCGACCAGGGTCCAGGGCGCGATCTCGGTACTGGTGCGGTCGACCATGTCGTTCACCGCATCGATGTAGTGCGCCCACTTGTCGCGGTTGCGCCAGTCGTCCTCGGTGATCTTGAAACGCTTGAACGCGGTCTGCTCGCGCTCCTTGAAGCGCTCGAGCTGGGTCTGCTGATCGATCACCATCCAGAACTTCACCAGCACCACGCCGGCGTCGGTGAGCTGCTCCTCGAAGTCGTTGATCTCGTTGTAGGCGCGCAGCCAGTCGGCCGACGAGCAGTAGCCTTCGACCCGCTCGACCAGCACGCGGCCGTACCAGGAGCGGTCGAACATGGTGAAGCGGCCGCGCGCCGGGATGTGCCGCCAGAAGCGCCACAGGTAGGGCTGCGCCCGCTCCTCCTCCGTCGGCGCCGCCACCGGCACTATGTGATACTGGCGCGGGTCCAGCGCGCCGGTCACCCGGCGGATCGCCCCGCCCTTGCCCGCCGCATCGTTGCCCTCGAACACCGCCACCAGTGCATGGCGGCGCATGCGCTTGTCGCGCAGCAGCCGCGCCAGGCGCGCCTGTTCGGCCTCCAGCTGCTGCTGGTAGCTGTCCTTGTCCAGGCTCTGGGTCATGTCCAGGCTGTCGACCAGCCCGCGATTGTCGATGCTGGCGGCGACCGGGGCGGCATGCGGCTGGCGCTTGGGGCGCTCCTGCAGTTGCAGCGCCGCCTGCAGCCCTTCGAGCAGGATGCGGCCGATGGTCAGGCTGCGGTAGCGTTCGTCGCTGCCCTCGACCACATACCAGGGCGCGTAGTCGCGGCTGGTGCGGCGCAGCATCCGCTCGCCGTAGCGCACGAAGTCGTCGTAGGTCTTCGACTGCTGCCAGTCCAGCGGGCTGATCCGCCAGCTGTGCAGCGGGTCGTCCTGCAGGGTCTTCAGGCGCGCCCTCATCTGCTTCTTCGACAGGTGCAGCCAGAACTTGAAGATCAGCGCGCCCTCGTCGCAGAGCATGCGCTCGAAGCGCACCGCCGTGCCGATGGCCTGGTCGAGCCGGGCATCGTCGATGCGCCCGTGCACCCGCCCCTGCAGCATCTGGCTGTACCAGTTGCCGAAGAACACGCCGGTGCGCCCCTTGGGCGGCAGGCGCCGCCAGTAGCGCCAGAACGGCGGACGCGCCAGCTCCTCGTCGGTCTGCTGGTCGAAGGTCTCGACCTGGATCAGCCGCGGGTCCATCCACTCGTTGAGCAGCTTGACCGTCTCGCCCTTGCCGGCGCCCTCGATGCCATTGAGCAGGATGATCACCGGAAAGCGCGCCTGCTGGCGCAGCTCGAGCTGCGCCTCGAGCAGCGCCTCGCGCAGCTCGGGCACGGCGGCGTCGTAGGTTTCCTTGTCGATCTGGTGGCCGATTTCGGCGGATTCGAACATGCAAGCTCTCCCTGGCGATGCGCGCAGACTAGCCGATGGGCGGGGGAGTCGCGCAAGGGGTTTGTCGGCCGCTTCCCGCCGATCGGCTAGAATACGCGCCCCACTTTTCCGCGCACCACACCGATGACCGACCAACCGCATGCCCAGCTCGACTGGGACGAACAGGGCCAGCCGCACTCGCGCACCTTCGGCGACGTCTACTTCTCCCGCGCCTCGGGGCTGGAGGAGACCCGCCACGTGTTCCTCGCCCACAACCGGCTGGCCGAGCGCTTCGCCGCCCTGCCGGCCGGCGGGCGCCTGGTGATCGGCGAGACCGGCTTCGGCACCGGCCTCAACTTCCTCTGCGCCTGGCAGCTGTTCGAGCAGACGGCGCCGGCCGATGCCCGCCTGCACTTCGTCAGCGTCGAGAAGTATCCGCTGACCCGCAGCGACCTCGAGCGCGCCCTGGCCCTGTGGCCGGAGCTGGCGCCCTGGAGCAGCCAGCTGCAGGCGCAGTACCTCGCGCTGCACCCGGGCTTCCAGCGTCTGGCCTTCGCCGGCGGTCGGGTGATCCTGACCCTGCTGGTGGGCGATGTGCTCGACTGCCTGCCGCAGCTGGATGCGCGGGTCGACGCCTGGTTCCTCGACGGCTTCTCGCCGGCCAGGAATCCCGAGATGTGGACGCCGGCGCTGTTCGCCCAGCTCGCCCGGCTGTCCGCCCCCGGCGCCAGCCTGGCCACCTTCACCTGCGCCGGTTTCGTGCGCCGCGGCCTCGGCGAGGCCGGTTTCGCCATGCGCAAGGTCCAGGGCTTCGGCCACAAGCGCGAGATGCTCGCCGGCGACTTCCGGGGTTCCCCCGCCGCAGCCGGCAAGCCCTGGTACGCCCGCCCGCCGCAGCCGCCGGGCAGCCGTCAGGTGCTGGTGGTCGGCGGCGGCCTGGCCGGCTGCGCCACCGCGGCCAGCCTGGCCATGCGCGGCTGGCAGGTCACCCTGCTGGAGCGCCACGGCGCACTGGCCGAGGAGGCCTCGGGCAACCCCCAGGGCGTGCTCTACCTCAAGCTTTCCGCCCACGGCACCGCCCTGTCGCAGCTGGTGGTCGGCGGCTTCGGCCATACCCGCCGCCTGCTCGAGCGCCTGCAGGCAGGCGACGACTGGAGCGCCTGCGGCGTGCTGCAGCTGGCCTTCGACGGCAAGGAAGCCGAGCGCCAGCAGCGCCTGGCCGCCGCCTTCCCGCCGGACCTGCTGCGCGCGGTGGATGCCGCCGAGGCCAGCCAACTTGCCGGCCTGCCGCTGGCGCAGGGCGGCCTGTGGTTCGCCGAGGCCGGCTGGGTGCATCCGCCCGCACTGTGCCGCCGGCTCGCCGACCATCCCGCGATCCGCGTGCTGCCCCACCTCGAAGCCCTCGAACTGCGCCGGATCGACGACCGCTGGCAGGCCTGGCAGGGCGAGTGCCTGCTGGCCGAGGCGCCGGTCGCGGTGCTGTGCACCGCCAGCGAGATCGGCCGCTTCGCCGCCGCCGCCCACCTCAGGCTCAAGCGCATCCGCGGGCAGATCAGCCGCCTGCCGGCCACCGCAGCCAGCCGCGCGCTGAAGACCGTGCTGTGCGCCGAGGGCTACGTCGCACCGGTACGCGGCGGCGAGCATACCCTGGGCGCCAGCTTCAACTTCCAGCGCGACGACCTGGCGTTGTCGACCGAGGAGCACCTCGACAACCTCGGCATGCTCAGGCAGATCTCCCCCGTCCTGAGCGAGGCCCTGCACTGCGACCGGCTCGACCCGGCGGCCCTGGGCGGGCGCGCGGCCTTCCGCAGCACCAGCGCCGACTACCTGCCGCTGATCGGCCCGCTGGTCGACGCCGGCGCGTTCCGCGCCGCCTACGCAGCCCTGGGCAAGGACGCCAGCCGCCCCATCGATACGCCGGCGCCCTGGCTGGAAGGCCTGTACGTCAATTGCGGCCACGGCTCACGCGGCCTGATCAGTGCGCCGCTGTCCGGCGAGCTGATCGCCGCCTGGCTGGACGACGAACCGCTGCCGCTGCCGCGCCCGGTCGCCGAAGCCTGCCACCCCAGCCGCTTCCTGCTGCGCGAACTGATCCGCGGTCGCTGACGGCCGCGCCAGCGCCATACATCGCCGGAGCGACTCCCGGCGATTGCTTTTGGCCGGCCGCCCCAAGATACTCCCCACAGTACCTTGAAAGCGCCACCTACAGGAGTTCTCCATGCGCATTGCCAGTCTCGCCCTGCTCGCCACCCTCGCCGCTCCGGCCATGGCCGCCGACACCCAGCAGCTCGCCGCCGAGGGCGCCGCACTGATTCCGCCGTTCCAGCAGCAGCTGCTGGACACCGTGAAGGCAGCCATGCAGGATGGTGGCCCGGTCAAGGCCGTGGAAGCCTGCCAGCTGCTCGCACCGCAGATCGCCGCCCAGCACAGCCAGGCGCCATGGCGGGTCGGCCGTACCGCGCTGAAGGTGCGCAACCCGAACAACGCGCCGGACGCCTGGGAGCGCCAGGTGCTGGAGCAGTTCGCCGCGCGTGCCGCCGCCGGCGAGCCGGTGGCCGAACTCAGGCATGCCGAGGTGGTCGATGGCGAATTCCGCCTGATGAAGGCCATCCCCACCGGCGAGCCCTGCCTGGCCTGCCACGGCAGCAAGCTCAAGCCGGAACTGGCCGCAGTGATCGATCAACGCTATCCGCAGGACCAGGCCCGCGGCTTCGCCCTCGGCGAGCTGCGCGGCGCCTTCACCCTGCGTCGAACCCTGGATACCCCGAATGAGTGACACGCCCCCCCACCAGCAGGACGCCATGCTCAAGCGCCTGGCCCGTATCGAGGGTCAGGTCCGCGGCCTGCAGGCGATGATCCGCCGCGGCGAGGACTGCGAGGCGATCGCCCAGCAATTCGCCGCGGCGCGCAAGGCACTGGACCGCGCCTACCAGGAAATGCTCGCGTGCCTGCTGGAGGAGGCGGTGCTCGATCCCGAACAGGACAGCCGCGCGACCCTCAGCCGGGTGCGCGCGATCTTCACCAAATACACCTGAACGCCCGCCAGGATCGCCCGTGAGCAGCAGGGACGCTGCGTCGCCGAGATGCCCCATGCTGATTCCCCACGACCTGCTCGAGCCCGCCACCCTGACCCGCCTGATCGAGGACTTCGTCACCCGCGAGGGCACCGACAACGGCGACGACACGCCGCTGGACACCCGCGTCGCGCGGGTGCGCCAGGCCCTGCAGCGCGGCGAGGCGATCATCGCCTTCGACCCGGACAGCCAGCAGTGCCAGCTGATGCTGCGCCGCGACGCCCCGGCCGAATGGCTGGACTGAGCGCCGCGCCCAGCCCCCTCCCCGCCTCAGCCGCGCACGCCACCCTCGTGCTCCCAGGCGCAGCGCATGCGCAGCACGCCCTCGCCCGGATGATGGCAGCCCTGTTCGCTTTCCCAGCGGAAGGTGTGGAAACCGCGCAGCTCGGTATCCAGGTGCACCACCGCACTGGACCAGTACAGTCGCCCGAGCAGGGCCTCGAACTGCTTCAGCCAGGCCACCCACTCGTATTCCACGGCACGGTAACTGGCGCCGAAATGGATCACCTGGGTCTGGTACAGGCCATCGCCCTCGAAGCGACAGAAGGAGAACATCGGCCGGCTGAGCAGCGCCAGCGCGCCGATATCCGGCAGCTCGTCGAGCATGCGCCGGTTGTGCAGCCGGCGAACGCGCCGCTCCTGCGGATCGCCGTCCGGACAGTCGCGGATGCAACCGTAAACGATGGATTCCGGATCCACACGGACACTCCTGAAATGACAGGCCCGCCTTCTATCACAGCGACCGGCGGCAGGAAAGGAACTGCGCCATGGCGGCGGAGAAAAGCCGCCAACAAACAAAAAGGGGCAGCCCGCAGGCTGCCCCTTCTTGCTTGGCTCGGTTGAGCGTGCCGCTTAGTGCGCTACCGCACCAGTGGCACCCAGGCCGGTCTGCGAACGCACGAACTGCGGGAAGAAACGCTCGCGCTCGTCGCTGGCCATCTTGGACTTGTCGGTGATCGAGAAGAACCAGATGCCGATGAAGGCAACAGCCACCGAGAACAGCGCCGGGTAGGAGTACGGGAAGATCGCCTCGGCGTTGCCCAGCACCTGCACCCAGACGGTCGGGCTGAGGATGGTCAGGACCAGCGCGGTGAACAGCCCCAGTGCACCACCGATCAGCGCGCCGCGGGTGGTCAGGTTCTTCCAGTACATGGAGAGGAACAGGACCGGGAAGTTGCAGCTGGCGGCGATGGAGAAGGCCAGACCCACCATGAAGGCGATATTCTGCTTCTCGAAGGCGATACCCAGCAGGATCGCGACCACACCCAGAGCCAGGGTGGTGCGCTTGGTCACCTTCATCTCGTCCTCTTCCTTGGCCTTGCCCTTCTTGATCACGCAGGCGTACAGGTCGTGGGACACGGCCGAGGCGCCAGCCAGGGTCAGACCGGCAACCACCGCCAGGATGGTGGCGAAGGCCACGGCGGAGATGAAGCCGAGGAACAGGTTGCCGCCGACGGCGTTGGCCAGGTGGATGGCCACCATGTTGGTGCCGCCGATGATGGCGCCAGTGGCGTCCTTGTACTCGGGGTTGGTGCTGACCAGCAGGATCGCGCCGAAGCCGATGATGAAGGTCAGGATGTAGAAGTAGCCGATGAAGCCGGTAGCGTAGAACACGCTCTTGCGGGCTTCCTTGGCGTCAGACACGGTGAAGAAGCGCATCAGGATGTGCGGCAGACCGGCGGTACCGAACATCAGGGCCAGACCCAGGGAGATCGCGGAAACCGGATCGGTCACCAGGCCGCCGGGGCTCATGATGGCCTCGCCCTTGGTGTGGATCTTCACGGCTTCGGAGAACAGGGAGCCGAAGTCGAAGCCCACGTGCTTCATCACCATCAGCGCCATGAAGCTGGCACCGGACAGCAGCAGGACCGCCTTGATGATCTGCACCCAGGTGGTGGCCAGCATGCCGCCGAACAGCACGTAGCAGACCATCAGCACGCCGACCAGGATCACCGCGACGTAGTAGTCGAGACCGAACAGCAGCTGGATCAGCTTGCCGGCACCGACCATCTGGGCGATCAGGTAGAAGGCGACCACGGTCAGCGAGCCCAGGGCCGACAGGACGCGGATCTGGGTCTGGCCGAGACGGTAGGACGCCACGTCGGAGAAGGTGAACTTGCCCAGGTTGCGCAGGCGTTCGGCCATCAGGAACAGGATCAGCGGCCAGCCGACCAGGAAGCCGATGGAGTAGATCAGGCCGTCGAAGCCGCTGGTGAACACCAGGGCGGAAATACCCAGGAAGGACGCCGCGGACATGTAGTCACCGGCGATCGCCAGGCCGTTCTGGAAGCCGGTGATGCTGCCGCCGGCGGTGTAGTAGTCGGCGGTGGAGGTGTTGCGCTTGGCCGCCCACTTGGTGATGCCCATCGTCAGGACGATGAAGATCACGAACATGGAAATGGCGGTCCAGTTGGTCGCCTGCTTCTGGACTTCGCCGGTCAGGGCTTCGCCCGCCAGCAGCATCGGGGAGGCTGCCAGCAGGGCTGCAGCGCTCAGGAAACGAGCAATCATTATTTTTGGGCCTCGTTGAGGATTTCCTGGTTGATGCGATCGAACTCGCCGTTGGCACGCTGCACGTAGACACCGGTCAGGGCGATGGCCAGGAAGATCAGGCCCAGGCCAGCCGGGATGCCCCAGGTCGTGACGGTATCCGGGCCGAGCGGAATGCCGAACACCTTCGGATCGAAGGCGATCACGAGGATGAAGGCGAAGTAGGCCACCAGCATGATCGTCGAAAGGATCCACGCGAAACGACCGCGCTTGGCGACCAGTTCCTGGAAGCGTGGGTTGGCATAGATCTGCCGGTACACGTTTTCATTGTTCATTATTAGTCTCCAACGTCTGTCGAGCCTCCCACTGGGTGGCATGTACGCTACTTTATGACCCCCACCGACGAACACCAGACGACTTTAGTCGTGCCCCAAACCCTTGATCTTGAGCGCCTGCGGCCTTGACGGAAAAAACTGGTGACAATTCGACTTTTGATTGAGATCACCTATTTGATCCATCGACGACAGCCATTTCCCAGACCTCCCGCCGCGAGCCATGCTTGCTACCAGGCGACAACCGATCTCGTTCAACCACGCGGAGGTGCACCATGCTCAAGACCATGACCTTCACCCTGATGCACTTCTGCATCGCCTTCGGCGTGGCCTATGCCCTGACCGGCAGCCTGGCCGTCGGCAGCCTGCTGGCCATCGTCGAACCGCTGTGCAACTCGGTCGGCTTCTTCCTGCACGAGAAGATCTGGCAGCGCGTGGAGCATCGGCAGACCGACAGGCAGCAATCCTCCGCAGCGCGCTGGCAGCACCGGCACGCCTGAGCACCGCTGCATGTTCCGCGCAGCCTGTTACAGAACGTGCACGCCTCTGGCGCACGGGCGGGGCGATCTTTAATATCCGCGGCTTCGCCTATCGCCCCGTGCCACCATGACCGCCCGATCGCGCTGCCTCCCGCTGTACTGCCTGTCCCTGCTGTTCACCCTGATCGCCCTCGCCGGCCTGTGGTACGGCCTTGGCCGCGAGCAGCCGCTGCCCGACCCGCAACTGGCCAGCGACAAGCTGCAATGCGCGTCCTACAGCCCGTTCGACCACGACCAGTCGCCGTTCAACAAGCCGCTGAACATCCGCCGCGAGCGCGTCGAGGCCGACGTCGCCCTGCTCGCCGAGCGCTTCGACTGCCTGCGCACCTACTCGGTGACCGGCCTCGACTACCTGCCCGACCTGGCCCGCCAGCATGGCCTCAAGCTGATGATCGGCGCCTGGGTGAGCCGCGAACCCAAGGCGACCCGCCGCGAGATCGAGCGGGTGATCCGCATGGCCAACGCCCACCCGGACGTGGTGAGCGCGGTGATCGTCGGCAACGAGGCGCTGCTGCGCCGCGAGATCAGCGCCAGCCACCTGACCGCGCTGATCGAGGAGGTGAAGTCGCGCGTCGAGCAGCCGGTGACCTACGCCGACGTCTGGGAGTTCTGGGAGCGCCACCCGGAGATCGCCCCGGCGGTGGATTTCATCACCATCCACCTGCTGCCCTACTGGGAGGACGACCCTACCGGCATCGACGGCGCACTGGCGCAGGTCAGGCGCGTGCACGACGAGTTCGAGGAAAGATATGCGCCCAAGCCGATCTTCATCGGCGAGACCGGCTGGCCGAGCGAAGGCCGCCAGCGCGAGGATGCACGCCCCAGCCGGGTCAACGAGGCGCGATTCATGCGCGGCGTGATCGACATGGCCGAGCAGAACGGCTGGCAGTACAACCTGATCGAGGCCTTCGACCAGCCCTGGAAGCGCATCAGCGAAGGGACCGTCGGCGGCTACTGGGGACTGCTCGACGCCCACCGCAACGACAAGGGCGTGCTGGCCGGACCGGTATCCAACCTGCCGGACTGGCAGCACTGGCTGGGCCTGAGCATCCTGCTGCTGGGCGGCGGCCTGCTGCTGGGCGGCGCTCCGCTCGCCCGGCCATCCGCCTGGCAACTGCCGCTGGCCACCGGCATCGCCGCCGCCGTCATCACCCTGTGGGCCGAGCAGATGCGCCTGGACAGCCGCCATCCGGGCGAGTGGCTGTGGCACGGCGCCCTGCTCCTGCTGAGCCTGCTGAGCGCCGCGCGCGGGCTGCTGCACCTCAACCCGCCGGCGGCAGGCTGGCGCGCCCGATTGGCCACCTGGCTGGCGAGCCGCTCCAGCACGCTGCTGCTGGCCATTGCGCTGGCCGGCGCCTGGCTGATGATGGCCCAGGTGTTCGACCCCCGCTATCGCAGCTTCCCCACCTTCGCCATGCTGCTGCCGGCATTGAGCTTCTTCCTCTGGCCGTCGCGCGGACCGCGCGACGAACTCGGCCTGCTCGCCGTGCTGATCGGCATCGGCCTGCCGATCATGCTCTGGCAGGAAACCCTACTCAACATCCAGGCCGCGGGCTGGGGACTGGTCGGCCTGCTGCTGGTCGCCGTGCTGTGGCGCAGCCGCCAGCCGTCGGGCATGCCCAGCCTGCCGGAACTGCCGGCGCGCGCCTGAGTCGCCCGCCCGCGCCGCGGAAAGCCCGGCCGCTCGGTCCGGCAGGACATGCCCAGCCCGGACTGTGCCGGGCTGGGCTGGGGCGGCGAAGGCGTCAGCGGCCGCCTACCCGATTCTCCAGCAGGCGCGGCCAGAAGTCGTCGATCAGCTTGCCGACCTCCTCGCGCGGCGCCTGGTAGCCGAACATGTCGGCACTCAGTCGCGCCGCCTGCACGCTGCCGCCCTCCGCCTCCAGCGCCTGACGCGCCCTGGCGTTCGGCGTCTGGTAGTAGGTGGCCCGGGCAATGCGCGCGGAAACCTCGGGGCGCAGCATGTAGCGGATGAAGGCCTGCGCCTCCTCGGGGTTCTTTGCGGCGGCAGGAATCGCCAGGATGTCGACGAACACCAGGCTGCCCTCCTCCGGCACCATGAACTTCACCGGCAGCCCCTTGGCCGCAGCGGCCAGGGCATCGCCGGTCCAGGCCATGCTCACACAAAGCTTGCCGCTGCCCAGATCGTCGACGTAGCGGCTGCTGTCGATGTAGCGGTAATGCGGGCGCAACCGCCCGAGCTGCTCCAGCACCCGCGAGACATAGGCCTCGCCGGCCGTTCCGAGGCTACGCCCCTGGTAGTTGGCCAGCAGGCTGGTCACGTCGTTGGCCGAATCGAGCAGGGTCACCCCGCAGGCGGACAACCTGGCCAGCAGGGCCTTGTCGAAGACCAGCCCCCAGGTATTGGGCACCGGGCCGCCCAGCGCGGCTTCAGCCTGCGGCACGTTCACCGCCAGGCCGATGCTGCCCCACAGGTAGGGCACGCCGTACTCGTGGGTCGGATCATGGCCGGCCACGCGCGCCATGATCAGCGGCTCGAGCGCCTCGAACCCCGGCAGACTGGCCGCCGCGTAGGGCCGCAGCAATCCCTCCCTGATCAGCTTGCCGAAGTTGTCCGTGGAGGGCACCACGACATCCAGGGCCTCGCCCTGCTTCAGCAGCGCGTAGACTTCCTGATCGCTGTCGTAGGTCCGGTAATTGACTTCGATCCCCGTTTCCCGGGTGAAATCCGCCAGCACCGCAGGATCGATGTAGTCGTTCCAGTTGGCGACATTCAGGGGCTGGGCGTGGACGGGGGACAGCGCGAACGCCAGCAGCGGCGCCATGATCCATTTCTTCACGGTGCGAGATCCATTCGATGGGTAGATAGCGTTGTGGTCGCCCGCCGCGGTTTCCCCTGGCGCAGCGACAGCCATGGACAGCCTTCAGAAGAGCGCGCGAATCACAGGGCCTTTTCTCGCGAAAGCCAGCGTGCACGCGCTCCCGCCGACGGACGAAAAGCACGGAAAGGACAGGCCGGCCACGACCGGGGAGGAAAGCTTTCCCCGCAAAATGAAAAAGCCCCGGAAGCCGAAGCTTCCGGGGCCTGAATATGGCGGGGAGATAGGGATTTGAACCCTAGGTACCCTCGCGGATACAACGGATTTCGAATCCGTCCCGTTCGACCACTCCGGCATCTCCCCCAAGTCGGCGCACATGATACCAGCTAGAATCCGTTTGGCGAAGCCCCCTCGAGAGTTTTTTTCGCGCCGGATCAGCAACTTGCGCGCCGCGGCGATGCTCAGCGGGTCAGCCGGGTCAGCGCCTCGCGGTACTTGTCGGCGGTCTTCTGCGCCACCTCGACGGGCACCGCCGGGGCCGGCGGCTGCTTGTTCCAGCCGGTGGACTCCAGCCAGTCGCGCACGAACTGCTTGTCGAAGCTCGGCGGATTGCTGCCTTCGGCGTAGCTGTCGGCCGGCCAGAAGCGGCTGGAGTCGGGGGTCAGCGCCTCGTCCATCAGGGTCAGGGTGCCGTCCTCGTCGAGGCCGAACTCGAACTTGGTGTCGGCGATGATGATGCCGCGGGTCGCGGCGTACTCGACCGCCGCGCTGTACAGGGCGATGGCGGTGTCGCGCACCTTGGCGGCCAGCTCGGCGCCGATGATCGCCTCGCACTGGGCGAAGGAGATGTTCTCGTCGTGATCGCCGACGGCGGCCTTGGTCGAGGGGGTGAAGATCGGCTGCGGCAGCTTGGCCGCCTCCTTGAGGCCGGCCGGCAGGGCGATGCCGCAGACGGTGCCGCTCTTCTGGTACTCCTTCCAGCCGGAGCCGACCAGGTAGCCGCGCACGATGGCCTCCACCGGCACCGGCTTGAGGCGCTTGGCGACCACCGCGCGGCCCTCCACCAGCGGCAGCTCGGCCGCCGGCACCACGTCCTCGACCCGGTCGCCGGTGAAGTGGTTGGGCACCAGGCCCTTGAGCTTGTCGAACCAGAAGTTGGAGATGGCGGTGAGGATCTTGCCCTTCTCCGGGATCGGCTGCTCGAGGATGACGTCGAAGGCCGAGAGACGATCGGTGGCCACCATCAGCATGCGCTTGTCGTCGATTTCGTAGAGGTCGCGGACCTTGCCCGAGTAGATCTTCTTCAGGCTCAGAGTGGTGGGTGTGCTCATAGCGGCATTTCCGTTTCTGGTAAGCAAGACAGGCGAAACCCGAGGGGTTTCGCCTGTCGCGGTGGATGGCTGGAGCCCGAAGGCCCTGCTCAGCCGAGTTTATCCTGGATCAGCTCCAGCACGCGGCGCGCCACGTCGGCCGGTGCCACGGCGTCGATGCCCTTGTCTACCGACACCTGCACGCTGCCGCCGACGCTGGTCAGGCGTACCTGATAGCGCTCGGCACGCGCCTCGATGTCCTCGGCCTCGTCCTTGCCGCCGAGCAGACGAGAGAAGAAGCCCGGCTCCTCGTCCGGCTGCTTCGCCTCCTCCGCAAGGTTGATGTAGTAGACGCCGAGACTGCGGTTCATGTCGTCGACGCGCACGTCGGCATCCTGCAGCGCCCGGCCGACGGCCGACCAGGCGCGATCGAAGTCGCTGGCCAGGGTCAGCAGCGGGTTGCCGCTGCCGTCCTGGCCCAGACTGACGCGTGCAGGAGCGTCGAAGCTGCGATCGGCCAGCAGCGATACGCTGCCACCCGGCGCATCGCCAGCGGAGGCGATCTCGCCGGCGCGCAGGGCGCGCGGACGCGGCACCTCGAACTTGCCCTCGGCGCTCGGCGTCGGCACCGCGGCCGGCACCGGCAACAGCGGCTCGAGGGGGCGCGCCTGGACATCCGGCGGCAGCTGCATCGGCGCCGCCTCGCGGGCCGTCAGGTAATCGCTGCCGCGATCACGGAAGTAGCCGTTGTCGCCCCAGATCCAGCCGCATCCGCTGCTGGCAGCGATACTCAGGGCGAGCGCGGAAAATCCGGCCAGTCGCTTCATGCGTGTTCTCTCTCCGTCGGGTCAGGCCAGCACGCCGGCCTGGCGCATGGCCTGGCGCAGCGGCTCCTGGCAGCCCTGGCTGAGCCAGGTCAGGGGCAGGCGGATGCCTTCGGGAATCAGGCCCATTTCGTGCAGGGCGAACTTCACCGGAATCGGGTTGGCCTCGCAGAACAGCTTCTGGTGCAGCGGCATCAGGCGTTCGTTGATGGCACGGGCGGCTTCGGCCTCGCCACGCATGGCCAGGGCGCACAGCTCGCTCATCGCGCGCGGGGCGACGTTGGCGGTCACCGAGATGTTGCCCTTGGCGCCCATCAGCATCAGCTCGACGGCGGTGGCGTCGTCACCGGAGAAGGTCAGGAAGCCCGAGGCGACCTTGTCCAGCACTTCCTTGCCGCGGACCAGGTCGCCGGTGGCTTCCTTGACGCCGATGATGTTCGGCACTTCGGAGAGACGGGCGATGGTGTCCGGCAGCATGTCGCAGGCGGTACGCCCCGGCACGTTGTAGAGGATCTGCGGGATGGCCACCGCTTCGGCGATGGCCTTGTGGTGCAGGTACAGGCCTTCCTGGGTCGGCTTGTTGTAGTACGGGGTCACCAGCAGGCAGGCGTCGGCACCGGCCTCCTTGGCGGCGGCGGTCAGCTCGATGGCCTCGCGGGTGGAGTTGGCGCCGGTGCCGGCGATCACCGGGATGCGCCCGGCGACCTGCTTGACCACGTGACGGATCACCGCCACGTGCTCCTCGACGTCCAGCGTCGCGGACTCACCCGTGGTGCCGACCGCGACTATGGCGTTGGTGCCTTCCCGGAGTTGAAAATCGACCAGCTGGGTCAGGCTGTCCCAATCCAGACGGCCCTGTGCATCCATGGGCGTGACCAGTGCCACCATACTGCCCGCAATCATGCAACCACTCCTGCCGCTATATAAAGAAAGGCGTAATGTTACTGGCGCCACCGGCCTTGCACAAGCTGGCGGCGGCGGGCCGGCCATTCCCCTGGTCGGCGCTTTTCGCTACCCTTCCCGCCTTTGCCGGCAGCCGTTCTGCCGCCACTTCTTTGCTCCAGGAATCCTGCATGTCGACCATTCCACCCCGTGAACAGTTTCTCGTGATCAGCGCCCTGGGAGCCTCGCCCATGGAGCTCACCAGCGTACTCTGTCGCGCCGCCCAGGAAAGCCGCTGCAACGTGGTCAGCAGCCGCCTGACCCGCCACGGCGAGTACAGCGCCCTGGTGCTGCAGCTCAGCGGCAGCTGGGACGGCCTGGCGCGCCTGGAAGCCGGCCTCGGCGCCCTGGCCAAGCGCCACAAGTTCAGCCTCAACGTGATCCGCAGCGCCGCCGCCGTGGAGCGGCCCAACGCCCTGCCCTACGTGGTCTACGTCAGCGCCGCCTATCGTCCGGACATCCTCGGCGAGCTGTGCCAGTTCTTCAGCGACCACCGCGTCGAGCTGGAAAACATCACCTGCGACACCTACCAGGCACCGCAGACCGGCGCCCTGCTGCTCAACGCCACCATCACCGTGACCCTGCCGCCGGGCACCCAGATCAGCTGGCTGCGCGACCAGTTCCTCGACTTCGCCGACGCCCTCAACCTCGACGCCCTGATCGAGCCGTGGCGCCCGCAGAACCCGTAACCCCATGCGTCCAAGGAGAGCCCCATGCCCGTAGCCATCGATTCGCCCGTCGCCGACTTCCAGGTCCAGGCCACCAGCGGCCAGCAGGTCGTGCTCAGCGCGCTGCGCGGCAAGCAGGTGGTGCTGTACTTCTACCCCAAGGACAGCACCCCGGGCTGCACCACCGAGGGCCAGAACTTCCGCGACCTGCACGGCGAATTCGCCGCCGCCAACACCCTGGTGTTCGGCGTGTCGCGCGACAGCCTGAGGTCGCACGAGAACTTCAAGTGCAAGCAGGAGTTCCCCTTCGAGCTGATCTCCGATGCCGACGAGCAGCTGTGCCGGCTGTTCGAAGTGATCAAGCCGAAGAAGCTGTACGGCAAGGAGTACCTGGGCATCGAGCGCAGCACCTTCCTCATCGACCGCGATGGCGTGCTGCGCCAGGAATGGCGCGGCGTGAAGGTGCCGGGCCACGTCGACACCGTGCTGGCCGCCGCCCGGGCGCTGAACGCCGGCTGACGCAGCGGGCCGTCAGGCCTTGCGCAGCCAGTAACGGAAGCAGCCGCCCTCCTCTTCCTCGCGCAGCAGCGCGTGACCGGCCAGCCGCGCGAAGGCACGGAAATCGCGCTGCGAGCCGGCATCGGTGGCGGTCACCTTGAGCACCGCGCCGCTGGGCAGGCGGTTGAGTTCCAGCTTGGCCTTGAGCAGCGGCAGCGGGCAGCTCAGGCCGCTGGCGTCCAGCTCGGCGTCATGGGCCGGCACCGGCCCGCAGGGTTCGCTCATCGTCACTCTCCGCAAATGCCACGCAGCATACCCAAGCCGGCGCATCACTGGCCAGCCGGGCCGGGCAGCGGCTAGAGTAGGACTTTGCCGCAACGAGCCCGAGCGATGAAGATCCTGCGCCCCACCCTGCTGACGCTGGCCTGCCTGCTGGCGCCCCCGGTCCTCGCCAGCGAGCTGCCGTCGCTGGGCGATGCCAGCTCGGCGATCGTCTCCGCCGACCAGGAGCACCAGCTCGGCCGCGCCTGGCTCAGCGTGCTGCGCGGCCAGGTGAAGAGTCTGTCCGACCCGCAGCTCAAGGACTTCGTCGAGAGCAGCGTCTACCGTCTGGCGGAAACCAGCCAGCTCGAGGACCGCCGCCTGGTCTTCGTCCTGCTCGACAGCCCGCAGCTCAACGCCTTCGCCGCCCCCGGCGGGGTGATCGGGGTCAATGCCGGCCTGTTCCTCCACGCGCAGAGCGAGGCCGAATACGCCTCGGTGCTCGCCCACGAACTGGCGCACCTGTCGCAGCGCCACTTCGCCCGCGGCCTCGAGGAGCAGCAGCGCATGCAGGTGCCGCTGATGGCGGCCATGCTCGCCGGCGTGGTGGCCGCCGCGGCCGGCGCCGGCGACGCCGGCATCGCCGCCATCGCCTCGACCCAGGCCGCCGCCATCCAGGCGCAGCGACGCTTCTCGCGGCAGAACGAGCAGGAAGCCGACCGCATCGGCATTCTCAACCTCAAGCAGGCCGGCTACGACCCGAGCGCCATGCCGAGCATGTTCGAGCGCCTGATGCGCCAGTACCGCTACACCCAGGCGCCGCCGGAATTCCTGCTCACCCACCCGCTCAGCGAATCGCGGGTGGCCGACACGCGCAACCGTGCCGAGCAGTTCAGCAACGGCGGAAACCGCGACAGCCTGCGCTACCAGCTGATGCGCGCCCGCGTGCAACTGAACTACGAGAACTCGCCGGGGCTGGCCGCCAAGCGCTTCCGCGCCCTGCTCGAGGAAAATCCGCAGCTGGATGCAGCGCGCTACGGCCTGACGCTGGCGCAGACCCGCAGCGGCCAGCTGGAGGCGGCCGCCAAGACCCTGCAGCCGCTGCTGGCCAAGGCACCCAACGACATCACCTACAACCTCGCCCAGGTCGACCTCGACCTCGCCGCCAACCGCCTGGACGCCGCCGGCCAGCGCCTGCAGCGCCTGCTCGGCCTGTACCCGTCCAGCTACCCGCTGCGCCAGTACCAGAGCGAGCTGCTGCGCAAGCAGAACCGTCCGGCCGATGCCGAGCGCCTGCTTGATCGCCTGCTCGCCGAGCGCCCCGGCGATGCCGAGCTGTGGTACCAGCAGGCCGAGACCCGCGGCCTGTCCGGCAACATCGTCGGCGTGCATCAGGCCCGCGCCGAATACTTCGCCCTGACCGGCGACTACGACCAGGCACTGGAACAGCTCGACTTCGCCCGCCGCCGCGCCAGCGACAACTTCCAGTTGGCTGCGCGCATCGATGCGCGCTATCAGGAGCTGGCCGAGGAGAAGCGGATGATCGACAAGCTGCTGCGCTGAGCGCCGCGCAGAAACGCGAAGGCCCGGCGCAAGCCGGGCCTTCTGCATTCAGGGGGACACCCTCAGGCGTTGCCGGTCGCCTTCAGGCGCGCCGCCTGGGTGAAGTCGAGCATGCGCTTGAGCGGCTTGACCGCCTTGGGGATCAGCACCGGATCGACGTGGATCTCGTTGCTGCCCTCGCGCAGGCACTGCAGGGTGCGCTCCAGGGTGTTCATCGCCATCCACGGGCAGTGCGCGCAGCTGCGGCAGGTTGCGCCCTGGCCGGCGGTGGGCGCCTCGATGAACGACTTGCCCGGGCACAGCTGCTGCATCTTGTAGAGGATGCCGCGATCGGTGGCGACGATGAAGATCTGGTTGGGCAGGGTCTGCGCCGCCTTGATCAGCTGGCTGGTGGAGCCCACCGCATCGGCCAGCTCCACCACCGACTCCGGCGACTCCGGATGCACCAGCACCGCCGCCTCGGGATACAGCGCCTTGAGGTCCTGCAGCTGCTTGGTCTTGAACTCCTCGTGGACGATGCACGCGCCTTCCCACAGCAGCATGTCGGCACCGGTCTCGCGCTGGATGTAGCGGCCCAGGTGCTGGTCCGGCGCCCAGAGGATCTTCTCGCCGTTGTCCATCAAGCTCTCGACGATCTCCAAAGCGCAGCTGGAGGTCACCACCCAGTCGGCGCGCGCCTTCACCGCCGCCGAGGTGTTGGCGTAGACCACCACGGTCCGCTCGGGATGCTGGTCGCAGTAGGCGGAGAACTCCTCCACCGGGCAGCCCAGATCCAGCGAGCAGGTCGCCTCCAGGGTCGGCATCAGGATGCGCTTTTCCGGATTGAGGATCTTCGCCGTCTCGCCCATGAAGCGCACGCCGGCGACCACGATGGTCGAGGCGGGGTGCTGGCTGCCGAAGCGGGCCATCTCCAGCGAGTCGGCCACGCAGCCGCCGGTTTCCTCGGCAAGCGCCTGGAGGATCGGGTCGGTGTAGTAGTGGGCGACCAGCACGGCGTCACGCGCCTTGAGTTCGGCGGCGATGGCCTGGCGGTAGTCGGCGACTTCCTCGGCGGTCAGCGCGCGCGGCTGTTTGGCGTCGAGATGGGCCTGGACGAGGAGTCGTTCGGAGATCTGCGTCATGTTCGCTGCACCTGAAGGTTAGGGTGCGGGAACCGGAGTATACACCCGATCCAGAGCACCAGACGGGATAACGAGCGGGAGGTGGAACGGGGAACAGCGGGGAAAGTGGTGGGTCGTGTAGGGGTCGAACCTACGACCAATTGGTTAAAAGCCAACTGCTCTACCACTGAGCTAACGACCCAGGAACATCTACATCTTGCTGCTTCACCCCGAACAGCCATGCTGTGACGGCCAACTCGGGGCTTTGGAAAAAGTGGTGGGTCGTGTAGGGGTCGAACCTACGACCAATTGGTTAAAAGCCAACTGCTCTACCACTGAGCTAACGACCCAACGCCTGCGCATCATACTGATTTAATTCGGAATTTCAACTTTTTCCGAAAAAAAGTTCAAACGTAGCGGGTCGGATCGGCGATCCCGGCGCTGGCGAAGCCCTCGGCGCGCAGGCGGCAGCTGTCGCAACGCCCGCAGGCGCGGCCGTCGGCATCGGCCTGGTAGCAGGACACGGTCAGGGCGAAATCCACCCCGCGGGCGATGCCTGCCTGGATGATCTCGGCCTTCGACAGGTACTGCAGCGGCGCACGGATGCGGAAGCCCTCGCCCTCCACCCCGGCCTTGGTCGCCAGGTTGGCCAGGCGCTCGAAGGCGTCGATGAACTCGGGGCGGCAGTCCGGGTAGCCCGAGTAGTCGACCGCATTGACGCCGATGAAGATGTCGCGCGCGCCCAGCACCTCGGCCCAGCCCAGCGCCAGCGACAGGAACAGGGTGTTGCGCGCCGGCACGTAGGTCACCGGAATGCCCTCGCCCGGCGTCTCCGGCACGGCGATGCTGGCGTCGGTCAGCGCCGAGCCGCCGATACCGTTGAGGTCGATGCCGACCACCTTGTGCTCGATGGCGCCCAGCTGGCGCGCCACCCGCTCGGCGGCCTGCAGCTCGGCGCGGTGGCGCTGACCGTAGTCGAAGCTCATGGTGTAACAGGCGTAGCCCTCGGCGCGGGCCATGGCCAGCACGGTGGCGGAGTCGAGGCCGCCGGACAGCAGGATGACCGCTTTCTTGTCGCTCATGTTCAGTGCCCCGGCTCGTCGTTCCACAGGTACTTGTGCAGCTGCAGCTGCAGGCGCACCGGCAGGTTGTCGGCGATGATCCACTCGGCCAGGGTGCGAGGCTGCAGCTGCTGGTGGCTGGGCGACAGCAGCACCTCGCCGGCGCGCTGGTCGAGGCGGTACTCGATCAGCTTCGACACCGCCCAGTCGTAGTCCTCGCGCGAGCAGATCACGAACTTGACCTGGTCGTTGCGGGTCAGTTCGGCCAGGTTCTCGTAGCGGTTGCGGCCGACCTCGCCCGAGCCCGGGGTCTTCAGGTCGACCACCCGGCTGACCCGGGTGTCCACCGGGGCGATGTCCAGCGCGCCGCTGGTCTCCAGCGACACCTGGTAGCCGGCATCGCAGAGCGCGGCGAGCAGCGGGATGCAGTTGGGCTGCGCCAGCGGCTCGCCGCCGGTCACGCAGACATGGCGCGGCCGGTAGCTGGCGACCCGGGCGAGGATTTCCTCGAGGGTCATCAGCTCGCCACCGCTGAAGGCGTAGGCGGTATCGCAGTAGCCGCAGCGCAGGGGACAGCCGGTGAGGCGGACGAACACGGTCGGCAGGCCGACGGTACGCGCTTCGCCCTGCAGCGAATAGAAGATTTCGGTGATACGCAGAGTCTGATTCATAAGCCCCGGGCGTGCTGGCGAAACAGGCCAACCGCCTCCGTTGCAGGATGTGGAAAAGGACGACGATTTTAACGAAAAAACCCGCGCCAGGCGCGGGTTTCATCGACAACGCCTGCCGTCAGGGCAGGCGGGCCAGGTCGCGCTGGGCCAGCTGGGCGGCCGAGGTGCCCGGATACTGGGCGACCACCTGCTGGAGGATGCCCTTGGCCTTGGCGGCGTTGCCGAGGCGCTGCTCGACATCGGCCAGCTTGTACAGCGAGTCCGCCACCTTCTGGTGCTGCGGATAGCTCTGGCTGACCTGGGCGAAGGCGCGGCCGGCGCCCTGCAGGTCGCCCTGGGCGAGCTTGACCTCACCCAGCCAGTACTGGGCGTTGCCGGCGTACTGGCTGCTCGGATACTTGCGCAGGAATGCGGTGAAGGCCTGATCGGCCTTGGCAAAGTCCTTCGCCTTGATCAGGTCGAAGGCGGCGTCGTAGAACAGCTTCTCCTTGGCCGGATCCCCCGGTGCGGCATTGGCAGCCGGAGCCTGGGCGGCAGGAGCGGCGCCCGATGCGCCGACGGCAGGTGCCACCGGTGCCTGGGCGGGAGCCTGGGGTGCGGCGGACAGCCGGCTGTCGAGGTCCTGATAGCGCTCGAGGCTCTGCTGCTTGAGCTGCTGGATCTCGTACTGCTGCTCTTCCAGGGTGCCGCGCAGGCGGGCAACCTCTTCCTGCAGCTGCTGCAGCTGCAGGAAGAGCTCGCCTTGCGCCGAGGTGGTCGCGGCAGGCGCCGCGCCACCGGCGTAAGCAGCCCCCGTCGCCCCGTAGCCGGACGGCGGATAACCGCTGCTGCCCTCCATGACGGGCACTTGGGCCCAGGTCGAGAGGGGCGCGGCCAGGGCCAGCAGGGTCAGGAGACGGGAGTGCTTGCGCATGGCTTCTTACTTCTTCAGCTCGACGCGACGGTTCTGCGCCCAGCTCTCTTCGCCGCTGCCAGCGGCCAGCGGACGCTCTTCACCGTAGGACACCAGCTCCAGCTGGGCCGGGGAAACGCCCTGCAGGACCAGATAGCGCTGCACGGCCTTGGCGCGACGCTCGCCCAGAGCCATGTTGTACTCGCGGGTGCCGCGCTCGTCGGCGTGGCCTTCCAGGACGACGCGGGCGCCGTTGGCCTGCAGGTCGCGAGCATGGACGTCCAGGGCGCGCATGGCTTCCGGCTTCAGGTCGGAGCTGTCGTACTCGAAGTAGAAGGTGGTGATGGCGCGCAGAGCGGCTTCTTCACCGTTCATGCTGCCATCGACGGCACCGGCGTTGGCACCGTAGCCGGCGTTCGGATCAACAGCGCCTTCGCCAGCGGCGTCGCCACCCTTGGACGAGCAACCCACGGCAACTGCCATAGCCAGAGCCAGCGCAGCAAACTTGCCGAATTTCAGCATTTCCATCTTTCAAAACCCCAGTGGTGTGTTCAAAAACAACTTGTTCAGGACAACGCATTAAAACGAGCAGCAGCGCGCCCTCACTGAATGTAGGGCGACCAGGAAGGCTCGCGGATTTCACCCTGAGCTGCAGGCAACGGCAGACGAACGCGTCCGTTGGTGGAGACGAGCATCAGCACTCCACGGCCCTGCTGACGGGTGGCGTAGATTAGCATGGTGCCGTTGGGCGCGACAGTGGGCGACTCGTCCAGACTGGTCTGCGCGGAGAGCACGCGCAGGGTGCCGCGCTGCAGGTCCTGGGCTGCCACGCGGAACACGGTGAAGCCGTCCTGGCGATGGACCATTACCAGGGTCTTCTCGTCGGCGGACAGTTTCGGGTTGGCGTTGTAGTTGCCGATGAAGGTCACCCGCTCCGCGCCGCCCGAACCGATGCTGGTCTTGTAGATCTGCGGCTTGCCGCCCCGGTCGGAGGTGAAGTAGATGGTCTGGCCATCCTTGCCCCAGAACGGCTCGGTGTCGATCGCCGGGCTGTTGGTCACGCGGCGCACCTGGCGGCTGCCCATGTCCATCACGTAGATCTCCGGGTTGCCGTCGCGCGACAGGGTGAAGGCCAGGCGGCTGCCGTCCGGCGACCAGGCCGGCGCACCGTTGAGGCCCTCGAAGTTAGTGACCTGCTCGCGACGGCCGGTGTCGATGTGCTGCACGAAGATGCGCGGGCGCTGCTGCTCGAACGACACGTAGGCGATGCGCCGGCCGTCCGGGGCGAAGCTCGGCGACAGGATCGGCTCGCGCGACTGCAGCAGGGTCACCGCGCGGGCGCCGTCGTAGTCGGCGCGCTGCAGGGTGTAGCGGGTGTTGTTGGCCGAGAAGCGCTCGGCGGTGACGAACAGCAGCTTGGTGGAGAAGGCGCCCTTGATGCCGGTGAGCTTCTCGAACGACTGGTCGGCGATGTAGTGCGCCATGTCGCGCAGCTGGGCGGTGCTGCCGCCGACGCTGCCGGTCAGCATCTGCTGCTCGGTGGTGACGTTGAACAGCGCGTACTGGATCTGCACGCCGGCGCCGCCGGGCACGATGCTGCCGGTCAGCACGTACTGCGCGCCGAGGGCCTTCCAGTCGCGGTAGATCACTTCGCCGGCCTGGCTCGGCAGGCTGATCATGTTCTGCCGCGGAATCGGCTCGAAGTAGCCGGAGTTGCGCAGGTCGTTGCCGACGATCTCGGCCATGTCCTCGGGCAGCACGGCGCCGCCCTGCGAGGCGAACGGCACCACGGCGATGGGAGTGGCGCGAGGGGTACCGCTGGAGATCACCAGCGGGTCGGCCGCTTTCGCCACACCGGCGAGCAGCGCCAGGCCCAGCAGGGCCATGCGGATCAGGGTGTTCACAGGCTCAAGTCCTCCGGTTTGAAAATGATGCGACGCTGACGGTACATCTTGTCGAAGGTCGCGCGGTCCAGTTGCTGCATTTCCGGGATGCGGCCGACGTTGCGCACCGCGGCTACCGCCGAATTGTCGAAGGCCACGTCGCCGCTGGACCGTTTCACGCTGGCGTTGGTGATGGTGCCGTCCGGCAGCATCTGAATCAGTACCTCCACGCTCATGCCGTTGCGCGCCGACGGCGGCCGCCGCCACTGCTGGCTGACCAGGTTGATGATCAGGTCATCGAGGTTGCCGGCCACCTTGTCGCCGACCTCGTCGGCCAGCGCCTGCTGATGCTGCACGTCGTCGGCGAGCAGCTCGGCCAGCGCGGCGGCCTTCTTGTCCTCCTGCGCCTTGCGGGCGGCCTCGGCGGCGGCTTTCTTCTTCGCCTCCTCGGCGGCAGCCTTCTTCCTGGCTTCTTCGGCAGCCTTCTTCGCCTGCTCCTCGGCGGCCTTCTTCTTGGCCTCCTCGGCGGCTTTCTTCTTCGCGGCCTCCTCCTGCGCCTTCTTCTTGGCGAGCTCCTCGGCAGCCTTCTTCTTAGCTGCCTCCTCGGCGGCCTTCTTCTTGGCGATGTCGGCCTGCTGCTTCTGTTCGGCAGCCTTCTTCTCGGCCTCGGCCTTGGCGGCAGCCTCTTTCTTCTGCGCCTCGGCCTTGGCCGCGGCAGCTTCCTTCTGCTTCTGCGCCTCGGCAGCCTTGGCCTGCTCCGCCTTTCGAGCCTCCTCGGCGCGCTTTTGTTCCGCAGCCTTGGCCGCCGCGAGCTTCTGCTGCTCGGCCTTCTTCTGCTCCATCTGCTCGGTTTCGTACTGCGGCGCCGCCGTCTTCTGCGACTCGCCGGCGATGCGCTGGTTGGTCTGCACCTTCGCCTGACTCTGCGACTTGAGCTGGTACAGGGTGGCCTGGACGATCGGCCGCGACGGCGGCAGCTCCGGGGTCATGGCGAAGCTGACGAACAGCATGGCGAAGATCAGCACATGCAGGCCGACCGCCCAGATGCTCGGCCAGAAGTAGCTTTCCGAAGGAGAGCGCTCACGCTGCTGCATCAGGGCGCCTCGGTAATCAGCCCGACGTTGCCCACGCCGGCCTGCTGCAGACCGCCCATGGCCGCCATCACCGCGCCGTAGTCGACCGCCTTGTCGGCACGCACGAACACCTGCACCGGCTTACCCTGGCTGCGGTTCTGGTTCATGATCGCGGTGACCGCCTGGGTCATCTGCTCGAGAGTCAGTGCGGTGTCCTGCACGGTGTCGACGTCGACCTCGCTGCCCATGTTCCAGTAGTAGGTCTTGTCGGCCTTGATCGAGATCGTCAGCACCTGGGCGTTGTTGTCCTGCGGCAGCGCCTCGCTGCTCACCTTGGGCAGGTCGACCTTGACCCCCTGGTTGAGCATCGGCGCGGTCACCATGAAGATCACCAGCAGCACCAGCATGACGTCGATGTAGGGCACGACGTTCATCTCGGCGACCGGCTTGCGTCTGTTGCGAATTCTGGCCATGTCTTGAATCGAACCTGTCGGAAAAGCGGATCCGGCGGCGCCGTACTGGGCGCGGCCGGAGACGGCGTCAATCGTCGCTGGTGTGCACCTTGCGGTGCAGGATGGCCTGGAACTCGTCGGCGAAGGTGTAGTAGCGGTTGATCAGCATCTCGCCGCGGGCGGAGAAGCGGTTGTAGGCGATCACCGCCGGAATCGCGGCGAACAGGCCGATGGCGGTGGCGATCAGCGCCTCGGCGATGCCCGGCGCCACGGTGGCCAGGGTGGCCTGCTGCACCTGGGCCAGACCGCGGAACGAGTTCATGATGCCCCACACGGTGCCGAACAGACCGACGTACGGGCTGGTCGAGCCGACGGTGGCGAGGAACGGCAGGCTCTGCTCGAGCTTCTCCTCCTCGCGGGAGATGGCCACGCGCATGGCACGGTTGACGCCGTCCATCACCGCATCCGGGTCGACGCCGGGCTGCTGGCGCAGGCGGGAGAACTCCTTGAAGCCGGCGCGGAAGATCTGCTCGACGCCGGAGTCCGGGTCGGGGTTGCTGCCGGCCTGGCGGTACAGCTTGGACAGGTCGATGCCCGACCAGAAGCGCTCCTCGAAAGTGTCCAGCCCCTTCTTGGCGGCACGCAGCATGCTGCTGCGCTGGAAGATCATGATCCACGAGGTGACCGAGGCGGCGACCAGGGCCAGCATCACCAGTTGCACCACGAAACTGGCATTGCTGATCAGGCTCCACATCGACATATGGTCAACGGCGTTGGCTTCCACGCTTACTCTCCTGCAGGGATTGGACCCGGCCCGGCGAAGGCTGCTCGCAGCGCTTCGGGAATGGCCCGGGGTTTGAAACTGTCGGCGCGCACGCAGGCCACCGTGATACGCCCTTCACAGAGCAGTGCATCGTCGCACATGCGGCGCACCTGCTGGCGAAAGACCAGACTGGCACGATTGAGTTCCACCACCTCGGCACTGACCGACAGCTCGTCGTCGAGCCGGGCCGGCGCCAGGTAGCGGGCCTCGGCCGAATGCACGACGAACAGCAGGTTCTCGCCGACCAGCTGCGACTGGGCAAGGCCCGACGCACGCAACCGCTCGGTGCGGGCCCGCTCCATGAACTTGAGGTAGTTGACGTAATAGACAACGCCACCGGCATCGGTGTCCTCGTAATAGACCCGACAACGGTGGCTGAACGGCTGGCTCTTGTTTTGCGCGCGCATACTCTAGTCCCGGCTCCCCCGGTTGCCAACGGTCGTGGCAACTATTTTTTCCGTCAGTCGTCGCCTGCGGCCGCTGCGGCGCCACGGTCCTCGCCGAGACGCCCCGGCACATCGAGGCCGAAGTGCAGGTAGGCGTGACGGGTCACCACCCGCCCGCGCGGCGTGCGCATGATGTAGCCCTGCTGGATCAGGTAGGGCTCGAGCACGTCCTCGATGGTATGGCGTTCCTCGCCGATGGCCGCCGACAGGTTGTCGATGCCCACCGGGCCGCCATCGAACTTGTCGATCATGGTCAGCAGCAGGCGGCGGTCCTGGTGGTCGAAGCCGTGGGCGTCGATGTCCAGCATGTCCAGCGCACGGTCGGCGATGCTGCGGCTGATCGCACCCTGGCCGCGCACCTCGGCGAAGTCGCGCACCCGGCGCAGCAGGCGGTTGGCGATGCGCGGCGTGCCGCGCGCGCGGCGGGCGATCTCGTAGGCGCCTTCGGCGTCGATGGGCAGGCCGAGGATGCCGGCCGAGCGGCCGACGATGGTCGCCAGGTCGGCGACGCCGTAGAACTCCAGGCGCTGGACGATGCCGAAGCGGTCGCGCAGCGGGTTGGTCAGCATGCCGGCGCGGGTGGTGGCGCCGATCAGGGTGAACGGTGGCAGATCGAGCTTGATCGAGCGCGCCGCCGGCCCCTCGCCGATCATGATGTCGAGCTGGTAGTCCTCCATCGCCGGGTACAGCACCTCCTCGACCACCGGCGACAGCCGATGGATCTCGTCGACGAACAGCACGTCGCCCGGCTCGAGGTTGGTGAGCAGCGCGGCCAGGTCGCCCGGGCGTTCCAGCACCGGCCCCGAGGTGCTCTTGATCGACACACCCATTTCCTGGGCGATGATGTTGGCCAGGGTGGTCTTGCCCAGCCCCGGCGGGCCGAAGATCAGGGTGTGGTCCAGCGCCTCGCTGCGTCCGCGCGCGGCGCGGATGAACAGCTCCATCTGCTCTCGCACCACCGGCTGGCCGATGTACTCGGCCAGCTTGAGCGGGCGAATGGCGCGATCCTGCTGCTCCTCGCGCTCGCGCGGGCTGGCGGTGACCAGGCGGTCGGCTTCGATCATCGGGATTCACCCACGGGTTCAGGCCATGCCCTTGAGGGCACGGCGGATCAGTTCTTCGCTGGACAGGTCGGCAGCGTCCACCAGACTGACGGCGCGACTGGCCTCGGCCGGCTTGAAGCCCAGCGCCACCAGGGCGCTGACCGCATCGGCCTCGGCGCTGGAAACCGCCGGTGCACGCGCCGGCTCCACCACCAGCGGGGCGATGGCCGGCATGCTTGCCCAGACCTGGAAACGGTCCTTGAGTTCCACCAGCAGACGCTCGGCGGTCTTCTTGCCGACCCCCGGCACCCGCGTCAGCGCCTTGGTGTCGCCGGCCTGCACGCAGCGCACCAGCTCGTCCACCTCGAGGCCGGACATCAGCGCCAGGGCCAGCTTGGGACCGACGCCGTTGAGGCGGATCAGCTCGCGGAACAGCTCGCGCTCGCGCTTCTCGGCAAAGCCGTAGAGCAGCTGGGCGTCCTCACGCACCACCAGGTGGGTGTGCAGGGTCAGCGCCTCGCCGACGCCCGGCAGGCGGTACAGGGTGGTCATCGGCACCTCCAGCTCGTAGCCGACGCCATTGACGTCGACCAGCAGGTGCGGCGGCTGCTTCTCCGCCAGGGTACCGCGCAAACGTCCGATCAAGATGGGCTCCTCGGGTTACAGGCGCAGGCGCCCGCCGCGCCGGCGGGCGGTGGCCAGGCCATGGGGAATCAGGCTCTGCCGGTGGTGGGCGTGACAGAGGGCGATGGCCAGGGCGTCGGAGGCGTCGATCTGCGGCTTCTGCAGCAGGCCCAGCAGGTGCATGACCATCAGCTGCACCTGCTGCTTGTCCGCCGCGCCGCTGCCGACCACCGCCTGCTTGACCTGGCTGGCGGTGTACTCGGCGACGCTCAGCCCCTCCTCCACCGCCGCGACTATCGCCGCGCCGCGCGCCTGGCCGAGCTTGAGCGCGGAGTCGGCGTTGCGCGCCATGAACACCTGCTCGATGCCGAGCATCACCGGTCCGTGCAGGCGGATCACCTCGCGCACGCCACGGTAGACCTTCTGCAGGCGCTCGGGCAGCGGGCCGTCGCCGGTGCGGATGCAGCCGGAGGCGATGTACTCGCAGCCGCGCCCGGTGTCGCGCACCACGCCGTAACCGGTGATGCGCGAACCGGGGTCGATGCCGAGGATCAGGGTCATGCAGGGGTCATCCGCCTTGTCCGCCAGCGTCACTCACTGGCTATTTATCCAGCCGCGAGTATAGGTGCCCCCTGCCGCGTCGTCACGCCCGACACGCCGGAGCATGACGACGCGCCCAAAAACAAAGCCGGAAGGGACAGGCCTCCTTCCGGCTCGGGTCACACCGACACCTGGCCTCAGCCGAGCTGCTCCATGATCTCGTCGGGGATCTCGGCGTTGTGGTAGACGTTCTGCACGTCGTCGAGGTCTTCCAGCATGTCGATCAGCTTGAGCACCTTCTGCGCGGTCTCCAGGTCGGTGATCGGCGCGGTGATCGACGGGATCATCGCCACCTCGGCCTCGTCGCCCTTGAAGCCGGCGGCGGTCAGCGCCTCGTTGACCGACAGGAAGTCGGCGAAGGAGGTGTACACCTCGACCGAACCATCCTCCTCGGCGACCACGTCGTCGGCGCCGGCTTCCAGCGCCGCCTCCATCAGGGCGTCCTCGTCGACGCCCGGGGCGAAGCTGATCTGCCCCTTGCGGTCGAACATGTAGGCCACCGAGCCGTCGGTGCCGAGGTTGCCGCCGCACTTGCTGAAGGCATGGCGCACTTCGGCCGCGGTGCGGTTGCGGTTGTCGGTCATGGCCTCGATGATGATCGCCACGCCACTCGGCGCGTAGCCCTCGTAGCTCAGCTCGACCATGTTGTCGGCTTCGTTGGTGCCGGCGCCGCGGGCGATGGCGCGCTCGATGACGTCACGCGACATGTTGGCAGTCAGGGCCTTGTCCACCGCCAGGCGCAGGCGCGGATTGTCAGCCGGGTTGCCGCCACCGTGTTTGGCCGCGACGGTCAGTTCGCGGATCAGCTTGGTGAAGATCTTGCCGCGCTTGGCGTCCTGACGTTCCTTGCGGTGCTTGATGTTGGCCCATTTGGAATGACCTGCCATGACTCTCTCCGTCGTGTTGCTGGTGGATCTTGTACTTTTGCCGCGCCGAAACTGAAGGAGCCTGGCTTAACCAGGCTCCTGTGTCGGCTTATTCGGCCTTGGGCTGCTCGCGCAGGCGGATGTTCAGTTCGCGCAGCTGCTTGGCGTCGACCACGCCCGGCGCCTGGGTCATCACGCAGGCGGCGCTCTGGGTCTTCGGGAAGGCGATCACTTCGCGGATCGAGCTGGCGCCGGTCATCAGCATCACCAGGCGATCCAGGCCGAAGGCCAGGCCACCGTGCGGCGGCGCGCCGAACTTCAGTGCATCGAGCAGGAAGCCGAACTTCTCCTGCTGCTCTTCCTCGCTGATGCCGAGCACGCGGAACACGGCCTGCTGCATTTCCTTGCTGTGGATGCGGATCGAACCACCGCCCAGCTCGGTGCCGTTGAGCACCATGTCGTAGGCGCGCGACAGCGCGGCAGCCGGGTTGGCCTCCAGTTCCTCCGGGCTGCACTTCGGCGCGGTGAACGGGTGGTGCATGGCGGTCAGGCTGCCGTCGTCGTTTTCCTCGAACATCGGGAAGTCGACCACCCACAGCGGGGCCCATTCGCAGGTCAGCAGGTTCAGGTCGTGGCCCAGCTTGACGCGCAGGGCGCCGAGGGCTTCGGAAACGATCTTCGCCTTGTCGGCGCCGAAGAACACGATGTCGCCATCCACCGCACCGACGCGATCGAGGATCACGTTGATGTTGTCCAGCGGGATGTTCTTGACGATCGGCGACTGCAGGCCCTCGACGCCCTTGGCGCGCTCGTTGACCTTGATGTAGGCCAGGCCCTTGGCGCCGTAGATGCCGACGAACTTGGTGTAGTCGTCGATCTGCTTGCGCGGCATGCTCGCACCGCCCGGTACGCGCAGGGCGGTGACGCGGCACTTGGGATCGTTGGCCGGGCCGGCGAACACCTTGAACTCGACATCCTTGAGCTGGTCCTCGACGTCCACCAGCTCCAGCGGGATGCGCAGGTCCGGCTTGTCCGAGCCGTAGCGGCGCATGGCTTCGGCCAGGGTCATGTGCGGCAGCTCGCCGAACTCGACGTCCAGCACTTCCTTGAACAGGTTGCGGATCATGGTCTCGGTCAGGCCCATGATGTCCTGCTCGTCGAGGAAGCTGGTCTCGATGTCGATCTGGGTGAATTCCGGCTGACGATCGGCGCGCAGGTCCTCGTCGCGGAAGCACTTGGCGATCTGGTAGTAGCGGTCGAAGCCGGCGACCATCAGGAGCTGCTTGAACAGCTGCGGCGACTGCGGCAGGGCGAAGAAGCTGCCGGCGTGGGTGCGGCTCGGCACCAGATAGTCGCGCGCGCCTTCCGGGGTGGCGCGGGTGAGGATCGGCGTCTCGACGTCGAGGAAGCCGTTGTCGTCCAGGTAGCGGCGGATGCTGCTGGTGATGCGCGAGCGCAGCTTCAGCTTGGCGGCCATCTCCGGGCGACGCAGGTCGATGAAGCGGTAGCGCAGACGGGTCTCCTCGCCGACGTCGCTGTACTCGTCCAGCGGGAACGGCGGGGTCTCGGCCTGGTTGAGCACTTCCAGCTCGTAGCCCAGCACCTCGATGGCGCCGGAGGCCATGTTCGGGTTGACCGCACCGGCCGGGCGCAGGCGCACCTTGCCGGTGATCTTCACCACGTACTCGCTGCG
The DNA here is from genome assembly GCF_004801855.1 of Pseudomonas sp. A-1. Taxonomy (GTDB): domain Bacteria; phylum Pseudomonadota; class Gammaproteobacteria; order Pseudomonadales; family Pseudomonadaceae; genus Geopseudomonas. The sequence goes on along the minus strand of NZ_SSTC01000035.1, from coordinate 1,134 downwards.
CACGCGGTCGGCCTTGGCGAAGGTCTCGGCGCGATCCGGGTCGAACACCACCTGGGCCAGCCCCTCGCGGTCGCGGATGTCGAGGAAGATCACTCCGCCGTGGTCGCGACGGCGATGGACCCAGCCGCACAGGGTGACTTCCTGGCCGTCCAGGCTTTCGTTGAGTTGGCCGCAATAGTGGCTGCGCATCATGGTCGGTTCGCTTCTCAAAGGTCAGTCGTGGATTGCCGGCGGCGGTCGCTCCGCGGTTGCCGTGGGCAACCGCTGCCGCCACGGCCGCCGGCGCGACGCAGGCACGCGGGCAGCAGGCCTTGCCGTGATAAAGGGCGGGGATTATAGCCTGAAACAATCACGCGGCGCAGGCCCTGCGGCCCGCCGCTGGCGCCATCGCCGGCGGCGCTTTTCCCGGCCCGCGCATCATGCTGGCGCGCGAGAATGCCGCCTGGCCGCAGCCCGCCGGAAGGCTGCCACCCTCGGCGCACCGGCAGCCGCTCCGCACAGCGCACCTGCAGGTCCCCACCCCGCCAGGCGAGCGCCTTTGCCCAACGGCGCAATTGAGCGCTGCCTGCCTTTACGGTTAAATAGCCGCCGCGTCCGCACCGCTCGCGTCAATTTCTCGCCGAGGCCGTCGCGGCGCCGTCCGGCCTGACCTGTACGCCCCTCTCCGGGCGTTCCCCTTCCCGCTTCGCCCCCGTCACGCCCGGACGCCATCGTCAGTATCCGTCGTTACCAAGGTGAGTTCTTTGAGCATATTGAAAACCGTCCATCTCCTATCGGGCGCGGCCGCCCTGCTGCTGTCGTTCGTCCCCAGCCTGCGCGCCGACGCCCTGCCCTGGCTGCAGCAGCCCGACGCCCTGTACCTGGCCTTCACCGGCCTGGCCAACCTGCTGGTCGCCCCCCTGGCCGATACCACGCGCGTGCGCCTGCAGCGCCTGGCCAGCGCCCTGCTGCTGCTTGCCGTGATCCTGCAGAGCCTGACCCTGCTGGTGCCGCTGGACAGCCTAGGCGGCCAGCCGGCGGTGCTGCTGTGCCTGCTCGCCCTGGCCCTCGCGGCGCTGGTGCAACTGCTGCCGCAGCCGCGTGCGGCCGCCTCCGAGGCCGCCGCCGCGCCGGCGGCACAGACCGCCCAGCGCG
>NZ_SSTC01000034.1 GCF_004801855.1 Pseudomonas sp. A-1 | reverse complement strand
CGCGACAGGCCGCCGTGGGTGGCGAACTGGCCCATCAGCACGAACAGCGGAATCACCGCCAGGTCGTAGTTGGACAGGCGCGAGTAGGCCAGGTTGTTGAGGGTGAACAGCAGCGAGGACAGGTCGCCGTCGTTGACCGCGAGGAAGCAGGCGGCACCGCCGATCAGCATGGTGATGCCGATGTGCACGCGCAGGGCCAGCAGGGTGAGGGTGATGGCCAGGGCAATCAGGCCGAGACTCAGACCGCTCATGCGCGACCTCCACGGAACATGTCGATGATGCGGGCCAGCGAGCACAGCGCCAGCAGGACAAGGCTGGGCACGATGCACATCAGCGGGATCCACAGCGGGATCGACAGCAGGGTGGAGACGTCGCCGTACTCCATGTTGTCGAACATCTGCAGGCCGGTGCGCCAGGCCAGGATCAGCGCGGCGACCAGGCACAGCAGGTGGGCGAAGCCGTCCAGGGTGCGCTGCACCAGCGGGGAAGCCTTCATGGTGAAGGCGTCGACCTTGATGTGGGTACCACGCAGCTCGCACAGCGGCAGGAAGGCGGCGATGGCGATGGAGGCGCCGATTTCCATCAGCTCGATGTCGCCGCGGATCGGCGTGTTGAACAGCTTGCGGCCGATGATCGATATCAGCGACATGTTGATGAGCAGCAGCAGGACCAGACCGCCGGCCAGGGCGAAGCCCTGGGCGACGTAATGCAGAACACGGCGGAAGACGCCGTGTTCTGCGGTCAGGCCGCTCTCGAAGGACAGCGACTCATTCATTTTGTGTATTACCGAGTAGCGGAGGACAGGTTGCGTGCGCCTTCCACGAGCGCCTTGCCGTCGATTCCGTTCTCGCTTGCATCCTTGGCCCAGACATCGGCGACGCCGGCAGCGGCGTCCTGCATGGCCTTGTAGGCGTCTGCGTCGATGGCCACGCGGCTTTCGGCCGGAGCGGCGTTGCGGGCGGCATCCATCGCCTTGTCCCAGGCGGTGGCGAAGCGGTCGTTCAGCGCCGGGCCGCTGTTGCGGTCGATGATTTCCTGCAGGTCCTTGGGCAGGCTGTCGAACTTCTTCTGGTTCATCAGCATGGTCAGCACGGTGTAGCCGATGGCGTGCTGGCCTTCCGGTGCGACGCTGTGGAACTCGGTAACTTCGTCGAGCTTGGTGGCCGGAACCACTTCCCAGGAGGCCAGGGCGCCGTCGACCACGCCCTTGGAGATGGCTTCGGTCATCTGCGCCGGCGGCATGCTCACCGGAGTGGCGCCGAGGGCTTCCACGGTCTTGGCCGCGGTGCGGCTGGAGGCGCGCAGTTTCAGGCCCTTGAGGTCCTCGAGGGTCTTCACCGCCTTGCCGCGAGTGTGCAGGTCCATGCCGCCGTCGCCGAACACGGAGAGCACCTTGTAGCCCTTGAAGTCGTCCTTGGCGTACTGCTCGTAGAACTTCCAGATGATGTCGTTACCGGCCTTGCCGCCGTAGGGCAGCATGAACGGCAGTTCGAGAACCTCGACGCGCGGGAACTTGCCGGCGGAGTAGGCCGGGGCGGTCCAGACAATGTCGGCCACGCCGTTGCGCGCCATGTCGGCCAGCTTGGCGGGGGTGCCGCCCAGCTGCATCGACGGGTACAGCTGGCACTTCAGGCGGTCATTGGACTCCTGGCGCAGCTGTTCGCACCACGGCTCGATGATGTTGACCTGGGCGTTGGAGGTGGACGGCAGGAAGTGGCCGACCTTCAGGGTGTAGCTGTCGGCGGCCTGGGCAGCAGAGGCGGCGCCGATGGCGGCAGCGAGGGCAACGAGTTTCAAGGTTCTCATGGGATACTCCCGTGTTTTTGTTGTCCCCAGATTAGTAACATGTTAATCGAATGATTGCATCAAAAATCTGCTGGGCATTCGACGGACGCTTACGGGCTCTGGGTGACGGGTGGCTCAGGTGAAGTGCCGGTGCCGCGCGTGCATGCCCCGCAGGCCCGGGAAAGCGTAGCCGAGCCTGCTGGCATGCGCCTCTCCGCGAGGCACGAACAGTCGTTTCATCTGCGGCGCCCGCGGTTGCTGCCTCCGCCAGGGAGGTGGATGGCATGGCCGGGGCCACGTGGTGAGCGTTCGCGGGCGCGTTTCGTTAACAAGTTAACGCTGCAATCGTGTGACAGCCGGGGTGGAGCGTCAAGCCATCCGAAAGGAGGGGGGAGGGGGGGATTGTTGTTGTGAAAATTCCGTTCATGCTTGACTTGACGGTTATTTCGCGGTTTTTAGAAGCGGAAGTTCGTTAGGGTGTCGCCCATCGCCGATCGAGAATTTGGTTGTTAACATCTTAATCGGATGGTAAAAGGCGCGTCCGGTTCGCCAGGAAGCTGCCAGCCTGGCGGACGAAACTTCGATTGATCGAATAAGTCCCCGTGGAGACAAAAAAACAATGATCAGGACCTCTCAGCGCTCGAAACTGGCCCTTGGCATCCTCGCTGCCGCCATGGCCGTCCCTGCCGTATCCCAGGCTGCTCTGGTCGAAGACAGCAAGGCGAGCCTCGAGCTGCGCAACATGTATCTGAACCGTGATTTCCGTTCGAACACCGCTGTGGTGAATCCGTCCTACGGGGAAACCTGGGGTCAGGGCTTCATCGCCAAGTTCGAATCCGGCTTCACCGAAGGCGCGGTCGGCGTGGGCGTTGACGCCATCGGCATGCTGGGCGTCAAGCTGGACTCCGGCAAAAGCCGTACTGCCGGCAACATGCTGCCAGTGGGTGCCGATGGCGTGCCGGACGACGAGTACAGCGAGCTGGGCCTGACCGCAAAAGCGCGTCTCTCCAAGTCGGTTCTGCGCGTGGGTACCCTGCAGCCGGTCCTGCCGGTGGTGCAGTACAACAATACCCGTCTGCTGCCGGGTAGCTACACCGGCGGCATGCTGACCTCCCAGGAGATCGACGGCCTGACCCTGAATGTCGGTCGTCTGACCGAGTACAACCTGCGTGACTCCAGCAACAACGAGGAGTTCGCCTCCAATATCGATAACTTCGACTTCGCCGGTGGCAGCTACGTCTTCAACCCGCAACTGACCGCCAGCTACTACTACGGCGACTACGACAACGCCTACAAGCAGCACTTCGGTGGCCTGGTGCACAAGCTGCCGCTGGGCGAAGGTATGAGCCTGACCTCCGATCTGCGCTACTTCGGCTCGAAGGATCAGGGCGACCAGGCTCTGGGTATCATCGACAACGACATGTACCAGGGCATGTTCACCCTGGGCGTCGGTGCGCACAAGTTCGGCGCCGGCTACCAGAAGCTGAAAGGTGACGGTGCTTTCCCGATCATTCAGGGTTCCGATCCGTACAGCATCAACCTGGTCACCTACTGGATCTTCACTCTCCAGGAAACCGACGCCTGGCAGGTCCGTTACGACTACGACTTCGCCTCGGTTGGCATTCCGGGTCTGGCCTTGATGGCTCGCTACGTCAACGCCGACGACATCGAAACTGCCGCCAGCAACAACGGCAAGCAGTGGGAGCGCGACACCGATCTGGTCTACACCCTGCAGGACGGCACTCTGAAGGGGCTGCGCTTCCATCTGCGCAACACCACCTTCCGCGCCAGTGACGTGGCCGGGGCTATCGGTCGCGACGTCGACGAAAACCGCGTGATCGTCAGCTACACCCTGCCGCTGCTCTAACCCGCAGCCGGTAGTCCGAAAGGCCCGCCCTCACCGGCGGGCCTTTTCGTTTCCGGCGCCTGCCTCCTCGCGTTCGCCCTCGCGGCTGCGGTATTCGCTGGGCGTCATGCCCGCCTCGCGACTGAAGAAGCGGGTGAAGTAGGCCGGGTCCTTGAAGCCGAGCTGGTAGCCGATCTCGTTGACCGAGCTGGCGGTGAACAGCAGCAGGCGCCGCGCTTCCTGCATCAGCCGCTCGTGCACCAGGCGCTTGGACGGCAGGTCGGCGATGCGCCGGCAGATGTCGTTGAGGCGCGCCTCGGTGACGCCCATCGCCTCGGCGTAGCGCGACAGCGGCCAGTGCTTGCGATAGTGGTCCTCGATCAGCGCGTTGAAGCGGTGGAAAATCTGCAGGTTGTCGTGGCGCACGTGCTGGTTCTTCACCGGCTCGGCGGCCAGGCGCAGCAGGGTGATGAAGATCAGCTGGGTCAGCGCGTGCAGGCTGGCCTGGCGCGCCACCCGGTGCTGGGCGAACTCCTCGGCGAGCATGGCGAACAGGCGGTCGAGGCGCTCGATCTCGCCGGCGTAGCTGGCGTCCAGCGAGCCGAGTGCCACGCAGGTCGGCGACACCAGACGCGGCTCGCCCGACTGGCTCAGATGCGCCTCGAGCAGCGGCCAGACCAGCTGCTGGCGCACGGTCAGAACATGGCCTTCACTATCCGGATGAGTGACGAAGGCATGCGGGATGGTCGGCGGGGTGAGGAAGAACAGCGGGGCGCTCTCGCTGTACTGCCGGTCGTCGAGATAGACCCGCGCCGCGCCGCTGGTCACGTAGTGGACCTGGAAGAAGCGGTCGTGGCGGTGCACCGGCATGTTGCGGCCGAAGAAGTCGGCCAGCTTGCCGAGGGCCTCGTAGTGCACGTCCTCGTCGGCATATCTTTGGTCGTAGACCTGGCCGATGTTGATGTTCGGAATGGGCTCGTTTTCCCGCATGATCCGCGGCCTCCCGCCTGTTCTGGGCTGTTTTTCATGATACCGCGCCGTGACCGGGCGATGCCGAGGGTCTTGACCACGATTAACATGTTAATTATAAAGTTCACATGTTAACTGGCCGTCGCCCGACGGTGGTCATGGTGAGTGCCGGGTCCTGTCCGCAGGGGCCGGTTTATCCAACTGGTCTGTGGAGAAGAGCTGGCATGCGCCGAGCGATGATTGAAGTGGACGGCAAGGTCCTCGAGGCGACGGTCGACGAGAATGGTCAACCGTCCGTGAATGGCCAGGCCGTCAAGCCTGACGCCTGGAAAGCGCCGTTCAGCGGCACCGTGTTCGGCATCGCGCTGAACTACCAGGGCCTGCTGGACAGCAAGATTGCCGAGTTCAACCAGGATCCGTACAAGACTCCGCCGAAGACCCCGGTGCTGTACATCAAGACCCCGAACACCGTGGTCGGCCACGAAGGCAACATCGTCTTCCCGGCCGGCGTCGACGCCATCCAGGCGGGACCTGCGCTGGGCGTGGTGATCGGCAAGCGCGCCAGCCGCGTCTCCGAGGCCGAGGCCATGGACTACGTCGGCGGCTACACCGCGGTCAACGAAGTCACCCTGCCGGAAGTCAGCTTCTACCGCCCGGCGGTCAAGGCCAAGTGCCGCGACACCTTCTGCCCGGTCGGCCCGGTGGTGGTCGATGCCGCCGACATCGCCGATCCGCACGCCCTGGAGATCAGGCTGCTGGTCAACGGCGAAGTCCGCCAGCAGAACAGCACCGCCAACTTCGTGCGCTCGATCCCCGAGCTGATCAGCTTCCTCAGCCAGTTCATGACCTTCGAGCCGGGTGACCTGATCATCACCGGCGTGCCGGAAGGTCGCGTCGACATCGCCGTCGGCGACAAGGTCGAAGTCGAAATCGCCGGCGTTGGTCGCCTCAGCAACACCGTGGTCGCGGAATAAGGAGCCGGAACATGAAACACGCACGCATCCGTTACCAGGGCGAAGTCCACAACGTCGCCGTCGAAGACGACAACGCCGTCCGTCTGGCCGATGGCACCCTGCTGGCCGAAGACCAGGTCGAGTGGCTGCCGCCGGCCACCGGCAGCATGTTCGCCCTCGGTCTGAACTACGCCGACCACGCCGCCGAGCTGGCGTTCAAGGCGCCGACCGAGCCGCTGGTGTTCATCAAGGCGCCGAACACCTACACCGGCCACCGCCAGATCACCTGGCGTCCGGACAACGTCGCCTACATGCACTACGAGTGCGAGCTGGTGGCGGTGATCGGCAAGACCGCGCGCAACGTCAAGCGCGAGGACGCCCTGGACTACGTCGCCGGCTACACCGTCTGCAACGACTACGCCATCCGCGACTACCTGGAGAACTACTACCGGCCGAACCTGCGGGTGAAGAACCGCGACTGCACCACCCCGGTCGGCCCGTACATCATCGACCGCAGCCAGATCGCCGACCCGCAGAACCTCAAGCTGCGCACCTGGATCAACGGCGAGCTGCGCCAGGAAGGCACCACCGCGGACATGATCTTCGACATCCCGTTCCTGATCGAATACCTGTCCGCGTTCATGACCCTGCAGCCGGGCGACATGATCGCCACCGGCACTCCGGAAGGCCTGGCCGACGTGGTCCCGGGCGACGAAGTGGTCGTGGAAGTGGAGGGCGTCGGTCGCCTCGTCAACACCATCGTCAGCGAAGCCGATTTCTTCGCTGCCAAGAATGCCGCAGTAGCCAAGTGAGGGTTAAGCAATGATCAAGCATTGGATCAACGGCCGTGAGGTCGAGAGCAAAGAAGTCTTCGAGAACCTGAACCCGGCTACCGGCGAAGTGATCTGCGAAGTGGCCAGCGGCGGCGCCGAGGAAATCGCCCAGGCCGTGGCCGCGGCCAAGGAAGCCTTCCCGAAGTGGGCCAACACCCCGGCCAAGGAACGCGCCCGCCTGATGCGCAAGCTGGGTGAGCTGATCGACCAGAACGTGCCGAAGCTGGCCGAGCTGGAGACCCTGGACACCGGTCTGCCGATCCACCAGACCAAGAACGTGCTGATCCCGCGCGCCTCGCACAACTTCGAGTTCTTCGCCGAGGTCTGCACCAACATGAACGGTCACACCTACCCGGTGGACGACCAGATGCTCAACTACACCCTGTACCAGCCGGTCGGCGTGTGTGGCCTGGTGTCGCCGTGGAACGTGCCGTTCATGACCGCCACCTGGAAGACCGCGCCGTGCCTGGCGCTGGGCAACACCGCGGTGCTGAAGATGTCCGAGCTGTCGCCGCTGACCGCCAACGAGCTGGGCCGCCTGGCCCTGGAAGCCGGCATCCCGGCCGGCGTGCTCAACGTGGTGCAGGGCTACGGCGCCACCGCCGGCGACGCCCTGGTCCGCCACAACGACGTGCGCGCCATCTCCTTCACCGGCGGCACCGCCACCGGCAAGAAGATCATGGAAACCGCCGGCCTGAAGAAGTACTCCATGGAACTGGGCGGCAAGTCGCCGGTGCTGATCTTCGACGACGCCGATCTGGATCGCGCCCTCGACGCCGCGCTGTTCACCATCTTCTCGCTGAACGGCGAGCGCTGCACCGCAGGCTCGCGGATCTTCATCCAGGAAACCGTCTACGACAAGTTCGTCGCCGAGTTCGCCGCCCGCGCCAAGCGCCTGATCGTCGGCGATCCGCAGGATCCGAAGACCCAGGTCGGCTCGATGATCACCAAGGCGCACTACGACAAGGTGACCGGCTACATCAAGATCGGCATGGAAGAGGGCGCCAACCTGGTCGCCGGTGGCCTGGAGCGTCCGGCTAACCTGCCGGCCCACCTGGCCAAGGGCAACTTCATCCAGCCGACCGTGTTCGCCGACGTCGACAACCGCATGCGCATCGCCCAGGAAGAGATCTTCGGCCCGGTGGTCTGCCTGCTCAAGTTCAAGGACGAGGCCGAGGCGCTGCGCCTGGCCAACGACGTCGAGTACGGCCTGGCCTCCTACATCTGGACCCAGGACATCGGCAAGGCCCACCGTCTGGCCCGCGGCATCGAGGCCGGCATGGTGTTCATCAACAGCCAGAACGTGCGCGACCTGCGTCAGCCGTTCGGCGGCGTGAAGGCCTCGGGCACCGGTCGCGAAGGCGGCGAGTACAGCTTCGAGGTGTTCGCCGAGATCAAGAACGTGTGCATCTCCATGGGCAGCCACCACATCCCGCGCTGGGGCGTCTGAGGCAGCCACTAGCGACCGTCTGACGGTCGCCCGCGTCGGAACGGGCAGCTCCCCTCGGGGACTGCCCGTTTTCGGCCATGCACCCCCCGAATCATCGCCGCGTGCGCCGCGCGCATGAGGCCGCAAGGAGAATCGTCATGGGCAAACTTGCTCTGGCTGCCAAGATCACCCACGTTCCCTCCATGTACCTGTCCGAGCTGCCCGGCCCGCGCCAGGGCTTCCGCAAGGCGGCCATCGACGGCCACATCGAGATCGCCCGCCGCTGCCGCGAGCTGAACGTGGACACCATCGTGGTGTTCGACACCCACTGGCTGGTCAACGCCAACTACCACATCAACTGCGGTCCGCACTTCAAGGGCCTGTACACCAGCAACGAGCTGCCGCACTTCATCAGCAACATGGAGTACGAGTTCCCGGGCAACCCGGAGCTGGGCCGCCTGCTGGCCGCCGAGGCCAACCGCCTGGGCGTGGAGACCATGGCCCACGACGCCACCACCCTGGCGCCGGAGTACGGCACCCTGGTGCCGATGCGCTACATGAACGCCGACCAGCACTTCAAGGTGGTCTCGGTTTCGGCGCTGTGCACCTCCCACTATCTGGCCGACAGCGCCCGCCTGGGCTGGGCCATGCGCAAGGCCGTGGAAGAGCACTACGACGGCACCGTGGCCTTCCTCGCCAGCGGCTCGCTGTCGCACCGCTTCGCCCAGAACGGCCAGGCGCCGGAGTTCGCCACCAAGATCTGGAGCCCGTTCCTCGAGACCCTCGACCACCGCGTCATCCAGATGTGGGAAGAGGGCGACTGGGAAACCTTCTGCGCCATGCTGCCGGAGTACGCGGTCAAGGGTCACGGCGAAGGCTTCATGCACGACACCGCGATGCTGCTCGGCGCGCTGGGCTGGAGCAAGTACGACGCCAAGGCCGAAGTGATCACCCCCTACTTCGCCGCCTCCGGCACCGGCCAGATCAACGCCGTGTTCCCGGTCACCCCGCAGGACGGCTCGACCATCCCGGCGGCGCAGGCCTCCAACCCCGACTTCATCGCCGCCAGCCGCCTGTAAGGAGCGCTGCCATGCCCCATCTGGTCCTCTACTACAGCCCCGACCTCGAACGCGACGTCGACGTCGGTTCCCTGTGCCGCGAGCTGGCCGACTGCATGCTCGAACAGCGCGACGAGAACGGCCGCCAGGTGTTCCCCACCGGCGGCACCCGCGTGCTGGCCTACCCGGCGGCGCACGCGGCGATCGCCGACGGCAAGGGCGACTACGGCTTCTTCTACGCCAACCTGCGCATGGGCTGCGGCCGCAGCGCGGCGGTGCACCAGCAGGTCGGCGACAGCCTGCTGGCGGTGCTGCGCGCGCGCCTCGACGGCCTGCTGGCCCAGCGCCCGATCGGCGTGACCCTGCAGATCGACGAAAGCAGCGCGCAGGTCTATGACGCCAAGCACAGCACCCTGCACCCGCTGTTCACCAAGAATTGAAAGCTCCAAGAATCGAGAGTTCCGAGGTCTTCATGTTTGACGCCCAACTGATCCAGCAAGCTGCCGAGCGCCTCGACACCGCCGAGCGTACCGGCGAGCAGATCCGCCAGTTCTCCCTGGAGAACCCGGACATGACCATCGCCGACGCCTACGCCATCCAGCGCGCCTGGGTCGAGAAGAAGATCGCCGGCGGCCGCAAGATGATCGGCCACAAGATCGGCCTGACCTCGCGCGCCATGCAGGTGTCCTCCAACATCACCGAGCCGGACCACGGCGTGCTGCTCGACGACATGCAGTTCGAGGAAGGCTCCGACATCCCGATGAGCCGCTTCATCGTGCCGCGCGTCGAGGTCGAGCTGGCGTTCATCCTCGGCAAGCCGCTGAGCGGCCCGAACTGCACCATCTTCGACGTGCTGGACGCCACCGAGTACGTGATCCCGGCGCTGGAGATCATCGACGCGCGCATCCACAACGTCGATCCGGAGACCGGCATCACCCGCAAGGTGTTCGACACCATCTCCGACAACGCCGCCAACGCCGGCATCGTCCTCGGTGGCCGCGCCATCCGTCCGCACGACGTCGACCTGCGCCGCGTGCCGGCGATCCTCTACCGCAACGGCGTGATCGAGGAGTCCGGCGTGTCCGCCGCGGTGCTCAACCACCCGGCCAAGGGCGTGGCCTGGCTGGCCAACAAGTTGGCGCCCTACGGCGTGAGCCTGGAGCCGGGGCAGATCATCCTCGGCGGCTCGTTCACCCGCCCGGTGGCGGCCAAGGCCGGCGACACCTTCCATGTCGACTATGACATGCTGGGTTCCATCTCCTGCCGCTTCGTCTGAGGAACCCGTCATGCAGATGCCCGTCAACACCTTCAAGCAGCGCCTGAGCGCCGAACAGCAGATCGGCCTGTGGGTCGGCCTGGCCGATCCGTACTGCGCGGAGCTGGCGGCCAACGCCGGTTTCGACTGGCTGCTGCTCGACGGCGAGCACGCGCCCAATGACCTGCGCGGCCTGCTCGGCCAGCTGCAGGCGGTGGCCCCGTATCCGAGCCAGGCGGTGATCCGTCCGCCGATCGGCGATTCGGTGGTCATCAAGCAGCTGCTCGACATCGGCGCGCAGACCCTGCTGGTGCCGATGGTCGAGTCGGCCGAGCAGGCTGCCGAGCTGGTGCGCGCCATGCACTACCCGCCCAAGGGCATCCGCGGCGTCGGCGCCGCCCTGGCGCGCGCCTCGCGCTGGAACAACATCGCCACCTACCTGGCCGAGGCCGACGAGCAGATGTGCCTGCTGGTCCAGGTGGAAAGCCTCAAGGGCCTGGAGAACCTCGACGCCATCGCCGCGGTCGAGGGCGTCGACGGCGTGTTCATCGGTCCGGCCGACCTGTCGGCGGCCATGGGCCACCGCGGCAACCCGGGCCATCCGGAGGTGCAGGCGGCCATCGAGGGTGCCATCGCGCGCATCCGCGCCGCCGGCAAGGCCGCCGGCATCCTCAGCGCCGACGAGAAGCTGGCCCGCCGCTATCTGGAGCTGGGCTGCGCCTTCGTCGCCGTGGGCGTCGACACCAGCCTCTTGATGCGCTCGCTCAAGGCCCTGGCCGCCAACTTCAAGGGTACTGCACCGGCGCCGGCCGCGCCCGGCAGCAGCGTCTACTGACTTCCTTTCGAGAGATTCGCCATGCAACTGACCGATAGCACCCTGCTGCGCACCCAGGCCTTCATTGGCGGGGAGTGGGTCGACGCCGACGACGGCGCCACCTTCGCGGTGACCAACCCGGCCGACCTGTCGCCGATCTGCAACGTCGCCTCCGTGGGCGCCGTGGAAACCGAGCGCGCCATCGCCGCCGCCGAAGCCGCCCTGCCGGCCTGGCGCGCCAAGACCGCCAAGGAGCGCTCGGCGCTGCTGCGCAAGTGGTTCGAGCTGATGATGGCCAACCAGGAAGACCTGGCCCGCCTGCTCAGCTGGGAACAGGGCAAGCCGCTGACCGAGAGCCGCGGCGAGATCGCCTACGGCGCCAGCTTCATCGAATGGTTCGCCGAGGAAGCCAAGCGCATCTACGGAGACGTGATCCCCCACGACAAGCAGGGCCGCCGCCTGGTGGTGATCAAGCAGCCGATCGGCGTGGTCGCCGCGATCACCCCGTGGAACTTCCCCAACGCGATGATCACCCGCAAGGCCGGCCCGGCGCTGGCCGCCGGCTGCACCATCGTCATCAAGCCGGCCTCGGAAACCCCGCTGTCGGCGCTGGCCCTGGCCGAACTGGCCAGCCGTGCCGGCATCCCGGCCGGCGTGGTCAACGTGGTCACCGGCAACGCCCGCGCCATCGGCGGCGAGCTGACCCGCAACCCGAGCGTGCGCAAGCTGTCGTTCACCGGCTCCACCGGCATCGGCAAGATGCTGATGGCGCAGTGCGCCGACACCATGAAGAAGGTCAGCATGGAGCTGGGCGGCAACGCGCCGTTCATCGTCTTCGACGACGCCGATCTGGACGCCGCGGTGGCCGGCGCCATGGCCTCCAAGTACCGCAACAGCGGCCAGACCTGCGTGTGCACCAACCGCATCCTGGTGCAGGACGGCGTGTACGACGAGTTCGCCAAGCGTCTGGTGGCCGCGGTCAACGCGCTCAAGGTCGCCCCGGCCCACGAGGCCGGCGCCGAGCAGGGCCCGCTGATCAACGCCAAGGCGGTGGCCAAGGTCGAGGAGCACATCGCCGACGCCGTTGCCAAGGGCGCCAAGGTGCTGGCCGGCGGCAAGCCGCACGCACTGGGCGGCAGCTTCTTCGAGCCGACCGTGCTCGGCGAGGTGACCCCGGCGATGCTGGTGGCGCGCGACGAGACCTTCGGCCCGCTGGCGCCGATCTTCCGCTTCAAGACCGAAGCCGAAGCCATCGCCATGGCCAACGACACCGAGTTCGGCCTGGCCTCCTACGTCTACACCCGCGACCTGGGCCGCGCCTGGCGGGTCAGCGAGGCGCTGGAGTACGGCATGGTCGGCGTCAACGAGGGTATCATCTCCACCGAGATCGCCCCGTTCGGCGGCATCAAGGAGTCCGGCACCGGTCGCGAAGGCTCCAAGTACGGCATCGACGACTATGTCGAGATGAAGTACATGTGCCTGGGCATCGGTAACTGAGAGCCCGTTCGCCTTCTGTGGTAAAACATGGCGCCGCTCCGGATGGAGCGGCGTCGTGTCGTTTTTGTAGGAACATCATGGCCGCCATGCCCAAACAAGATCCGTCCCTGACCCTGGCCCTGCTGCAGGCGCGCGAAGCGGCGATGAGCTTCTTCCGCCCGCTGCTCAACCAGCATGACCTCACCGAACAGCAGTGGCGGGTGATCCGCATCCTCAGCCAGTACCCGCACGGCGAACTGGAAAGCCACCAGCTGGCGGAGATGGCCTGCATCCTGCGTCCGAGCATGACCGGCGTGCTGGTGCGCCTGGAGCGCGACGGCCTGGTGCGCCGCTGGAAGCCGGTCAACGACCAGCGCCGCCTGTGCGTCAGCCTGACCCCCAAGGGCAGCGCGCTGTTCGAGGAAATGAGCGGCGAGATGGCCCGCCAGTACAAGGAAATCCAGCGCCAGTTCGGCCCGGAGAACTTCCAGACCCTGATGCGCCTGCTCCAGGAACTGGCGAGGATCGAGCCCGGCGCGCCCAACGGGCGCAAGAGCGCCTGACGCTATACCGACTCCCGACAACAACAAGCCGAATCCGAGGTGTCCGATGCTGCGCAACCAACCGTCCCTGTCCCTCGACCTGGCCCTGCTGGCCATGCCCGCCGCGCTCGCCGAGGCGCGCCGCCTGGGCGTGCGGGTCAGCCTGTCGATCGTCGACGCCAGCGGCCAGCTGCTCAACCTGGCGCACATGGACGGCGCGCCGGCGCCGAGCCGCGATATCGCCCATGACAAGGCCTGGACCGCCGCCGGCTTCGGCCTGGCCACCAGCGCCTGGGAAGAGCGCCTGGCCAGCATGCCGCCCAGCGTGCGCGACGGCCTGCTGCAGCGTCCGCGCCTGGCCATGTTCGGCGGCGGCGTGCCGGTGAAGGTCGACGGGGTGGTGGTCGGCGCCATCGGCGTGTCCGGCGCCACCGCGGCGCAGGACGAGCAGTGCGCCCAGGCCGGCGTCGCGGTGATCCTCGCCGCGCTCAAGCAGTAATTCCGCGTAGGCGTAGGTCGGGTCAGGCCTCCGGCCGTAACCCGACATGGATGCCGCAGGCATCCCCATCACCCGGGTCCGATGGCCGGCCTGTCGGCCGGCACGTCGGGTTACGCCGCGTTGCGGCTAACCCGACCTACCGCTGATCGCTCTGCGGCGTGACCCGCAGCACTTCCTCGACGGTGGTCTGCCCGCTGGCGACCTTCTGCGCGCCGGACAGGCGCAGGCTGCGCATGCCCTCCTTGAACGCCTGGCGGCGCAGCGCGGCGAGGTCGGTGTCGGCGTGGATCTGCTGCCTCAGGCCGTCGCTCATCAGCATGATCTCGTAGACCCCGGCGCGGCCGCGGTAGCCGGTGTCGCGGCATTCGTTGCAGCCCACCGCGCGCATGGCGCCGCCCGGCAGTGGCGCGCTCCACGGCCGGGTCAGCTCCTGCCAGTCGGCGGCGTCGAGCGTGTGCGGCGCCTTGCAGTGCGGGCACAGGGTGCGTACCAGGCGCTGGGCCATCACGCCGAGGATGGTGGCCTTGAGCAGGTAGTGCGGCACGCCCAGCTCGAGCAGGCGGCTGATCGCGCTGGGCGCGTCGTTGGTGTGCAGGGTGGACAGCACCAGATGGCCGGTCAGCGCCGCCTGGATGGCCATCTCGGCGGTCTCCAGGTCGCGGATCTCGCCGACCATGATGATGTCCGGGTCCTGGCGCATCAGCGCGCGCACGCCGCTGGCGAAGGTCAGCTCGATGTTGTGCTGCACCTGCATCTGGTTGAACGCCGGCTCGATCATCTCGATCGGGTCCTCGATGGTGCAGACGTTCACCTCCTCGGTCGCCAGCTGCTTGAGGGTGGTGTACAGGGTGGTGGTCTTGCCCGAGCCGGTCGGCCCGGTGACCAGGATGATGCCGTTGGGCTGCGCGGTCATGCTCTGCCAGCGGCGCAGGTCGTCGGCGGAGAAGCCGAGCTTGTCGAAGCCCTTGAGCAGCACCTCGGGGTCGAAGATGCGCATCACCAGCTTCTCGCCGAAGGCGGTGGGCAGGGTGGAGAGGCGCAGCTCGATCTCGCCGCCGTCGGGGGACTTGGTCTTCACCCGGCCGTCCTGCGGCTTGCGCTTCTCCGCCACGTTCATCCGCCCGAGGCTCTTCAGGCGGCTGACGATGGCCATGATCACCTGCGGCGGGAACTGGTAGACGTTGTGCAGCACGCCGTCGATGCGAAAGCGCACGGTGCCCTGCTCGCGGCGCGGCTCGATGTGGATGTCGCTGGCGCGCTGCTGGAAGGCGTACTGGAACAGCCAGTCGACGATGGTGACGATGTGCGCGTCGTTGGCGTCCGGCTCGCCGTCCGCCGCGCCCAGATTGAGCAGCTGCTCGAAGTTGCCGACCCCGCTGATCTTCTGCTCGGAGGCCGAGGCGCCGCTGACCGAGCGCGCCAGGCGGTAGAACTCCTGGGTGAAGCGCTGCAGGTCCGCCGGGTTGGCCACCACGCGGCGGATGCTGCGCTTGAGCACGTGGGTGAGGTTGGCCTCCCAGCTGGTGACGAACGGCTGGGCGCTGGCGATGGTCACGCTCTCGCTGTCCACCGCCACGGCGAGGATCCGGTGGCGCTGGGCGAAGGCGTGCGACATCAGCGGGGTGACCGCGGCGACGTCGATCTTCAGCGGGTCGATGCGCAGGTAGGGCTGCCCGGCGTACTCGGCCAGCCATTGGGTCAGACTCTCCAGGTCGAGCTTGCGTCCCGGTCGGGCGCGGTCGTCGAGCTGCTGGGCGGCGAGGAACTCCAGCGGGTGCTGCTGGGTGTTGAGGCTGCTGCGGCGGATGGCCAGGCACTGCTCGGCCTCCGCCTGGTCGATGCGCCCCCGCTGGATCAGTTCGCGCAGCAGGTCGTTGAGGTCGAGCCAGCGGTCCTGGACGGGCGTGGTCATGGCGGTCATCGGATTCCTCGGGCGGGCAGCTGGAGCAGGGCGCCAGCATGCCGGGAAACGCCA
Source organism: Pseudomonas sp. A-1 (assembly GCF_004801855.1). GTDB lineage: Bacteria > Pseudomonadota > Gammaproteobacteria > Pseudomonadales > Pseudomonadaceae > Geopseudomonas. The sequence goes on along the minus strand of NZ_SSTC01000034.1, from coordinate 29,221 downwards.
GGGCTGTCGCCGGGGTGGATCATGTTTCGGGTGATCGACCTTGCCGTAGGGCGCCCTGCGCACCCGCGCACGGTGGGTGGTGCGCGCGGCGCACCCTACGGGTGTCGGCGCCTTACTTCAGGGCCTTCCAGCCCCTGAGCATCCACACGGTCTGCACCTGCGCGGCGCGCGCCTGCAGCACTTCCTCGTCGGCCGGGCGGTTGGCCAGCTCGACCAGCTTGTGCAGCTCGCCGTACAGGCGGTCGGCCTCGGGGATGTCCAGCACGCCGCGGGCCGGACGCAGCCAGGCGGCCATGCGCTCCAGGCGCGGCAACTGTTCGGCCAGGTCGTAGGGCTGGCGCTGGTAGCGCTCCAGCGGCAGGGCGGCGATCTCCTCGCCCAGCTGGCGGGCCAGCCAGCGGCCGAAGGCGGCGGCGCCGGCACGCTGGCCGCGCTCGTTGCGCTGCTCGGTCCAGGCGCGGCTGAGCAGCCAGCGCGAGGCCTGCAGCGAGAACAGCCCCCAGCGCGTCTGCCCGAGTTCCTCGGCGAACTGCTCGGGAGCGGCCTGGCGCACGGCGTCGTCGTCCTGGCCGGCCTGCACGTGCGGGCGCCAGTCCTCGAGCAGGGCATCCAGCGCTTCGCGCAGCTCGCGCGAGCTGGCGCGCGGCGCGGCCTGGCCGAGGCTGCCGAGCAGGGCGCGCAGGTCGATGAGCTGCTGCAGCCACTGCTCCAGCAGCTTCCAGTGGCCGTTGAAGCGGTACTGCTCGGCCAGTCGCTGGCTGTTGCCCAGCAGTTGCCAGGCCAGCGCGGCGAAGGCGTCGTCCAGCGTCATGGCCGCGTCGAGCGCCGGCTCCGGCAGGCTGACGCTGTAGCAGGCCGGGTCGAACAGCCGGTAGCCGCGCTCGGCCTTGCTGATGTCGCAGGGCATCAGCGGCAGGGTGGCGGCCAGTTCGGCGGCCAGCTCCAGCAGCGCGGCGGGCTCGCCCTCGCGCAGCTCCAGCTCCAGCTCGCAGATTTCCTCTTCCTGCTTGCCGGCGATCACCTTGCCCAGATCCAGCGCAGCCTCGATCACCACCTTGGCCTTGCCGCGGCCCCAGGCGATCTCGGCCCGGTCGCGGACGAAGTCGGTGGTGAAGATCGGCTTGAGGCTCTTCTTGTCCAGCCCGGCCAGCTCGGCCGGCCAGCACTCGTCGGTCAGCTTCTTCAGGTCCAGCCTGGCCTTGTCCAGGTACCAGTCCCACTCGTTGCGCTCGGACAGCCCGGCGACGCTCTGGCCGCGGCTCTTCAGGGTCTGGATGTGCTGCTCGCCGTCGCGGCGCAGGCGCAGGGCGACGCGGGCGCGGGCCAGGTCGCGCTCGGGGGTGTCGAAGTACTGGTTGAACAGCTCGGCGTGCTGCCAGCCGCTCTTGTTGCGCTTCTTCAGCAGCGGGTGCTCGCGCAGGGCGGCGAGGGTGGCGCGACTGGCGCGCAGCTTGATTTCGGTTTCCTTGACCATCATCGACTCACAGGTGGTTGAGCCGCATCGGGCGGCCATAAAGGGAAAGGGGGCCGAAGCCCCCTCTCGAGATCACCACGGCATTATCGCTCAGACGAACAGCTTGCTGCCCACCCAGAAGAAGGCGGCGCTCAGTGCCATCGACGCCGGCAGGGTCAGCACCCAGGCCATCAGGATGGTGCGGATGGTGCCGCCCTGCAGGCCGCTGCGGTTGGCGACCATGGTGCCGGCCACGCCGGAGGAGAGGATGTGGGTGGTCGACACCGGCAGGCTGTAGACGTTGGCCATGCCGATGGCGAACACGGCGGTGACCTGGGCGCACATGCCCTGGGCGTAGGTCATGCCCTGCTTGCCGATCTTCTCGCCGACGGTGCGCACCACGCGCTTCCAGCCGATCATGGTGCCGATGCCCAGCGCCAGGGCCACGGCGAGGATCACCCAGAAGGGCGCATACTCGGTGGTGGCGGTGAGGTCCTTGCGCAGCTTCTCGAGGTCGGTCTTCTCGGCCTTGGACAGGCCCTCGAGCTTGCCGACCTTCTTCGCCGTGTCGTCCAGGCACAGCAGGTAGCGGCGCACCTGGATGCGGTTCTCGGCCGGCATGTCCTGGTAGTTGGTGATGCCTTCGAAGTCGTGCAGCAGGGCGGCGATGGTCGGCTCGGTGAGCTTGGGATCGCAGCGGAAGTGCTTGGGTAGCTCGGTGGTGCGGTTCTTGCCGAGGGCCAGGTAGTCCTGCAGTTGCGTGTGGTTGCGGTCGTAGAACTGCTGCAGGTGGATGGCGGCGTCGCGGGTGCGCTCGATCTGGTAGGTGGTGCTGCCCTGGTCGAGAACGAACTTGGCCGGGACGATGCCGATCAGCACCAGCATGATCAGGCCGATGCCCTTCTGACCGTCGTTGGAACCGTGCACGAAGCTCATGCCCATGGCCGAGAGGATCAGCACCAGGCGGTTCCAGAACGGCGGATGCTTCTTGCCCTTGTGCTGCGAGCGGATGTGCGGGGTGTCGTGCATCTTGTTGACCGGGAAGCGCTTGCGCAGCAGCAGCAGCAGCAGGGCGGCGATGCTGAAGCCGGCCAGCGGCGAGAAGATCAGCGACATGCCGATGTCGATGGCCTTCTGCCAGTTCACCCCGTCACCCAGCGGGATGTCGGTGAGCATGGCGTTGGCCAGGCCGACGCCGAGGATCGAGCCGATCAGGGTGTGCGAGCTGGAAGCCGGGATGCCGAAGTACCAGGTGCCGAGGTTCCAGGCGATGGCCGCGGTGAGCAGGGCGAACACCATCACCAGGCCGCTGCCGGTGTCGACGTTGATCAGCAGCTCCACCGGCAGCAGGTGGACGATGGCGTAGGCGACGCCGACGCCGCCGAGCAGCACGCCGAGGAAGTTGAAGATGCCCGAGAAGATCACCGCCAGATGCGGCGGCATCGCGTTGGTGTAGATCACCGTGGCTACCGCATTGGCGGTGTCATGGAAACCGTTGATGAACTCGAAGCTGAGGACGAATAAGAGGGCGAGGATCAGGCTGACCACGACCCAGGCATCCAGTCCGCTGAAGAGATCGAACATGAAGGTTTTCTTGCGGTTTTGTTGGGGGCGCGATTATGCCAGAAGGCCGTGCGGACCGTATGGCCTTCTGCCCGGAGGCGGCGAAACACCTGCATACGCTTGCGTGCAGGGGAGTTTTGCCGTCGGCTGAGCGGGATGTCACGAAAGCTTTATAATCAGGATTCTTTCCAACAGGGTCTCACCCATGCCGATCAATCCCTTCGTCAGTCTGTTCGGGCGCTCCCCCATCGGGCCGATGCAACAGCACATCGCCAAGGCGCACGAGTGCGCTGCGAATCTCCTGCCATTCTTCCAGGCCGTCGTCGCCGAGGACTGGCCGCGGGTCGAGCAGATCCAGCAGGAGATGTCGCGCCTCGAGCAGGAAGCCGACAAGCTCAAGAAGAGCGTGCGCATCCACCTGCCCAAGAGCCTGTTCCTGCCGGTGCCGCGCTCGGATCTGCTGGAGCTGCTCAGCGTGCAGGACAAGGTGGCCAACCGCGCCAAGGACATCGCCGGCCTGATGCTGGGCCGCCAGATGACCATTCCCGGTCCGTTGCAGCCCTTGATGCTGGCCTACGTGCAGCGCACCGTCGATGCCAGCGCCCAGGCGCTGAAGGCGATGAACGAGCTGGACGAGCTGCTCGAGACCGGCTTCGCCGGCCGCGAGGCGACCCTCGTGGAGAAGATGGTCGAGGAGATCGAGGTCATCGAGCACGACACCGACCGCCTGCAGGTCGAGGTGCGCCGCGGCCTGTTCAAGCTGGAGAAGGACCTGCCGCCGGTCGACGTGATGTTCCTCTACCAGATCATCGAATGGATCGGTGACGTGGCCGACCGCGCCGAGCGGGTCGGCAACCGTCTGGAGCAACTGCTGGCGCGCTGATGCGCCGGTGTTCTGTCTGGGATCAACGAGAAACCTCCTATGTCTCTTATTGCGGATTACGGCTTCGTACTCCTCGTACTCGCCTGCGCCTTCGGCTTCTTCATGGCCTGGGGCGTCGGCGCCAACGACGTGGCCAACGCCATGGGCACCTCGGTCGGCTCGCGCGCGCTGACCATCAAGCAGGCGATCCTGATCGCCATGGTCTTCGAGTTCTGCGGTGCCTACCTCGCCGGCGGCGAGGTGACCGAGACCATCAAGAACGGCATCGTCGATGCCGAGGCCATCTCCCCCGACCTGATGGTGCTGGGCATGATGTCGGCGCTGCTGGCGGCCGGCACCTGGCTGCTGGTGGCCACCGCCAAGGGCTGGCCGGTGTCCACCACCCACTCCATCGTCGGCGCGGTGATCGGCTTCGCCGCGGTCGGCGTGTCGATGGACGCGGTGCAGTGGGGCGCCATCGGCCCGATCGTCGCCAGCTGGGTGGTCACTCCGTTCCTCTCCGGCCTGGTCGCCTTCGGCCTGTTCGTCAGCGTGCAGAAGCTGATCATCGACACCGACGAGCCGTTCCGCAACGCCAAGCGCTTCGTGCCGTTCTACATGTTCCTCACCGGTTTCATGGTCGCGCTGATGACCGTGACCAAGGGCCTCAAGCACGTCGGCCTGCACCTTTCCAGTGGCCAGGGCCTCCTGCTGGCGCTGGGCATCGGCGTGCTGGTGATGCTGCTCGGCATGGCCATCCTCTCCCGCATCCAGGTGGATGCCGAGGCGGACAAGGGCTTCCACTACGCCAGCGTGGAGAAGGTGTTCGCCGTGCTGATGGTGTTCACCGCCTGCTCGATGGCCTTCGCCCACGGCGCCAACGATGTGGCCAACGCAGTCGGTCCGCTGGCCGGGATCGTCGGCGTGATCCAGTCCGGTGGCGACATGGCGGTCGGCGCCAAGTCGGCGGTGCCGGGCTGGGTGCTGCTGCTCGGTGCCGTCGGCATCGTCATCGGTCTGGCCACCTACGGCTACAAGGTGATCGCCACCATCGGCAAGGAGATCACCGAACTGACCCCCAGCCGCGGCTTCGCCGCCGAGCTGGCCACCGCCTCCACCGTGGTCGGCGCCTCGGCCATCGGCCTGCCGGTGTCCACCACCCACACCCTGGTCGGCGCCGTGCTGGGCATCGGCCTGGCCCGCGGCATCGGCGCGCTGAACCTCGGCGTGATCGGGCGGATCTTCATGTCGTGGATCATCACCCTGCCGGCCGGCGCCATCCTGGCGATCCTGTTCTTCGAGATCCTCCAGGCGATCTTCGCCTGATCCGGCCGCCGCGCCTGCCCGTGCGGGCGCGGCGGTTTCCCCCTCGGCCCGCGCGGCCTATCATGCAAGGCACTGTTTCCGGAGTGCCGCCATGCCCCTTCCCAGCCTCAAGCAGCAGTTCGCCGAGCTGATCGCCCTGCCGACGGTGAGCTGCACCCAGCCCAGCCTCGACCAGCCCAACCGCCCGCTGATCGAGCGCCTGGCCGGCTGGCTGACCGACCTCGGCTTCGCCTGCGAGATCCAGGACATCGCCCCCGGCAAGGCCAACCTGCTGGCGACCTACGGCTCCGGTCCCGGCGGCCTGGTGCTGGCCGGGCACAGCGACACCGTACCCTTCGACGCCGCGCTGTGGCGGAGCGACCCGCTGGCCCTGCGCGAGGCCGACGACCGCTGGTATGGCCTGGGCGTGTGCGACATGAAGGGCTTCTTCCCGCTGATCATCGAGGCGGTCAAGCCGCTGCTCGACCGGCCGTTCCGCCAGCCGCTGCTGATCCTCGCCACCTGCGACGAGGAAAGCTCGATGAGCGGCGCGCGCGCCCTGGCCGAGGCCGGCCGCCCGCTGGGCCGCGCCGCGGTGATCGGCGAGCCGACTGGCCTCAAGCCGATCCGCCTGCACAAGGGGGTGATGATGGAGCGCATCGACATCCATGGGCAGAGCGGCCATTCCTCCGACCCGACGCTCGGGCGCAGTGCGCTGGAGGCCATGCACGCGGCGATCGGCGAGCTGCTCGCCCTGCGCGGCCAGTGGCAGAAGGAGTTCAGCAACCCGCTGTTCAACGTGCCGCAGCCGACCCTCAATCTGGGCTGCATCCACGGCGGCGACAATCCCAACCGCATCTGCGGCCAGTGTGCCCTGGAGTTCGACCTGCGCCCGCTGCCGGGCATGGACCCCGAGCAGCTGCGCGCGGCGATCCGCGCCAAGCTGCAGCCGCTGGCCGAGCAGCGCGGCGTGCGCATCGACTACGGGCCGATCTTCCCCGGCGTGCCGCCGTTCGAGCAGGCGGCGGACAGCGAGCTGGTGCGCCTGGCCGAGCGCCTCACCGGCCAGGCGGCCGAGGCGGTGGCCTTCGGTACCGAGGCGCCCTACCTGCAGCAGCTCGGTTGCGAGACCATCGTCCTCGGCCCCGGCGACATCGCCTGCGCCCACCAGCCGGACGAGTACCTCGACCTGGCGCGCATCGCGCCGACCGTCGAGCTGCTGCGCCAGCTGATCGGGCATTATTGCCTCGACGCCCAACCGACGCCGCCGGCGCGAACTTGATCCGATCGCACCCACGCTCCCGCGTGGGTGCGTCGCCCGGGACGCTCGGCGTCCGCTTTTTCATGGCCGGGGACGCCTAGCGTCCGGGCCGGGTGCCTGCGCCGGAGCATCGGCACCCCCAGTACCCACAGGCAGGTTCTTCATGCACGACTACGTCAACTGGCTGCGCCACGCCACCCCCTACATCAACGCCCACCGCGACCGCACCTTCGTGGTCATGCTGCCGGGCGAGGGGGTCGAGCACCCCAACTTCGCCAACATCGTCCACGACCTGGTGCTGCTGCACAGCCTCGGCGTGCGCCTGGTGCTGGTCCACGGCTCGCGTCCGCAGATCGAGGCGCGCCTCGCCGCCCGCGGCCTGGCGCCGCGCTACCACCACGGCCTGCGGGTCACCGACGGGCCTACCCTGGAATGCGTGGTCGAAGCGGTCGGCGGCCTGCGCCTGGGCATCGAGGCGCGCCTGTCGATGGACATGGCCGCCTCGCCGATGCAGGGCGCGCGCCTGCGCGTGGCCGGCGGCAACCTGGTCACCGCGCGGCCGATCGGCGTGGTCGACGGCGTCGACTACCAGCACACCGGCCTGGTGCGACGCATCGACCGCAAGGGCATCGAGCGCCTGCTCGACGAGCGGCGCATCGTCCTCTTGTCGTCGCTGGGCTACTCGCCGACCGGCGAGATCTTCAACCTGGCCTGCGAGGACGTGGCGATGAGCGCGGCCATCGACCTGCAGGCCGAGAAGCTGATCCTGTTCGGCGCCGCCCGCGGCCTGCTCGACGAGGCCGGCCAGTTGGTCCGCGAGCTGCGCCCGCAGCAGGTGCCGCCGCACCTGGCGCGCCTCGGCAGCGACTACCAGGGCGAGTTGCTCGACGCCGCTGCCCAGGCCTGCCGCGGCGGCGTGCGGCGCAGCCACATCGTCAGCTACGCCGAGGACGGCGCGCTGCTCAACGAGCTGTTCACCCGCGACGGCGCCGGCACCCTAGTGGCCCAGGAGCAGTTCGAGCAGCTGCGCGAGGCGGGCATCGACGACGTCGGCGGCCTGCTCGAGCTGATCCGCCCGCTGGAGGAGCAGGGCATCCTGGTGCGCCGCTCGCGCGAGGTGCTGGAGCGCGAGATCGGCCAGTTCAGCATCGTCGAGCGCGACGGCCTGATCATCGCCTGCGCCGCGCTCTATCCGGTGCCGGACTCCGACTGGGGTGAGCTGGCCTGCCTGGCCGTGCACCCCGAATACCGCCAGGGCGGGCGCGGTGACCAGCTGCTCGAACGCATCGAGCAGCGCGCCCGCGCCCAGGGCCTGAAGACCCTGTTCGTGCTCACCACCCGCACCGCCCACTGGTTCCAGGAGCGCGGCTTCAAGCCGTGCAGCGTCGACCGCCTGCCGCCGGCGCGCGCTTCGCTGTACAACTTCCAGAGGCAGTCGAAGGTGTTCGAGAAGCCGCTGTAGCGCCCGTCGCCGCCGGGACCGGTGTCCCGGCGCGCGGACTGTCCCGATTTCGGGATGGTGTTTCCTGATGTTTTATCTTGTTGTGTGAAATGGTCGTCCTTATCCTTGACGAGCAGGCCATGTTTTTGACGAAACGGAGTGCTGGAAGCCATTGCCGAATCACATGGTCGTGATTTTTTGACGGATCGCGTTTCGCCGAGGATGCTTCGATGACTGTGTTCAGGATGTTGCTGCCCCTGCTGGTGGCTGTAGTACCGGCTGCTCCCGCCCTGGCCGAGGTTGACAGCTTCATGGAGGCCCTGCGGGTCATCGAGGATCAGGATGGACGCGAGACCTTCGAGGAAGCCAGGTCGGCGCGTCCCGGCGAAGTCATCGAATACCGCCTCACCTACAAGAACAGCGAAAGCACCCCGGTCTCCCAGCTGAAGGTCAAGGGCCCGGTGCCCGCCGGCACCCGCTACGTGGCGGACAGTGCCCGCAGCGACGTGCGCGCACGCCTGCGCTTCAGCCACGACGGTGGCGTCACCTGGCAGGCCGCTCCGCTCAAGCGCAAGGCTGCGGACGGCAAGGGCGAGGAAGTGGTGCCGCCCGAACACTACTCCCACGTGCAGTGGACTGCCGGACAGCCCCTCGAGAAGGGCAAGCCGCAGACCTATTCCTATCGCGTCCAGGTCGCCGAGCCGGAGAAGCCCGGCACGCCCTGACCGCCCGCCGATCGCCCGCCCATAGCCAGGCCGCGCCCCCGCACCGGGGCATGGCGGCCGGCCTGCGCGCGCTTTCCACGCATCCGACCCCGTCGACCGGTTTCCGGCGGCCTGCCCGGCAGGCTGTCCATCCCTGCGCTCGTCGCGACTTCCCAGCCCAGTAGAGCCAAGGGCGTTCTGCGCCTGCAATCAAGGAGAGTGTTCCATGACAGAAACAATACCAGGAGGTGTCGGCGGGAATGCCGGCACCATTCGATCGATGGAGTGGCAGAAGAGGATCTGGCTCGCCCTGATCGTCGTGCTGACCCTGGCGGTGAGTGCGCTGCTGTCGGCGCAGGCCTTCGCCGCCGCACCGCCGGCCGGCTCGATCATCGGCAACCAGGCCACCGCCAGCTACGTGGACGTGGGCGGCAATGCCCGCACCACCACCTCCAACCTGGTCGAAACCAACATCCTGCAGGTGGCCGGCGTGGACGTCGAGTCCGACCAGAACAAGGTCGCGGCGCCCAGCTCGACCATCTACCTGCCGCACACCGTCACCAACACCGGTAACGGCAACGACATCTACGATCTGGTCGCGGCCCAGGTGGCCGGCGGCGGCTTCGCCTTCGGCAGCATCACCGTCTATGCCGATGCCGACGGCGACGGCGTGCCGGACAACTTCGATGCGCTCGCCGTGACCCCGACCCTGCCGGCGGGCGGCAGCTACAACGTCGTGATCGCCGCCCAGGTGCCGGCCGGCGCCCTGGCTGCCCAGGCCAGCCAGCTGACCCTCACCGCCACCAGCCAGTACACCGGCAGCGTGACCGACACCAACACCGACACCGTGACCGTTTCCGGCGACGTGGCCGTGGTGCCGGTGACCAAGGCGCTGAGCCTGCAGTCCGGTCCGGTGGGCAGCGAGGTCGAAGTCACCCTGACCTATACCAACAACGGTACCCGTGCCGCCACCGACCTGACCCTCACCGACCTGCTGGACAACCGCTACGAGTACGTGGCCGGCACCGGTCGCTGGAGCGTCAGCGGGACCGGCACCGCGCTGACCGACGACAACAGCGCCGATCCGGCCGGCATCGCCTACGAGGTGAGCGGGCAGAGCGTCGCGGCGGTGATCGCCAGCGTCGCCCCGGGCCAGTCCGGCTGGGTGCGTTTCAAGGCGCGCATCAAGGCGGCCACCGCCCCGGGCCTGGTGCCGAACAAGGCCACGGTCGCATACGGCAACGGCGCCACCACCGTCAGCGACGAGACCAACATCTCCAACTTCACCGTGACCCAGAGTGCCGCCGTCAAGCTTTCCGACGAGTCCTCGAGCAGCGATTCCGACGGCAACCAGAACGACGTGGTCAGCAGCGCCGCCGTGCCGCAGGGGTCGACCCTGACCTTCGACAACGTCGTGGTCAACCAGGGCAACGGCGTCGATACCTTCGACATCACCTACAGCAACGTCAGCTTCCCGGCCGGCACCAGCTTCCAGCTGCGCGGCGCCGACGGCACTCCGCTGACCGACAGCAACGGCAACGGCATCCCGGACAGCGGCCCGCTGGCGCCGGGGGCGAGCTTCCACGTGCACCTGCGCGTGATCCTGCCCAACAGCGCTGCCGGCAGCGGTCCGTTCGACGTGACCAAGACCGCCACCTCGCAGGTCAACCCGAGCGTGAAGGACAGCGTGACCGACCGCCTGCTGGCCATCACCGCCAACTCGGTCGACCTGACCAACGACAGCGCCGGCGCCGGCGCCCCGGGTGCCGGCGTGCAGCCGACCGGTGAAGCTGCGGCGGTGACCACCAACTCGGTGAAGCCGGGCCAGACCACGGCCTTCACCCTGTTCGTCAACAACAACAGCGCGGTGCTCGACAGCTACAACCTGGCGGCCAGCACCAACAACACCTTCGCCGCGCTGAGCCTGCCGGCCGGCTGGAGCGTGACCTTCCGCAACGCGGCCACCGGCGCGGTGATCAGCAACACCGGCACCATCGCCGCCGGCGCCAGCCTGCGGATCACCGCCGAGGTGGCCGTGCCGGCCGGCGCGACGCCGGGCACCACCAGCCTGTTCTTCCGTGCGCTGTCGCCGACCAGCGGCGCGCTGGACGTCAAGCACGACGCGGTGACCGTCGACCAGGTGGTCGACCTGTCGGTGACGCCGAACAACACCTCGCAGGTGTTCGCCGGCGGCCAGGTGGTCTACTCCCACACCCTGAACAACAACGGCAACGTCGGCGTCAGCGCTGCGGCCCTGAGCAACAGCGATTCCGCTGCGCTGTGGAGTTCGCTGATCTGGTACGACCTGGACGGCAACGGCGCCATCGGTGCCGGCGATGTGCGTGTCGACAACGTCGACGACATCCTGGCGGCCAATCCGGCGCTGGGCGCCACCCTGGCGCCCGGAGCCCAGGTACCGCTGCTGATCCAGGTGTTCGCGCCGTCCGGCGCCAACAACGGCGCGGCCAACACCACCTCGGTCGGTGTTTCCGCCGTCGGCGACGCGGACGCCACCAACAACCAGGCCACCGACACCTCCATCGTGGTGTCCGGCGACGTGCAGGTCATCAAGCGCCAGGCGCTGGATGCGACCTGCGACGGCACCGCCGACGGCAGCTTCACCGCCACCGGCCGCCTGGACGCCAGGCCGGGCGCCTGCCTGATCTACGAGGTCACCCTGCGCAACCTCGGCACCCAGCCGATCAGCGCGGCGAGCATCTCCGACACCACGCCGACCTTCACCAGCTACGTCGGCAACAGCGCCGTCACCGTGCCGGCCGGCAACGTCAACAGTGCTCCGGCCAACGGCGCCAGCGGCCAGGTGGTGGCGAACTTCACCAGCGTGGCTTCCGGCAGCTCCGCGGTCCTGACCTTCCGCGTGAAGATCGACCAGTAAGCCCCGGTGCCGGGCCCGGCGGGCGCTGCCCGCCGGGCCCGGCCCTTGCGAACAATCCGGCGCCGGGGGCTTCCCCGGGGCCGACTCCGGCAATCCGTCCACGAGTTTCCGCGCCCCTCCATGCTGACTTCCGCCGACATGCCCGCAGTCGCGCTCGCCCATGGCACCCGCCGCATCCTGCGCGGGATCCTGTGCGGCCTGCTGCTGCTCGGTCTGGCCGTCGCTGCCTGGGCCGGCACCACCCCGTCGGCGGGCAGCCTGATCAGCAACCAGGCGCAGGCCGAATACCGGCAGACGGACGGCAGCCTGGTGCGCCTGCGCTCCAACACCGTGGAGACCGAGGTGGCGGCGGTGGAGAGCATCGCCCTGCTGCCCGACCTGGCGGTACGGAGTTCCGCCGGTGCGAGCGTCGCGCTCGCCCACACCCTGATCAACACGGGCAACGTCGCCACGACGCTGACCCTGCAGTTCGCCAACCGCAGTGGCGACGGTTTCGACCTCAACGAGCTGGCACTGACCCAGGACCTCAACGGCAATGGCCTGGCCGACGCCGGCGAGCCGTCGCTGCCGCCGGGCAGCAGCCTGACGCTGGCCGCGGGCCAGCGCCTCTACCTGCTCCTCACCGCCCGCGTGCCCGCCGCGCTCGCCTACGGCCGCCAGGCACTCCTGCAGCTGTCGGCGCATGGCGCGGCTGGGGCTTCGGCGCAGGTCGACGACAGCGTCACCATCGACTCCACGGTCGCCCCGCGCCTGGACAAGGAAGTCACCCCGCAGACCGCGATCCCCGGCGCGACGCTGCGTTATCGCCTGGCGCTGAACAGCGGCGACGGCTGGCGGCCGAAGCCGGTGCTGGTGGATGGCGCCCTGCAGGAGCTGCTGCTGGTCCGCGATCCGCTGCCGACCAACACCGAGTTCGTCGCCTTCGTGGCCGGCGGCGGCGCCCAGGCGCTGTACCACCTGGCCGGCATGCCGCGCGACGAGTACCAGAGCCAGGCGCCGGCCGAGCGCGGGCGCATCGACGCCATCGCCTTCGGCTTCCCCGCTCCGGCGGCGCTGAGCCAGGCCGAACTGGAGTTCGACCTGCGCCTGGGCGCCGCGGCCAGCGGGACCGTCGTCAACACGGCGACGGTGGAAGGCCTGGTCGGCGCGCAGGAGCAGCGCGTCGAGTCGAATCCGGCCCGGGTCAGTCTGCCGGTCCAGCCCGGCGCCCTGGATTACCGCGACCCGCGGCTGGTCGACAAGGTCACCCTGAGCAGCAGCGGCCTGCCGCTCAACCTGCGGGCCGAGGCTGCCGCCTGCAACCTCGGCGCCGCCAGCATCGAGAGCTGGCCGCTGAACCTCAGCACGGCGCTGTCCGGCGACCTGGAAACCCTGACGATCACCGAGACCGGTCCCAATACCGGCATCTTCGTGCTGAGCAGCGTACCGACCGCGCCCTGGCCGCAGAATCGCCAGGTCAGCAGCGACGGCACCGTGCAGGTCGCCTCCAGCGACACGGTGACCGCCACCCTGAGCTGCGCCGGGCAGACGCTGGTGGCGGCCGTGCTGATCGACCCGGCCGGCGTGGTGTTCGACTCGCAGAGCGGCGCGCCGCTGGCCGGGGCCACGGTGCGCCTGATTGAGATCGGCGCGGCCGGCGAGCGGCCGGCCACGGTGTTCGACTTCAATGCCCAGCCGGCGCCGAGCAGCGTGGTGACCGGCCCCGACGGCCGCTACGAGTTCCCCCTGGTGGCGGCCGGCGACTACCGGCTGGAAGTCACCCCGCCCAACGGCTACCGCTTCCCCTCGCAGGTGCCGGCGGCGCAGCAGCCGGCGGGCCGGCGCATCGGCGACGGCTCGTTCGGCGGGCGCTTCCGCGTCGATGCCGCGGTGCTCCTCGACGTTCCCCTCGACCCCGGCACGCTGTCCGGCCTGGCCCTGCAGAAGCAGGGGGCACGCAACAGCGTCGAGATCGGCGAGACGCTGCGCTACACCCTGCGCCTGAGCAACAACACCGGCCGGGTGCTGGACGACCTGGTCATCGAGGATCGCCTGCCGGCGGGCTTCACCTATCTGCCCGGCAGTACCCGCCAGGATCGCGAGCTGACGGTCGATCCGGCGCGCCTGCCGGGGCGCCGCCTGGTGTTCCGGGTCGGCAGCCTGGCCAGCGGCAGGAGCCTGCAGCTGGACTACACGGTCCGCGTCGGCAGCGGCGCCACCGCCGGCGACGGCATCAACCAGGCCCAGGCGCACAGCGGCGACGTCTCCTCCAACCTGGCGCGCTTTGCCGTGCAGATCGAGAAGGGCGTGTTCGCCGACGACGCCTTCATCCTCGGCAAGGTGTACGCCGACTGCGACCGCAACCGGGTGCAGGATTCCGGCGAGCCGGGGATCCCCGGCGTGCGCCTGTACCTCGACGACGGCAGCTTCGTGATTACCGACAGCGAGGGCAAGTACAGCTTCTACGGCGTGTCGCCGCGGACCCACAGCCTCAAGCTCGACCCCATCACCCTGCCGGCGGGCGCCGAGATGGAGACCATCGCCAACCGGCAGGCCGGCGATGCGCAGAGCCGCTTCGTCGACCTGCGAAACGGCGAGCTGCACCGCGCCGACTTCGCCACGGACTCCTGCGCGGCGCCGCTCCGCGAGGAGATCGAACGGCGGCGCAGCGTCGGCGAGACGCCGCCGGCGCGCAGCGAGGAGGAAGCGCTGACCGCGCACCTGCGCACCGAGGCGGCGCCGAACTACGACCTGCGCGCGCGCCCGGCCAGCGGCGTGCTCGATGCCGGTGGCCGGATAGTCGCCGAGACGCCGCTGGCGGCCTACGGGGCGGAGCGCGCGCGACCGGCACGCCTGAGCGAGGCGCCGGTCAGCCGCTCGCTCAGCGTCAGCCTGGAGAGCCTGCTGCTCAAGCGCAGCGACAACCGCTTCGGCTTCCTGGACCTGACGGACGGCGACACCCTGCCGGGCACCGACCTGTCGGTGCGCCTCGTCGGCCGCGATGGCGCCTTCTTCCGCCTGCTGGTCAACGGCGAGGAAGTGCCGAGCAGCCGGGTCGGCCAGCGGGCGCGCATGCCCAGTCGCCAGCTGCTGGCCTGGGAGTACATCGGCGTCAAGTTGAAGCCGGGCAGCAACCGGCTGCGCGCCGAGGCGCTGGACGCCTTCGGCAACCTGCGCGAGTCCACCGAGATCACCCTGATCGCGCCGGGTCGCGCCGGCAAGCTCCTGCTGGTGCTGCCGCCGTCGGGCGGGGTCGCCGACGGCCAGACGCCGATTCCGGTGATGGTGCGCCTGCGCGATGCCGACGACGTGCCGGTGACCGCGCGCACCCTGATCACCCTGGAGAGCAGCGCCGGGCGCTGGGACGCGGAGGACCTCGATCCGCTGCAGGAGGGCGTGCAGACCCTGGTGCAGGGCGGCGAGGCGCTGTTCGACCTGATTCCGCCGGCCGATCCCGGCAGCGCCCGGGTCCGCGTCAGCAGCGGGGTGCTCGAGGCCGAGGAGCGGCTGGCCTTCACTCCCTACCTGCGGCCGCTGGTCGCCACCGGGGTGATCGAGGGGGCGGTCGGCATCAATCGCCTGTCGGCCGATGCCATGGCCGCGGTCAGCCCCGAGGACACCTTCGAGCAGGACATCCGCCGCCTCAGCGGGGGCGGTGGCGACAGCCGCGTGGGCGCGCGCGGCTCGATGTTCCTCAAGGGCAAGGTCAAGGGCGACTACCTGCTGACCCTGGCCTACGACTCCGACAAGGACACCCGCGACCGCCTGTTCCGCGATATCGAGCCGGAGAGCTTCTATCCGGTCTACGGCGACAGTTCGATCAAGGGCTTCGACGCGCAGTCGACCAGCCCGCTGTACGTGCGCATCGACAAGGGCCGTTCCTACCTGCTGTACGGCGACTTCAACACCGCCGCCGATCCGCAGCCGGCCCGCCAGTTGGCCAACTACAGCCGCAGTCTCACCGGCGTGCAGCAGCACATCGAGACCGACCGCGTGGTGGTCAACCTGTTCGCCAGCCATGACAGCAGCCGCCAGCAGGTCAACGAGTTCCGTGCCCAGGGCATCTCCGGGCCCTACCGCCTGCCCGGCTCGGGCTTCCTGCGCAACAGCGAGCAGATCGAGATCCTCGTGCGCGACCGCAACCAGCCCTCGGTGGTCCTGGAAAGCCGCACGCTGACCCGCTTCGTCGACTACACCGTCGACGAGCTGGCCGGCTCGATCATGTTCAGCCGGCCGGTGGCCAGCGTCGACGCCAACCTCAACCCGGTGTTCATCCGCATCACCTGGGAGGTGGACAGCGGCGGCGAGACGTTCTGGGTCTACGGCGCCGATGGCCGCTACCGGCTCACCGAGTTCCTCGAGGTCGGCGGTTCGGTGGTGCGCAACGACGATCCGGTGGAGGGCTACTCGCTGTTCGGCCTCAACGCCACCGTGACCCTGGCCGAGGACCACAGCCTGACCCTGGAGGCCGCCCGCTCCGAGGAGGACCTGGGGAGCGCCGGCAACGCCTGGCGCGCCGAATGGCTGCGCACCGGTCGCGACGTCGAGGGGCGGGTGTTCGCCGCGCAGAGCGACGAGACCTTCAACAACCCCAACGCGGCGCTGAGCTCCGGGCGCCGCGAGCTGGGCGTCAACGCGGCGGTGCGGGTGACCGAGCAGCTGCGCCTGAACGCCGAGGCGCTGCACACCGAGAGCCTCGACACCGGCGGGCGCCGCCAGGGCCTCTACGGCGGCACCGAGTATGCGCTGACGCCGCGCGTCACCCTGGCCACCGGCCTGCGCTACACCCGCGAGGACGAGGCCGCGCCCCTCGGCGAGAGCCTGGCCACCGGTGCGCGGGACGTCACCTCGGCCTACGGCAAGCTCGGCTGGAATCCCGACTTCCTGCCGCGCGCCAACGTCTACAGCGAGTACGAGCAGGACCTGTCCGCCTCCGCCAACCGCATGTTCGGCATCGGCGGCGACTACCAGATCAGCCAGCGCGGCCGCCTGTATGCCCGCCATGAACTGATCTCCAGCCTGAGCGGCGCCTTCGGCCTGTCCGAGCTGAGCGAGCAGCAGAACACCACGGTGTTCGGCCTCGACCACGACTACCGCGAGGACGGCAACGTGTTCAGCGAATACCGGGTGCGCGACGCCATCGACGGCCCCTCGGCCCAGGCGGCCATGGGCCTGCGCAACGGCTGGGCGCTGCAGCCGGGCCTGCGCCTGACCACCCAGTTCGAGCGGGTGCACCCGCTCGACGGCCTGTCCCAGGAGAACAGTGCCATCGCCCTCGGCCTGCACTACACGGCCAACCCGCTGTGGAAGGGCGGCACCCGCCTGGAATGGCGCGAGAGCGACACCGAGAACAGCCTGCTGCACACGGTCAGCTATGTGCGCCGGCTGTCGAGCGACTGGAGCTTCCTCGGCAAGAACACCGTGTCGCTGGTCGAGCGGCTGACCGACGACTCCGGGGACCTGCTGCGCAACCGCCTGCGTCTCGGTCTGGCCTGGCGGCAGACCGAGGTCAACCGCTGGAACTGGCTGGGGCGCTACGAGTCGCGCTACGACCGCGACGAGCAGGAGGACGAGCGCCGCCACGCCCACGTGCTGTCCAGCCACGTCAACTACCAGCCGCACCGCCAGTGGGTCCTGTCCGGCCGCTATGCCTTCAAGCAGGTGAACGACGACAATGGCGACGTCGACAACCGCTTCACCGGCCACCTGCTGTCCGGGCGAGTGCTGTACGACCTCTCCGAGCGCTGGGACCTGGGCTTCAACGTCAGCCGTCTGTTCGATCCGGGCAGCACCCAGTACGGCTACGGCGCCGAGGTCGGCTACCTGCTGGCGAAGAACCTGTGGGTGTCGGGCGGCTACAACTTCGCCGGCTACCACGACCGGGATTTCGAGGATGTCGACTACACGCAGCAGGGGCCCTATCTGCGCCTGCGCTTCAAGTTCGACGAAAACAACCTGCGCTGGCTGGAGTGAGCGATGAACCGGATGCTGCTGGGCCTGCTGCTGCTGGCCGTGGGGACGCTGGCCTGGGCCGAGGGCAGTCGCAACCTGCACCCGAGCGGGGCCTCGGGGCTGCGCGCCTGGCTGGAATACAACACCTCGGGACTGACGACCTTTGCCGGTATTCCGCGCAGGAACTCCATCGAGGTGTATGCCCAGGCCGGCGAGGTGATCGCCCTCGGCTCGAGCGCCCACGGCCTGGGCAGCACCGGTGGCATCCGCTACACCACACCGAGCGGCACGTCAGGGAACTGCATCGGCACGGGGCCGGGACGTATCGCCAACCGTACCGAGGAGGTGAACGGGCCACGCTATCCCGGCGGCGGCAACTCCGCCGGCTTCGCGCCCTGCTACGTGACGGTTCCGGCGGGGGAAACCGGCATCTGGCGCGTGGAGTTCCTCGGTCCCGACGGCGCTGCGACCAACCCCCCCACTGGGCTCTTGGCGAACGCCATCTGGAGCCAGCCGAGCACTGGCAGCCTGATCGCCGCCTGGGACGTGACGGTATTCCAGAGTGCCAGCAGCAACACGCCGCTGAGCGGGCGGGTATGGGCCGACTACCTGCCGCTGAACTCCGGCGGCAACGGCAACAACTACGTCTACCTGAACGTCTACGTGCTGAACAACGAGGGCTACCTGTTCAGCCAGCAGCAGGTGGTCGATCCCTTCGGCTACATCTTCTTCGCCAACAATCGCGGCTTCCTGTCGTCCTCGACCGGCAATCCGGTGTTCAAGTCGCTGGCCACTTCCTCTGGCGTCCTGCAGGCCGGCTACAGCTTCCACCGTCCCGACCAGTCCGACTCCGGGATCAACGTCACCCACAAGACGTTCTTCAACCCGCCGGCGGCGGACCTGCCGAGCGAGGCCAGCTACTGGGCCGGCGGCGACGACTGGCTGCGTCTGGCGCTGCCGATCCTGCCGCCGCAGGTCGAGGACGTGCGCTTCGTCGGCAAGGACGGCACCAGCGGCCAGGCGGCCGGGGTCAGCGGCGGCGGCGGCACCTTCTACTACACCAACTCGGCCAGCGAGACCCTGTCGGTGCGCATCGTCATTCCGCTGAGCGCCAACGGCGTCAACGTCGACCGGGTGCTGACCGGCGTCGCCCCGCCCGGCGAGGGCAGCCTGGTGTGGGATGGCCTCGACGGCGCCGGCAACCCGATCTACACCAGCGGCACGCTGTCCTACAACTTCACCGCCACCCTGTTCGGTGGCGAGATCCACTTCCCGTTCTTCGACGTCGAGCGCAGCCAGCGGCTCACCGTGCGCCGCCTGAACGGGCCGTCCGCCAGCCAGTGGCCCGACGACCTGCTGTACTGGGACCATTCGCTGGTGGCCGGCAGCGGGCAGCCGGTGCCGCTGACCAACCTGGAGGGGCTGTCCAGCAGCAGTTCGCCGGCGATGAGCTACAGCGGCACCTGGGGCAACGAAAAGGGGCTGGATGCCTGGACCTACGTGCCCTCCGACCAGCCGGCGGTGTCTTCCGAGGTGACCGTGCGCACCGCCGACCTGCGCATCGTCAAGACCGCCGATTTCGCCCCGGTGGGGCGCGGCGGTGCGGTGGCCTACACCCTCACCGTGGACAACCTGAGCAGCGACACCTTCGCCCGCGATGCGCGGGTGCAGGACAGTTTCGCCGCCACCCTGTCGGGGCTGCGCTGGAGTTGCGAGATCGTCGAGCCGGGGCTGCTGCCGGCGGATCAGGTATCGGCATGCGCCACGGCCAGCGGCACGGGCAACCTGGACGCGCTGGTCAGCCTGCGTGCCGGCGCCCGGGCGGTGTTCCGCATCCGCGGCACGCTGTCTGCGGCGGCCGGGGCGACGCTGTCCAACACCGCCACGGTGTCGCGGGCGGCCGATGCCGCCGACCCGGCGCTGGCCAACAACACTTCCACGGTGGTGATCGCCACCGAGCCGGGCCATGCGATTTCCGGCCAGGTCTACGAGGACCTGCAGGGCAACGGCGTGCGCGACGGCGGCGAGGACTGGGCGGCCGGCGCGCCACTGTGGGTCAGCCTGGTCCGCGATACCGGGGAGGTCGTCGAGTCGCTGCAGGTGAACGCGGGGGCCGGCACCTATGCCTTCGCCGGGGTTCCGGTCGGCCCCTACCGGCTGCTGGTGACCGATGCCGAGCTGTCGGCGAGCGTGGCCAGCCCGGCCGGCTTCCAGTTCGTCGCCCCGGTCTCCGGCCGTCTCGACCTGGTCGTGGCCGGCGCTGCGAGCGGGCAGGACTTCGGCCTGCGGCGTGGCGGCAACCTGCTCGAGGGGCGGGTGTTCGAGGACAACGGCGCGGGAGGCGGCATCGCCCACAACGGCATCCCGGATGGCGCCGAGAGCGGCCTGGCCGGCGTCAGCGTGCGTCTGCTCGATGCCGGGGCCACGCAGCTCGCCGAGACCCGGACCGCGGCGGATGGCTTCTACCGCTTCATCCTGCCGGCGACTGGCGGCGATCTCGAAGTGGTCGCCGACACCCCGGCCGGTTTTCTCTCCATCAGCGAAAGCGCCGGCAACATCGCGGCACCGGACAATCCCTCGCCGTTCGACGACCGTCTGCGCTTCACCCCGGCGGGCGGCAGCTACCAGGGCGTGGACTTCGGCGACGTGCGCGAGCCGGTCCTGGCGCCGGACCAGGTGCGCTCCTCCGCGCCGGGCAGCACGCTGTACCTGCCGCACACCTTCACCGCGCCCAGCCGTGGCAGCGTGCGATTCGCCGTGGCCGACCCGCTGCCGAATCCGGACATTCCCGGCTGGGATACCCGGCTGTTCGGCGATGCCAACTGCAACGGCAGCCTCGACGCCGGCGAGGCGGTGCTGGGCGCCGCGCTGGCGGTGAGCGCGGGGCAGCGCCACTGCCTGCTGCTGCGCGTGCTGGTGCCCTCGGGAGCGCCGATCAACGCCCAGTGGCGGGCCGCCTTGCGTGCCGAGATGAGTTATGCCGACGCGGCGGACCAGCCCCTGCGCAGCAGCGCACGCAGCGTGCAGGACCTGGTCACGGCCAGCGAGCGCGAGGCGCTGGTCCTGCTCAAGGCGGTCGACCGGGGCACGGCGATGGCCGGGGACGTGCTGACCTATACGCTGACCTATCGCAATGCCGGCGCCGACAGCGTCAGCGATGTGGAGATCCGCGACGCCACCCCGGCCTATACCGTCTACGTCGGCGGCAGCGCGGCGTGCCGCCTGCCGCTGCCGGCCGGCATCGCCAGCTGCACGACCAGCGAGGCGCCTGCCGAGGGCGGCGTCGGTGCGGTGGTCTGGCGTCTCGGCGGCGCCCTGCCGTCGGGCGCCGAGGGACGGGTCGAGTACCGGGTGCGGGTGGAGGGGATGTGAGCGGCCGCCCCTCAGGCCGGCTACGGAGCGAGGATGCCGCGCGCCTGGCAGTGGGGCAGCTGTTCGCGTAGGAACTGGATCAGCGCGCGCACCGCCTGGGGCACCATCCGGGCGGGCGGCGTCATGGCCTGGATCGGGCAGGGGGCGGGTTCGAAGTGCTCCAGGGCGAGCTGCAGCCGGCCCTCGTGCAGATCGTCGAGGCAGGCGTACAGCGGCAGCTGGGCGAGGCCGAGGCCGGCCCGGGCGGCGCTGCGCAGCGCCGTCAGGCTGTGCGACACGTAGCTCGGATTGCCGCCGGCTTCCGTGGCGTCGCGCAACTGCCAGGCTTCCGGCGCATGGGGCAGGCCGAGGCTGAGGAAACGGCTCTGGTCGACCTGTTCGGGGCTCTGCGGCTGGCCCAGTTCCTCCAGCAGGGCGGGGCTGGCCACGCAGACCAGACGCAACTGGGCGAGGGGGTGCAGCACCAGCTCGAGGCTGTCGCCGGGCACTGCGCCGAGGTTGAAGGCCAGGTCGACGCGCTGGCTGAGCAGCTCCCGCACGCCGTCGCCCGGGCTGAGGGCGATGCGTACCCGGGGGTGGAGCATGGCGAAGCGGGCGAGCGGCTCGGCCAGCAGCTCCTCCACCAGAGGGGGGGTGCAGATGCGCACCAGCCCGCAGGGCTCCTCGAGGAACTGCTGGATGCTGCTTTCGGCGGCCCGGGCGGCGCGGAGCATGTCCTGGATGTGCTGGAAGACTTCTTCGCCGGCCGGGGTCACGGTGAGCGTGCGGGTGCTGCGCAGCAGCAGCTGGCTGCCCAGGCGCCGCTCGAGTTCGATGATGCGCCGGCTCAGGCGCGACTTGCTGATCCCGGTCCGCTTGGCGGCGGCGGAGAAGCCGCCGGATTCGATCACCTGGGCGAGCAGGTAGAAGTCGGTGAGGTTGTCGGTCGTGGCGATGCTGACGGAGGCGCGGGGCGCGTCGAGGGGGTTGCTCTGGCTGCGGGGCATTTTCTATCCGTGAATATCCTCGTGCGGATCGCAAGGGGCAAGGCGACAGCGACACGCATGTTTTTAGTTATATGTAAATGATAGCATATCGCCATTATTTTGGCGATATGCTGGATATTTCTTTTTTGCGCATGAGTTGCGACGAAAAACAGGCGTTCTTGTGGTGGCGGCGGCAGATTGCCGCCGCCACGCGCTCGACGGGCGTGCCGGACAGGCGGACAGGCGTGTGCTTCCGGCGGCGGATTGCCGGCGGAGCGGGGGGGGGGGAGGGCAGGGGAGTGGCCCCGCCGGACGGCGGGGCGACGGGGGCTAGCGGGTCGGCTCGATCGCCGCCATGTAACGCTCGACGAACTCTTCGAAGCTGCCCTGCTGCCCGGCTTCCAGTTCGGCCTGGGCGGCCAGCGAGGCGCTGGCGGACTGTTCGAAGACGGTCAGTTGCGCGGCGTCCAGCGGCCGGCCGCGGAACCAGGCGGCGTGGCGCTCGGACTGGCGCAGGGCGAAGGCGTGGAAGCTCAGCCGGTCCTCGCGCAGGCTCTGCAGCACCCGCGCCGACGGGGTCAGGCGGGCGTCCTCCAGCTTGGCGCGCTGGCTGGCCAGTGCCTGGCGGTGCAGGTCGTCGCCATGGGCGGCGTCGAGCAGCTCGGCGCAGGCGGCGATGCGCTCCAGCAGTTCGAGGCCCCAGTCCTTGAGGGCGATCTCCTGGCCGCGGCGGCTGAGCTGCAGGCCGGGCTTGCGACCCTGCTTGACGGTCAGGGCGAAGTTGCCGGTGCAGGCGCGGCACTCGTCGCCGGACAGCAGCGGGCTGTCCTCCAGGGCGCAGAACAGCAGGAAGGCGTCGAGGAAGCGCGCGGTGGGCAGGTCGATGCCCAGCGGCAGGAAGGGGTCGATGTCCAGGCAGCGCACCTCGACGTACTGCACGCCGCGCGCGGCAAGCGCCTGGATCGGCCGCTCGCCGCGGTTGACCACGCGCTTGGGGCGGATGCTCGAGTAGTACTCGTTCTCGATCTGCAGCACGTTGGTGTTGAGCTGCAGCCATTCGCCGTCCTGGTCGTGCAGGCCGATGGCCTCGTAGGGCGGATATGGCGTCGATACCGCCTGGCGCAGGCTGGCCAGATAGCTGTCGAGGTCGTTGTAGCAGGGGCGCAGGCTGGCCTGGGCGTTGTTCTGGTAGCCAAGGTCGCTCATGCGCAGGCTGGTGGCCCAAGGCAGGTACAGGGTGCCCTCGCCGAGCGTCTCCAGGCCGTGCTCGCGGCCCGCGAGGAAGCCGGCGTCGACTGCCGGCGAGGCGCCGAACAGGTACATCAGCAGCCAGCTGTAGCGGCGGAAGTTGCGGATCAGCGCGATGTAGCGTGCTGACTGCCCGTCCTGCGCCGTGCTGGTGTCGCCCTCCGCCTCCTGCAGCAGCGGCCACAGCGCCTCGGGCAGCGAGAAGTTGTAGTGGATGCCGGCGATGCACTGCATGGCCTTGCCGTAGCGCACCGCCAGGCCCTTGCGGTAGACGTGCTTGAGGCGACCGATGTGGCTCGCGCCGTATTCGGCGATGGGGATGCTCGCCTCGTCCGGCAGGTGGCAGGGCATCGAGTGGGTCCACAGCTGCTCCGCGCCCATCCGCGCGTAGGCGAAGCGGTGGATGGCGTCTAGCTCGTCGAGGGTGCGCGCCGGGTCTTCCCAGGCGGCGGTGATGAATTCCAGCAGCGCCTCGGAGTAGTCGGTGGTGATCTGCTCGTGGGTCAGCGCCGCGCCCAGCGCGGCGGGGTGCGGGGTCAGTGCCAGGTGGCCGGCGGGGTCGACGCGCAGGCTCTCCTTCTCCAGGCCGTGCCGGCAGTGGCGCAGCAGGTCGAGCTTATCGGCGCTCGCGAGCAGGGCCAGGCGGCGGGAAAGTAGGTCGCTCAAAAGTCGGATTCCTGTTGGCAAATATGCCGCACTATGGGGGCGACGGACGGCAGTCTCAAGGGGGCAGGAGCCTGTCGTGCGGCCGGCGCAGCCCGCAGGGTGGAAACTCGCGCCGCGCTTTTCCACCGTTACCGTGCAGGCGGCGGGAAAGGCCCGCGGCCGTTTCCCACCCTGCGGGAGCAGCTTAGACCAGCATGAAGGTGCCCTGGGCGCGGGCGACCAGCGCCTCGCCCTGGCGCACCTCGGCGTCCACCACCAGGGTGCGGCTGCCATGGTGTATCACCTTCGCGCTGCACAGCACCTCGCCGTCGTCGATGGCGCGCATGTAGTTGATCTTGCACTCGACCGTGACGCTCTTGCGCTCGAAGCCGTGGGCGCTGGAGCAGGCCAGGCCCATGGCGATGTCGACCAGGCTGAAGATCGCCCCGCCGTGCAGCTTGCCGGCGCGGTTGCGCAGCTCGGACTTCAGCGGCAGACGCACCTCGGCCTCGCCGCCGTCGATGCGCACGGGCTCGCAGCCGAGCAGGTGGCTGAAGGCGCTGGTGGTCACTTCGCGGACGTCGGTCATCTCAGCGCTTCTTGATCTGCTTGGCGTTGGCGAACAGCGCGGCCATGCCGGGGTTGCTCGGGGCCGGCTTGTCCTGCCTGGAATGGCGCTCGCTGCGCGGTGCGTTGCCGCGGTTGCCGCCGCGTGCGCCCTCGACCTTCTCGCCGGGGGTGTCGGACATGCGCATGGACAGGCCGACGCGGTTGCGCGGGATGTCCACCTCCATGACCTTGACCTTGACGATGTCGCCGGCCTTCACCACCTCGTAGGGATCCTTGACGAACTTCTCCGACAGCGCGCTGATGTGCACCAGGCCGTCCTGGTGCACGCCGATGTCGACGAAGGCGCCGAAGTTGGTGACGTTGGTCACCACGCCTTCCAGCACCATGCCCGGCACCAGGTCCTTGAGGCTCTCGACGCCTTCCTGGAACTCGGCGGTCCTGAACTCCGGACGCGGGTCGCGGCCGGGCTTGTCCAGCTCCTTGAGGATGTCGGTGACCGTCGGCAGGCCGAAGCTCTCGTCGGTGAATTTCGCCGGGTCGAGGCGCTTGAGGAACGCAGAGTCGCCGATCAGCGAGCGGATGTCGCGGCCGGTGGCCTCGGCGATGCGCCTGACCAGCGGGTAGGTCTCCGGGTGCACCGCCGAGGCGTCCAGCGGGTTGTCGCCGTTCATCACGCGCAGGAAGCCGGCGGCCAGCTCGAAGGTCTTGTCGCCCAGGCGCGGCACCTTCTTCAGCTCGGCGCGCGACTTGAACGCGCCGTTGGCGTCGCGGAACTGCACGATGTTGCCGGCCAGGGTGGCGTTGAGGCCGGAGATGCGCGCCAGCAGGGCGGCGGAGGCGGTGTTGACGTCGACGCCGACGGCGTTCACGCAGTCCTCGACCACCGCGTCCAGCGAGCGGGCCAGCTTGAGCTGGGAGACGTCGTGCTGGTACTGGCCGACGCCGATGGCCTTGGGCTCGATCTTCACCAGCTCGGCCAGCGGATCCTGCAGGCGGCGGGCGATGGACACCGCGCCGCGCAGCGACACGTCGAGTTCCGGGAATTCGCGGGCGGCCAGTTCGGAGGCCGAGTACACCGAGGCGCCGGCCTCGGAAACCATGATCTTGGTCAGCCTGAGTGCGGGCAGTTGCCTGATCAGGTCGGCGGCCAGCTTGTCGGTCTCGCGGCTGGCGGTGCCGTTGCCGATGGCGATCAGCTCGACCTGGTGCTTGGCGCACAGGCGGGCGAGCACGGCGAGGGTGCCGTTCCAGTCGTTCTTCGGCGCGTGCGGGTAGACGGTGGCGGTGTCCAGCAGCTTGCCGGTGGCGTCGACCACCGCCACCTTGCAGCCGGTGCGCAGGCCGGGGTCCAGCGCCAGCACGCTGCGCGGACCGGCCGGGGCGGCCAGCAGCAGGTCGTGCAGGTTGCGGGCGAACACGTTGATCGCCTCGCTCTCCGCGGCCTCGCGCAGCTCGCCGAGCAGGTCGGTCTCCAGGTGGGTGTACAGCTTGACCTTCCAGGTCCAGCGCACCACCTCGGCCAGCCAGCGGTCGGCGGTGCGGCCACGCTGCTCGAGTCCGAAGCGCTCGGCGATCATCAGCTCGCAGGGATGGATGGTGCCCGACGTAGCGACGCCCGACAGCTCTTCGCCGACCTTGAGGCTGGCGCTCAGCACGCCCTCGTTGCGGCCGCGGAAGATCGCCAGCGCGCGGTGCGACGGCACGCCCTTGAGCGGCTCGTCGTGCTCGAAGTAGTCGCTGAACTTGGCGCCTTCCTGCTCCTTGCCGGCGACCAGGCGCGCGCTCAGGGTGGCGTTGTCCTTGAGGAAGGAGCGCAGCTTGTCGAGCAGGCTGGCGTCCTCGGCGAAGCGCTCCATGAGGATGTACTTGGCGCCGTCGAGCACCGCCTTGACGTCGGCGAAGCCTTTCTCTGCGTCGACGAAGCGCGCGGCTTCCGCCTCGGGATTCAGTTCCGGATTGCCGAACAGCGCGTCGGCCAGCTCGCCGAGGCCGGCCTCCAGGGCGATCTGGCCCTTGGTGCGGCGCTTCTGCTTGTAGGGCAGGTAGAGGTCTTCCAGGCGGGTCTTGGTGTCGGCCAGCCTGATCTCGCGGGCCAGTTCGGGCGTCAGCTTGCCCTGTTCCTCGATGCTGGCGAGGATCGCCGTGCGCCGCTCCTCCAGCTCGCGCAGGTAGCGCAGACGCTCTTCCAGGGTGCGCAGCTGGGTGTCGTCGAGGCTGCCGGTCACCTCCTTGCGGTAGCGGGCGATGAAGGGCACGGTCGAGCCTTCGTCGAGCAGCGCCACGGCGGCGGCGACCTGCTGCGGGCGGACGCCGAGTTCCTCGGCGATGCGGGCGTTGATGCTGTCCATATGACTTCCTGCGACTGCGGGAGAAGGTGGCCGACGGGCGGCCGCAAAGGGATGGATTATAACCATGGCGCGCGGCCGCGCAGGGGGCGCCGCCGATGGCGGCCCCTGCGCTGGTGAGGGTGTTTGCGGCATTGCAAGGGACTGGTCGTCATTTTTTCGACATCGTCTGGATCGAGCAAACAAATTGCGATTTAATGCCGGTGTTAGCGTGATGCTTTTCGCATAAAAATCGTCAATAAAGTGGCGTCTGCCGGGCGTTAGGCAGGCGGCGCAGGCCTTGCAGTCATGCGCAGCGCACGACGGTCGTTCGTGCGCGAGATGCGCCGTTTCACATTTTCATCGAGTTGCGCTGGTTTGGCGGACTTGGCGGTGCCCGTCGCGAGCAGGCGAGGGCGCACCGCCGGAGTCGGTGCAGGGAGTTTCGTGAGGGGGTTGCGGCAGTGGGCATGATGTCCCTGGCTGTTCCGGGTCTGCGGGACGAATGGATGCAGATGCGGCAGGGAGCGCTTTACTGGCTGGCGGGGGAGCGGGCGGAGGATTCCGTGCTGCTCGCCCGCCAGGTTCTGGCCGGGATGGCCGACGAGGCACAGGCGATCCTGGTGGTCTGCGGCGACTCGCCGGACGGCGTGCTCGACGGGCTGGCCGCCGACCGCGGCCCCGGCACGCTGTGGCCCTATGCCTTCGCCGAGGAGGACGCCGCCGGCGTCCTGCGCGTGCTCGGCCGCGAGCTGCGCCGCCTGCGGGCGCCGCGCGGCATGGCGATCCTGCTGCTGGCGCCGGCGAGCATCTGGGATTCCTTCGACGCCGGCCGCCTGGAGGCCTGGTGCGCCGCCCAGCATGCCTGGCTGGCCGAGCACGGCTGCACCCTGCTGGTGCTCAGCCACGCCGGCGCGCCGATGCTGTGCGAGCGGCTGCAGGGCTGCAGCGAGCCGCTGGCCGGGCTGGCGCAGCTGCTGCACAGTCGCGGCGCCCCGCATTACCAGCTGCACTACTGGCGCAACGCGCTCGGCGTCCAGGGCGCCGGCGAGATGCCGCTCGCGCGCCGGCCGGACGGCTTCGTCGCCCGGCCGGCGGCGGATGCTGCCGGTGTGCCGGCGGCGGCCAGCGACCAGTACCGTCACCTGGCCCGCCGGGCGGTGCTCGAAGGCGCGCCGCCGCTGTCCGCGCACTGGCGGCTGTTCGACGACGATGCGGCGCTGCTGGCAGCCGCCGAGGGCGCTACGGCCGCCTGCGTGATCTTCAGCCTCGACGACAATGCCCGCGTCGGGGCGCTGGCCGAGCACCTCCACCACCTGCGGCGGCGCCGCGGCCGGGAACTGCGCCTGGTGGTGCGCGAGATGGCGCCCTGCCTGCGCTATCTGGACGAGCAACTGCTGCTGGCCTGCGGTGCCAGCCTGATCGTGCCGTGCGGCACCAGCCTGTCGCGCTTCCTCACCCTGCTGGACAGCCTGCACGGCCACCGCTGGACGCGCACCCTGCCGGAGGATCTGCCGGCGATCCTGGCGCGCCTGCGCCCGCCGGCGCAGCGCGGCCTGCTGCCGCGCCGCGAGTTCGAGGCCCTGGTCGGCGGCATCCTCGCCGCCGAGCGGCACGGCGAGGTCAGCCACCTGCTGCTGCACCTGCGGGTGGCCGAAGGCCTGAACCTGACCCAGGTGCTCGGCCAGTGCCGTCTGCGCCGTGCCGGCGACCTGGCCTGTGCCAGCGGCGGGGACCTGTGGCTGTTCCTCTTCGGCTGCCGGCTGGACGCCCTCGAGCGTGCCCTTGGCAACCTGTTCCGCCTGCCGTGGCGCGAGCTGTTCGCCGCCCGGCGCCTGCTCGCCGGTGTCGACGAGATGGCACCGGGCGCAGACGACGCCGAGCTCCTGCCGGCGCTGCTCGCGGCGGAGCGCGCGCCGGCGCCGGCCGCACGGCTGACGCCGGTGCGCATCGGCCGGCCGGCCCTGGAGTCGGTGGCATGAGGACGGAGCAGCTCTGGCAGCTGCTGGGCGTCACCGCCCTGCTGAGCGTGCCGCTGGCGTTGCTGGCGTTCGTCCTGCTGCGCCGTCTCGCCGGCCGGCTGTTGCGCTTCCTGCCGTCGCGCCATCTGCGTGCCTATCCGCCGCGTCGGCGGCGGCCGGCAGGGGAGGGGCGCCGGTGAGCGGCGGCGGCGCGACCACGGCGGCGCTGCGCTGGCCGGGGCTGGGGGCATGGAACCTGTATTTCCTCGGCAAGTTCGTCCTGCTCTGGCAGGGCATGCTCAACTTCCAGGTGCTGCCCAACCTGTTGCTGGCCGCCGTGCTGCTGCTGCCGCTGCCGCGCGGGGCGGCGCTGCTGCGCACCTTGCTGGCGCTGCCGGCAGGGCTGGCGCTGCTCTACCACGACTCCTGGCTGCCGCCGGTCGGCCGGGTGCTGGAGAGCCTGCAGGCGCTGCTGGACTTCTCGCCGGCCTACCTGCTCGAGCTGGGCGGGCGCTTCCTCGACTGGCGGTCGCTGGCCGGCGTCCTGCTGGCCCTGCTGGCCTACGGGTTGCTGGCGCCCTGGCTGCGCCTGACCACCGTCAGCCTGGCCGGTCTGCTGTGGCTGGGCGCGCAGTCGCTGGCGCCGCTGTGGTCGCCGCCGGCCCGCCCGCTGCCGGCCGTCGCTAGCGCACCCGTCGCGCCGGCGAGCGCACCGGCGCT